>CAUZMW010000017.1:0-31908 GCA_963581225.1 Gammaproteobacteria bacterium
ACATCGGCGCGCGGCGGCTACACACTGTCATGGAACGCCTCCTGGAGGTAATCTCCTTCGAGGCGGCGGACAAGGGCGGGCAGTCCGTCGTAATCGATGCGCCGTATGTCGACGAGCATCTGGGCGAGCTCGTGCAGGATGAGGATCTCACGCGCTATATTCTCTAGGCGAGGAGACACGATGGAGAACGCTCCCTACCCGATCGACATCAAGCTGCAGAAACGCTCGCGAAAGCTGCAAATCCAGTTCTCCGATGGCGAGCAGTTCGAATTGCCGCTGGAGTATCTGCGCGTCTTCTCGCCGTCGGCGGAGGTGCAAGGCCATGGCGGTGGCGAAGGGGTTCTCGTTCCCGCCAAAGAGACAGTCAACATCGATCAGATCGAGCCGGTCGGCCGCTATGCCGTCCGCCTCGTATTCGACGACGGGCACAATACGGGCCTGTATACCTGGCCTATACTCTACGATCTGGGTGTGAACTACGAGAGCAACTGGCGGCGATACCTTACCCGGCTCGAAGAAGCGGGACATCGCCGGTCGTCGGCGGAACCGAATGACGGATCACAAGAACACGAACGACAATGACGATCTGACCGACTTCGGTTTCGAGTCCGTTCAGAGGGGGGAAAAGAAAGCTCGCGTGCGCGGAGTCTTCGACTCCGTGGCGGGTCGCTACGATCTGATGAACGACATCATGTCGGCCGGTCTGCACCGGGTCTGGAAACGACTGACGGTCACGAAGAGCGGGCTCAGGGCGGGAGATGTCGCATTGGACATCGCGGCCGGCAGTGGCGACCTGAGCCTCGGATTGTCTCGACAGGTTGGTCCGGGCGGCTCGCTTTACATGACCGATATCAACGCCAGAATGCTGGCCCTGGGGCGTGACCGGCTCATCAATGCAGGCCGAGTCGCCAATATCCGCTATCTGCAAGCGGATGCGGAGAAGCTACCCTTCAAGTCGGGCACATTCGACTGCGTCTGCATCGGCTTCGGACTCAGAAACGTGACAGACAAGGAAGCGGCACTCGCATCGATGTTACGGGTGCTGAAGCCGGGGGGGAGATTGTTGATTCTCGAGTTCTCCAAACCGCGAATTGGGCCGCTAGAACCGCTCTACGATTTCTATAGCTTGCAGGTTCTGCCGTGGGTCGGCGAACTCGTACTCAACGATGGCGGTAGTTATCGCTACCTCGCCGAGTCGATCCGCCGGCACCCCGATCAAGACACACTCAAGGAACTCATGATCCGACAGGGCTTCGAGCGCTGCGAGTATTTCAATTTCTCCGGCGGGATCGTCGCACTGCATCGCGGTTATCGCATCTAGGATTCCGTGCATCGTGATGCCATCTCCTCTCGCAATCGTCGAACAGATACTGAACGGCCACGTTCAGGAGTCCACCGCCGCGCTGGATCTGTTGTCCTCCCTGCACGGTAAGAGCCTGGGCGTCGAAGTCAGGGGTCCGGGCGTCACGATTGTTGTTTCTGCGGAGAACGAGAAGCTGGGGCTGGAGTTCGCGGGAGAATCGTCCGCGACCGCCACTGTGAGCGGTACGCCGTTGGCTCTACTTGCATCATTACGCGGTGACGCTCTCAGTGGCTTCAAGGACTCCGGTATCACGATCAGTGGCGACGCCGAGGCAGCGGAGGACTTCTCTACGTTGTTGCGCCTGGCGCGACCGGACCTGGAAGAGCAACTCTCTCATTTGGCCGGCGATGTCGTGGCCCATCGGATCGGCAGCACGGTTCGCAATGCCCGTGCCTGGAGCAAACAAGCGGTTTCGGCGTTGGGTATGAATACCACGGAGTATCTGCAGGAAGAGAGCCGCCAGGTTCCGACCCGAGTGGAAGTAGAGGGATTTTTCGCTGAGATCGAGAGGCTGAGAGACGCTGCCGAACGGGTCGCCGCTAGAGTCGACCAGCACATCGCGGCACAGGATTAGCGGGAGCGAAGCGACATGCGACGATACCGCTTGATTCTGCGTCTTCTGACGATTCAGCGTGTGCTGTTAAAGCATGGCCTGGAAAAAGTCATTGGGGCGACGCACCTGCTCAGACCCGTCGGCTGGTTACACCGCCTGCTGCCGCGGCGCGGTCGTCGTGGAGAGCCTCTAGGCGTCAGGCTTCGTCTGGCGCTCGAAGAGCTAGGCCCCATCTTCGTTAAATTTGGTCAAGCTGTATCCACTCGCGGCGACCTGTTACCGGCAGACATTTCCAGGGAACTCAGCAAGCTTCAGGATCAGGTTCCGCCGTTCGGCTCCGAACTAGCCGTCGATATTATTGAACGAGCATTCGGCGCACCGGTCGACGAAGTATTCGCGGAGTTCGAGCGGCAGCCGTTAGCCGCCGCATCGGTCGCTCAAGTGCATTCGGCGAAACTCAAAGGTGGTGAAACGGTCGTCGTAAAAATTTTGCGCCCGGGTGTGAACGAACTGATCCAGCGGGATCTAGAGGTGCTGTATGCGATCGCCGGACTGGCTGAGCGTTACTGGCAGGATGGCCGCCGCCTGCGACCAGTGGAGGTCGTCAGCGAATTCGAGAAAACACTCCACAGAGAACTGGATCTGATGACGGAGGCCGCGAATGCGGCTCAGCTTAAGCGTAATTTCGCGGGCTCCGATCGACTCTACGTGCCCGAGATCTATTGGGATTACTGTCGTACGAATGTCCTGACGATGGAGCGCATCTCCGGCGTACCCATTAGTGATATCGAGACACTGAATACGCGCGGCACGGATATCGTGCGGCTCGCCGAGAATGGCGTAGAGATCTTCTTTACCCAGGTCTTTCAGCACAATTTTTTTCATGCCGACATGCATCCGGGCAATATCTTTGTCGACGTTGAAGACCCGTCGCATCCTCGTTACATCGCGGTTGATTTCGGCATCATGGGGAGCCTCAGCGCCCGGGACCAACACTATCTGGCCGCGAATTTCCTCGCATTCTTCCAGCGCGACTACACTCGGGTCGCCAGGCTTCATGTCGATTCTGGCTGGGTACCACCCGATACGCGTGTGGATGAGTTGGAGTCGGCGGTGCGGGCAGTCTGTGAGCCCATTTTCAACAAGCCGCTGAAAGACATTTCATTCGGACTCGTCTTGCTGAGATTATTCGAGACGGCCAGGCAGTTCGATATGCAAGTTCAGCCTCAGCTCGTACTATTGCAGAAGACGCTGCTCAACATCGAAGGACTCGGCCGGCAACTCCACCCGGAGCTGGACCTATGGAAGACAGCGAAGCCGTTCCTGGAGGATTGGATGAAGCGGCGCACTGACCCGAGGGCTCATCTTGAGCGGCTGCTCAGGAGCTGGCCGGATATCAGTGAAGATCTCCTCTTGTTGCCCGAAGTTATCCATCGTCTAGTACGCGGAGTGGTAGACGAAGGATCAGGAGAGGTGCGTAAGGAATTTTCGCCGCGGCGCACCGGAATCTTCCGCCTACCGAAGATTGCGAACAGCGTGATTTCCGGTGCGGCGCTGTTGATAGCGGGGGCGCTGTGGATCGGCTTGGACGCCGAGCCGGGATGGCCGGGGTGGTTCGGTACTGCCGCCGGCCTGCTGATCATCGTCAGGGCCGGTGTCGGCGAGAAAGGCTAAACACCTGTAGCTAGGGCAGACCGACCGTCGAGTCATCCCCGAGTTCGCTCATGACGGCAATGATCTGCGTCAAGGCTTCGTCGAGCTGCTTTTCATCCGTGCCGCGTACGACAAGATTCGCACCGAAATGGCCGTCCCGGGAAAAGGGATAGCTGCCGATGTCGACCTGAGGATATTGCGCTGCAATGCCCTCGAGCGGTCCGGCAATGTCGCCCTCGCGAAGAAACACGTCGACGTTTCGAGAGTAAATAGGCGGGCCGACCACGAGGTCAGCGGCTATGGTTTCGAACATAGCGCGCGCGATGCTCGGCACGCCGGCAAGTACATAGACGTTCTCGACCTGGAAGCCTGGAGCGTTGCTCAGCGGGTTCTCAATCAGCGTCGCGCCCGTCGGCACGCGAGCCATCTTCAAGCGAGCCTCATTCAGTTCGTACGAACCACGCCGTAAACACGCCACCGCGTTCTCATCCAGTATCAACTCTCGCCCGAATGCCTCGGCGATGCATTGGGCGGTAATATCGTCGTGTGTCGGCCCGATGCCGCCGGTTGTGAACACGTAGTCGAACCGCTCCCGACACTCATTCACGGTCGAAACGATGACATCCTCATCATCAGGGAGCACTCGGGCCTCGACCAGCCGGACGCCGAGACCCGCAAGCTCCGAACCGAGATACTGCAGATTCGCATCCTGAGTCTTGCCGGAGAGAATTTCGTTGCCAATGAGTAGAACGCAGGCTGTTGGGGACCCTGTGGCCTGTCCGTCGTTATTTGTTGCGTTCACCGTCACTGCGCACCTCTCAAGGAAAGTGTAGCAGTTAAGGGGTAGTGATCGGAGCCGAATGCCGGCCCGCGACGGAGGCCATCGATGCTAATACTATCACTGACGATGAATTGATCTATGAGTATTCCGAGTAAGGGCAGAAATGTCGGCCAGCTGATCGTAATAACTGTTGGCGTGGCTGCGCTCCGCAACTCATTGTCCTCGAGCCATCGGGAGAAGATCGACGAGTAGGTCGTGATATTAAAGTCCCCGACGATCATCACGGGCTCGGAACGATCCCCGAGCAGCCTGCCGATCTCGACCAGTTGCTGATTTCTTATCGCAGCCCATCCCGCAGATACCGGTGGTCGCAGATGTACGCCGATAATCCGCAGCGATCGTCCCGCTACGGTTACGCGAGCAGAGATCGCCGGCGTCGTCAACAGATCGACTGCCTCCTGGTCGTGGAATGGTAGGCGCGATAATAACGCGATGCCGAAGCGATCCTGCTGCAGCACGACGATTCGATAGGGGTTGAGAGTGCTCAGCGTCTCGATCGCGCTCTGCCAGGCCGCAGTCATCTCGACGAGTACGATAAGGTCAGGTAACTCCTGCTCCACGAGATTCAGGAGCGAGTCGAAGTTGCCATTCGCAGCGTTCACGTTGACGTTCATCACGGTGAGCTGATCGGCTGGGTCTGCCGCCCGTTCTTCAGCCGGCCAGGCGCTGTAGATCGGCAATGCGCTAATTGCCGCGAACGGCAGGAGGGCCGCGGCCCATCTGCAGCGGCGCCGGCTCGCAAGCAATGTGGCGATTATCGTCAGTAGCACCAGATACTGCACGCGAAAATGACAGAACAACTCGAAGACCCACCAGAAATTCGCGAGCAAGGGGAGTGCGCTTGCGGCAGCGATGCCGACGGCTGCGATGACGACGAGCCGATGGAAATACTTCATCGGCGGGTCATGCGAGTCGTCTGATCATCTAACTGTCTTCGGTCGCCACAGCGCCACAGCGCCAGCACTGCGCGAACTGCCCTTCGTTGACTTCACCGCAACCCGAACAATGCCACTGCGCCGAGCTCTCCGACGGTTCCTCGAGATTGGTTATGAGTTCAGTCGCGCGCGGCAGATCCTTGTCGCTCAGTACCCAGAGCTCCGGCATGCATTCGAGATACGGGATTTCTCCGACCCCGCCGGACAATATGGCGTTCTTGATCGCGCACGCGATACCCGACTGCTCCAGCACATTCTTCAGGTGGCCTATGTAGGCCAGCGATTCGTGAGCAGTTACTCTCTTCATGGGTTCACGGTCGCAACGCGGCTAAAAATTTTCCTGGACTGTGTCCTGCCTCGAGTGCTTCGAGCAGCGCCGAACCGACGATAACGCCGTCCGCATGCTGTCCGATGAGATCGACTTGTTCTCTCTCCCGGACACCGAATCCGGCACACACGGGGAGGCGTGAGTTGCGCTTTACCTCGGCGAGGTAGTCGGCGATTTCTTCCGGCAGCCCCTCGTTACCGCCTGTGATACCGGTACGAGTTACTGCATAGACGAACCCTTCGCTGGCAGCGCAGAGACGCCGTAGTCGATCGGGTGGTGTGGCGGGGGTCACCAGCTGTACGAGAGCGAGACCCTGAGCGTCGAGCTCGGTTTTCAAGGGCGCACTTTCCTCGTACGGTAAGTCCGGCACGATGAAGCCACTGACGCCGGTCTCCAGAGCCCGTTCCGCCAGGCGCCGAAAGCCGAATGCGTACAGTGGGTTCAGGTAGCTCATCAGTAGCACAGGTGCCGGCAGCTCGAAGTCGCGAGACGCTAGCTGATCGAATATCCAGGTCAGACTGACGCCGCTCTGCAAGGCGGCCCGGCTCGCACGCTGGACCGTGACGCCGTCCGCCATCGGGTCGGTAAACGGGACGCCGATCTCCACGGCATCGGCGGCCTCACCGACTTCCCGTAGTATGTCGAGAAATCGCGCCGGCTCTGGATAGCCTGCCGTAACGAACGCGATCAGTGCGGGTGCGCCATCGAGCGTTAACGCCTCGCGTAGCTGCTCACGCTGCTGCATCGACCGCCTCCTTGTCGGCGCCCTTGGCCGCATACTCGCTCAGAATCGGCATATCTTTGTCGCCACGACCCGACATGCCGATCAGAATTCGGGCGCCAGGATTAGCTTCGGCCCAACGTTTCGCGCCCGCCAGGGCATGCGCTGACTCCAGTGCGGGCAGTATGCCTTCGAGCGAGCAGCATTCGTCGAGCGCATTCAGCGCCTCGTCGTCGCTGGCAGTGACGTATTCCACCCGGCCGACGAGTTGTAGCAACGAGTGCTCCGGGCCGACACCGGGGTAGTCGAGCCCGGCCGAGATGGAGTGAGTTTCCTGGATCTGTCCATCGTCGTCGTAGAGCAACATCGTATGGGTGCCGTGCAGGACGCCAGGCCGGCCGGCTGCCAGCGTTGCGGAGTTGTCACCCAGCGCTTCCCCGCGGCCGCCGGCTTCGACGCCGAAGAGTTTGACCTCGGCGTCGGCGAGAAAGCCATAGAAGAGCCCGATCGCATTGGAGCCACCGCCGACGCAGGCGAAGGCAGCGTCCGGCAGGCCGGAGCGTGCAAGGAGTTGCGTGCGCGCTTCGCGGCCTATTACGGCCTGAAGTTCTCGGACGAGATAGGGGTAAGGATGCGGGCCGATAGCGGAACCCAACAGATAATAGGTGCCCTCGGGATCCGAGACCCAGTCTCTCATGGCCTCGTCGATGGCCGCACGGAGCGTGCGGTCGCCCGAGGTAACCAGAACGACTTCTGCGCCGAGCCGGATCATGCGATCCACGTTCGGCGCCTGCCGAGCCACGTCCACCTCGCCCATATAGACCGTGCACGGTAACCCCACTCTTGCGCACGCAGCGGCCGAGGCGACGCCATGCTGGCCCGCGCCGGTCTCGGCTACGACCCGGCTGGCGCCGAGCTTCTGTGCCAACAGGGCCTGGCCGATCGTGTTGTTGATCTTATGGGCACCGGTGTGGGCCAGGTCTTCACGTTTGAACCAGACTTCTGCTCCCCAGCGCTCCGACAAGCGTGGTGCCGCAGTCAGTGCGGTGGGGCGGCCCACCCACCCGGTCAGTTCTTCGTCCAAGCGTTGCTGGAATTCCGGGTCAGACAGGCTTCGGTGAACGCCCTCGGTGAGTCGATTGATGGCCGGCATCAGCGTCTCGGGGACGTAACGTCCGCCAAAGGGTCCGAACCGGCCCTCGGCGTCGGGAAACTGGCCGTCCAGCAATGCCTGAAATAGCGCGTCGTGATCTGTCGTCATTATTGCTGCCTCTCCGCCGCCCGCGCGTGGGCGATGAACATCTGTATCTTCTCCGGATCTTTCGTTCCTGGTTCGCTCTCGACTCCACTGGAGACATCGACTCCCCAGGGTTCGACCGCATGGATGGCCTCGGCCACGTTGTGTGCATCCAAGCCGCCGGCCAGAATCACATGCGTCGCGGCTGTGATGGCCGCCGCCTCGCGCCAGTTTGCCACTTCTCCGCTGCCGCTCTTCGATCCCTCGAAGAGAATGCGAGCGGGAAGCACGGCGGGGTTCAGCCGGCCGTGCCGATACACCGGCAATGGCTGACAGCCCGCAGGAAGATCGAGCGCCTGAAAGTCTTCGGCGTCGGTCTGCAACCAGTCCGGTGCGAACCGCTCCCGGACTTCCTGCCATTCTTCGGCACTCGGATGCTGCATGATGGCGACGCGTACCAGATTTTCCGGCAGGTCCCTGCAGAGCTCGGCTGCCTTGTCGGGTGCGATACGCCGCGGCGACTCGGCGAAGACAAAACCGACGGCATCTGCACCTGCCGTTACGGCTGCGTGGATGGCATTCTCGCTCGTCATTCCGCAGATCTTTACGAACACGCGCTCATCTCCGTGCGCTGTTCGGTGCCTGCAGCAATGAGGCGGGCGACGGCTTGCACGGGTTCGGGCGACTGCATGAGCGCGGAGCCTACCAACGCCGCCTTATAGCCCAGTTGTGCAATGGCGCGGATCTCTTCGTCGCCCTGGATGCCGCTCTCGGCAACGGCCGTCAGTCCTACCGGCAGATGCTCCGCGAGTGCCGCGAAGCGATCGAAGTTTACGGCGAGACTTTTCAGATCACGGCAGTTCACTCCACACAGTACCGGCGCATTATCCGGGGCGAGTCGTGGCCCGGCTAATTTCCCTATTCGTTCGAGATCCTGAATGTCGAAGGCCTCTAGCAGGACGAATAGACCGAGGTCGCGTGCACACGTCAGCAGTGTCTCGGTTTCTTCGTCGGTCAGCATTTTCACGATCACGAGCACCCCCCCTGCTCCGGCGGCCTTGGCTTCCAATACTTGATAGGGGTTGGTAAGAAAGTCCTTCCGCATCGCAGGAATACCGGCAGAAGTGAGAATCGAGGCGGCTTCCCGAAGATGGGTCAGCGTGCCCTTGAACTCCGTCGGTTCTGTCAGCACGGAAATGACCGCGGCGCCGCCGGTCGCGTAGGCGTTGATCTGCGAATCGCGATCGAAGTGCGGCTCCGCCAGGGAACCGGTCGCTGGTGAGCGAAGCTTCAACTCCGCGATCAGATCGAACTCGCCGAGTCGCAGCGCCGGCGTATCCGCTACAGCGGTCGCCCGGGCGCGCAGCGCGGTTTCGGATTCCCGCGCGCGAGCCAGACTAACGCGATCGCGGCTGGCACTCGCCATACGGTCGAGAAATGAATCGCCTCTCACGCGCGGAGTTCCTGGCCGAACGCTTGCAGACGTTCGAGAAATTCGGCTGCGCTACCGTCGTCAATTGCCTGACGAGCGCGTCGCACCGCGCTCTCCGCATCCGGCTCCGCGCCCGTGACTTCGAGCGCCAAGGCCGCGCCCAGCACGAGTGCGTCACGGTGCGCCGGCGTGTCCTCGCCGCGAAGCGCGGCCGCGAGTCGCGCGCTGTTGTCGCCTGCCTCGCCACCGAGTAGATCCTCGGCGCTGCAGCGTGCTATCCCTAAGTCGGCAGGATCGCGAACACTTCGTTGCACCAGGCCGTGCCGGACATCGAAACACAGGAACGGCCCGACCGGGGTCGCCTCGTCCCAACCCGGCGCGCCGTGAACGACGAAGCTGCGTTCTGCATCCATGCCGGATAGCGTTTGCGCCATGACTTCGGCCATCTCCTCGCTGAACGCTCCGATCACGTGGAAGGGCGGCGATACCGGGTTGGCGAGGGGACCGAGAATATTGAAGACCGTGCGTACGCCGAGGGCTCCGCGCACCGGCCCGATGCTTTTCATGGCTGGGTGGTAGTGCGGCGCGAATAGAAAGGTAAACCCCAATGCTGCGAGACTTCGGCCCGCCTGCGCTTCATCGAGCGGTATCGGTAGGCCTAGCGCCTCGAGCGCGTCGGCGCTGCCCGAACGGCTCGAGATCGATCGGTTGCCGTGCTTGACGACCTGGAGTCCAGAGGCGGCCGCCAGTAGTGCGCTACCGGTCGATAGGTTCAAACTGCCTGAGTTATCGCCGCCGGTACCCACGATATCGACGTAGGGTCCGCCTGCCGGGATGTTCGGTCGTCGCGACAGTTCCCGCATAGCCTGTGCGAAACCGCGAATTTCGCTGGCGGCTTCGCCCTTGTGCCGCAAGGCGATCAGCAGGCCGCCGGCCAGGGCCGGTGGAATTTTGTCTTCAGCCATCGATCGGAGAACCGACGCCGCTTCCGCTTCGCTGAGATCCGAGCCCGCCAAGACGCGCTCCAGCAATTCAACCGTATCGGTGCTCACGTTTCAGCTCCTTAACCGCCTGCCCGCCCGGGATAGAGGAAGTTCTCGAGTAGAGTGGGGCCGGACGGTGTCAGTACACTTTCCGGATGGAACTGGACGCCCTCTATCGGCAGCTCCGTGTGGCGAACGCCCATAATTTCGTTGACGTCCGTCGTCGCGGAGATCTGCAGCGATTCGGGGACGCGACTACGATTGGCGGCTAGCGAATGATAACGCCCGGCCTCGAACGGGTTTGGTAGGCCGCGGTAGAGCGTGAACCCATCATGTTCTACCTGAGAGGTCTTGCCGTGCATGAGCACGCCGGCTGCCACGATCTCGCCGCCGAAGTGCTGGACGATACATTGGTGGCCGAGGCAGACGCCGAGCAAGGGAATTTTGCCCGCAAAGGCTTCGATCATGGCCAGCGACCGTCCGGCGTCGTCGGGGCGACCGGGACCCGGCGAGATAACGAGGTGGGTTGGATTCAGCTCGGCCGCCTCGCCGACATCAATGGCATCGTTACGGTGTACGATAACTTCCGCCTCGAGTACCAGGAACGCCTGTACCAGGTTGTAGGTGAAAGAGTCGTAGTTGTCGATTAACAGCAGACGCGCACTCACAGGCCTTCCTCCGCAATCTCAAGGGCACGCCTCAAGATCGCACTTTTCGCCAGCACTTCCTCGTACTCGCGCTCGGGGTCGCTGTCCGCCACGATGCCGGCACCGGCCTGGAAACTATACTCGCCGCCGTTAAATACTATCGTCCGGATCGTGATGGCCTGGTCCATGTTGCCGTTCTTGGCAAAGTACCCGACGGTGCCGGCGTACAATCCGCGGCCCACGGGTTCCATGCCGGCGATGAGCTCCATCGCCCGTACCTTAGGTGCGCCGACGAGCGTACCGGCGGGAAAGGTGGCAGCAAACAGGTCGGGCGCGTCCTTGTCCGCGACGATCTCGCCGCGTACGCCGCTAACGATGTGCATGACATGGCTGTACCTCTCTATATTCCGGTACGGCTTGACGTGGACGGAGCCGGCCGTCGCGACTCGCCCGAGGTCGTTGCGAGCGAGATCCACGAGCATGATGTGTTCGGCGTTTTCCTTGGGATCGGCGAGTAACTCCTCCTCAAGGGCGAGATCCTCGGCACTCGTCTGACCGCGGGGACGGGTGCCGGCGATCGGGCTCAGCGAGGCGCTGCGACCATCGAGTCGTACCAGGGCCTCCGGCGAAGAGCCGGCGATCGTGAGCTCGCCGATCTCAAGGAAATACATATACGGTGAGGGGTTCAATAATCTAAGAGCCCGGTAACACTGAAACGGATCGAGATCGGTCGTGCCGCTGAAACGAACCGAGAGAACGATCTGATAGATATCGCCAGCCGTAATATGCGTTTTACACTGGTTGACTGCTGCCTTGAACTCGTCCCGGCTGAGGCTGCTAACGGCTTCGGAGAAACCGCCCTGTCTCTTGCCGCTTCCGATACCGCTGCGCAGGGCCTGGATTACGTCCTGTCTAAGCGCCTGGCGTTCATCGTCCGTACCCGAATGCAGCAACGCGACCCGACGGGTCAGGTGGTCGAATATCAACAGGGATTCGGGCGCGACATAAGCAGCTTGCGGGAGTCCTTCATACGGCGGGTGGTTGTCTGGCAAGCGTTCGAAATAACGCACGACGTCATAACCCGTCGCGCCGACGAGGCCGCCGGCAAACGGGATACCCTCGATTACCGGGTTGAGCTGCGGGCTCGCCGCTAACGCGTCGCGCACGACGGCGAGCCAGGCGGCGCCGCTGTCGGGTCGCGGCACGGCCTCGCCGTTGACTCGTAGTACGTCTGGATAGAGCTCCAGGGTTAGCCGGGCACCGAGTCCCAGGAACGAATAACGTGCCAGGCGTTCGCCGCCCTCTACACTCTCCAACAGGAAGCACGGCTTGAATTGCTTGAGCTTCATATAGGCCGAGACTGGCGTATCCAGGTCAGCTGCGATGTCGAACGGCGCTTTCATCGTCGGTTAAATTTCACAAGCTGTAGAAATAAAAAAACCCATCACCGCGTGGGCGGAGATGGGTTTGCCTTGATCGAGTTGGACTCGTCGGTCTAGGCGCGCACTACCCTCTCCACTGGGGACCTTTGCCACCAGCGGTCGGTACGGGAATGCTTGCGCGCAGATCGGTCCATGGGGCGAGAGTATGTCCTTGCGGGCTCTCGGGGGTCAAGTTCGACGCGGCTGATAGGCGTCAGAGATCATAGATCATGGGCAATACGATCGAAAATCCGAGCCACATCAAGGCGGTAAGCGGTACTCCGGCGCGTATAAAATCGGAGAATTTGTAGCCGCCGGCCGACAACAGCAGCAAATTCGTCTGGTACCCATACGGGGTGGCATAGCTCATATTAACGCCGAAAATTACGGCCAAGACGAACGGTTCCGCGGGCACGCTGAGCTCGCTAGCCATCTGGATAGCAATGGGAGTGCCGATGATGCCGGCGGCGGCGTTGGAGACGACGTTCGTCAGAATTGCCATGACGAGCATCAGGGAGCTCAGTATGAACGGCGTCGGCAGCAGCCGGACGCTCTCGACGAAGACCTGCGCAATATACAGAGCGCCGCCCGTCTGAGTCATCGCAAGCCCGAGCGCCAAACTCGCGACGATGATCATCACGACCTGAGGCGACAGCGCGCCGGCCGCGACCTCCCACGTCAGACAGCGCGTCGCGAGCATCGCGCCTACGCCGACGATAGCGCTCACGGAGATCGGCAGCAAACCGCCCGCGGCCGCCAGGACGACCAGGATCATGATGCCCAGTGCCCGGCCGGAACGGTGGGTTCGCGGCAGATCCGTCGTGCCGTCGAGGACCAACGCGCTGCCCGAGCGCTTCAGCTGCTCGAGCTGCGTATCGGCGCCTTGTACAAGAACCACGTCGCCGACGCGTAGACGCGTGGCGCCGATATCGCCGCTGATGTCCTCGGCGCCGGGTTCGCGGGCGCGATGCACGGCAAGCGGCAATAGACTCGTCCGCTGAGCGAAGCGTGTCCCCGTGAGACTGGCGCGATGTAACAGAGAGCCGCGCGTCACGACGATCTCCGCGAGATGTTGCCGGTCCTTGAGGGCGCTGACTTTTCCGGTGAGCGTGATATCGTCGGCGCCGAGGTCGCTGTGCAACGTGGCGCCGAGTTGCTTTTCAAACTGCTTTAAACGCTCGGGCGTATCTCTGACGGCCAGACGATCGCCGGCCAGGATCGTTACCGATGGTAATTTCGTAACAGACAATCCCTCGCCGCGATCGATCCGATCCACGCGCATCTCGTTGTCGGTCAACGCAAGACCCTCGGCGAATGTCAGACCGCAAGCGGCACTGGCATCGTGAATGTGGAACATTGCGTTAAATACGCGCGGCGAGCGATCCGATAAAGGTTGCTTCCTCTCGGGAAGAAGCCGCGGTGCGACGAGCCACAGGTACAGTAGGCCGACGACGCCGACCATCAACACGGGCAACGTAAAGTCAAACATCCCGAACGGCTCAAGCCCCTGGTCCGCTGCGATGCCGACGACGAGTAGATTGGTGGAAGTGCCTATCGTCGTGGCCATGCCGCCGATCAGTGTTGCGAAACCGATCGGCATCAGGATCGAGGACGGCGCGAGCTTATTCCGTACTGCCACACCGATCAGCATCGGTAGCAGCATGACGACGACCGGGGTGTTGTTAACGAATGCGCTCAGCATTGCCGCGATCAACATCGTCGCGAGGCTGGCCAGCTTGGGTTTGGCCGTCCAGGCTTTTGCCAGGGATAAGGCCAGCGGTTGCAGCGCGCCCGTCGCTTCGAGTCCCTTGCCCAAGATCATGAGCGCGCAGATTGTGATCAAAGCCTCGTTCCCGAAGCCGGCGAGAAAAGAGGTCGGTTCCAGCTGCTCGCCGTTCGCCTCGTACGGGAACAGCTGAAAACTGACGACGAGAATGACCAGGATCGCAAGGCCGGAGGCCTCCAGGGGCAGCCAATCGCGCGTGAACAGGTACAGTGCCAGCGGCGTAAGCAGCAGGACAAAGATGCCATGAGAGTCCGGTAAGATGGGCACAGATTGCTTCTTGGATTGTGGCCTAGTGGTCCAACAGGGTTCTATTGATAGGTTCAGCGAAACCCTAATACCATGCCTGCCGAGCCATCGCCAACTTCTGAAACCAGTGTGAGCACGAGCCGGGCCGAGAAATCCCCTATCGCCCTCGAGAGCTATCTCGGCGTTTACCGGTATAGCCGCCGGGCCGTTGAGCTCGTGTGGAGCACGCACAAGGGCCTGACCATTGCGCTGGCCGTATTCACGATTACCGCTGGACTTCTGCCTGCCGGTGTTGCCTACGTCGGCAAACTGATCGTCGACGCCGTCGTCGCAGCGATCGCGGTGGCGCAGTCTGGTGCGGCGCCAGCCTACGGCCAGGTGCTTGTCTTCGTGCTCGTCGAGGGCGTACTGGTAGCCGCTGTTGCCGCGGTACAGCGCGGAATCGGATTCTGTCAGACGCTATTGCGGGTTCTGTTGAGTCAGCGTGTAAATATTATGATTCTGGAGAAAGCGCTGACGCTCGAACTCGCGCAATTCGAGGATTCCGAGTTCTACGATAAGCTCAACCGAGCGCGCCAGGAGGCCTCCAGTCGGCCGCTAAGCCTCGTCAATCGAACCTTCGGTCTTGCGCAATACGGCATTTCCCTCGTGAGCTATGCGGCATTGCTACTGCAGTTTTCGCCGTGGGCCGTGGGAATACTGGTACTCGCGGGAATTCCGGCGTTCGTCGCAGAGACGCATTTCTCGAGCAAGCGCTTCCGGATTTTTCGGCATCGATCTCCCGACCGGCGCAAGCTCATGTATCTCGAGATGGTTCTGGCGCGCGAGGATCACGCGAAGGAAGTTCAGCTATTCCAGCTCGGGCCAGAGTTGCTAAAGCGCTATCGGGCGATATTCAGGTTGCTGTTCGACGAGGAGCGCAACCTCACGATTCGCCGCGATACCTGGGGCCTGGGGTTGGGATTGATGACGAACCTGGCGTTCTATGGCGCCTACGCATGGATTGCTGTCTCGACGATCCAGGGTACGATTACGCTCGGTCAGATGACGATGTACCTGCTCGTGTTCAAGCAGGGGCAGTCGGCCGTATCCGCGATGTTGAGCGCCATCGGCGGCATGTACGAGGACAACCTGTACCTGTCGAATCTCTACGACTACCTGGAGCAGCCGGCTCCGACCAGGCATGGCACCAGGCTCACGGGGCCCGACGAGCGTGCGGGATTGATCTTCGAAGGCGTGAGTTTCACCTATCCCGGCGCGCAGCAGCCGGCCGTGCAGGATATCGATCTGGCGATCAAACCCGGGCAGAGTGTGGGAATCGTGGGCCGCAACGGCTCCGGCAAGACAACACTGATCAAGCTTCTGGCCGGCCTCTACGAACCCGATCATGGACGTATCCTTTATCAGGGCCTGGATCTGGTGCAGTGGGATCCGGAAGCGCTGCGCAGCTCCATCGGCGTTATATTTCAGGATTTCAATCGCTATCAACTGAAGGTCGGCGAGAACATCGGCGTCGGCGACGCCGGTAACCTGTGGAATGAACAGCGCTGGGCCGAAGCCGCCGACATGAGTCAGGCCGCTGAGTTCATCGACAGACTTCCCGAGCGCTACGACACTCAGCTCGGACGCTGGTTCCACAGTGGCCAGGAGCTGTCCGTCGGGCAGTGGCAGAGGGTTGCTCTGGCCCGAGCTTTCATGCGCAGCGAGGCCAACATACTCGTTCTCGATGAGCCGACCGCGGCGATGGATTCGGAGACCGAGGCTGAGATATTCGATCACTTTCGTTCGTTGACGAAAGAAAAAATAGCGGTGCTCATCTCTCATCGCTTTTCCACGGTCCGGCGTGCCGATCTCATCGTCGTCATGGAGCGTGGGCGAATCGTTGAACGCGGCAGTCACGATGAACTTGTCGCGTTACAAGGCCGGTACGCGAAGCTATTCGAGTTCCAGGCTCGGGGCTATCGCTGAGACTGCGAATCGGGTGTACGATCACGGCCTAAGGTACAATTCGTACCGGGTTACACGTCCGGCGAATGTCCATTCCTGTATCAGATTCCGTTCCCCGCGCTGAGATTTTCTTCGCCGAGAAGGACCAGGCGCTGCGCGACGACGTCCATCGTCTAGGCGAACTCGTCGGCGAACTGGTTAAGGACCAAGGTGGAGAGGCGCTGTTCGATCTTGTCGAGGCGGCCCGCCGGGCGTCGATTGCGCAGCGCGAAGGCGATGTTGGCGCGCGCCAGGAGCTCAAGACACTGCTTTCTGCGCTGACGCCGCGTACCGCCAAGGATTTTATTCGTGCGTTCTCCACCTACTTTCAGATGGTCAATATGGCGGAGAAGGTGCACCGGATTCGCCGCCGCCGGGTTTATCTGCAGGATGCCGATACGCCACAGCCTCTCGGCTTCGCCGATACGTTACGCCGGCTAAAGGAAGCCGGTGTCGATGCGCCGACGCTAGAGAAGGTGCTTGCCACGGTATCGGTTGAGCCGGTTTTTACTGCTCACCCCACGGAAGCGACGCGACGAACGTTGTTGATGAAGCAGCAGAATATCGCACGACACCTGATCGAGATGCTCGATCCCTACATGACGCCCCAGGAGGAGAGCGCTACGTTAGGGCGCATCCGTATGGAGATGACGACCGGTTGGCAGACAGAGGAGCATCCTGAGGCGCAGGTTAGGGTTAGTGATGAAGCAGAACACGTTCTGTTTTTTCTAACGAATGTTTTGTACCGGATGATTCCGCCGTTCTATGAGGGTCTTGAGGAGGCGATCGCCGCCGTCTTCCCAGAGCACGGCAGCCGCATTCGTGCGCCCATCGTGGTCCGGTTCGGGTCCTGGGTCGGCGGCGATATGGACGGCAACCCGAATGTCACGGCGAAGAGTCTTCGCGAGTCGCTTGCGCGTCAGAGGGCACTCGTGCTCGACTTGTACTACAACGAGTGTTCGGCGCTCTCGAAGCAGCTCAGTCAGAGCGAAAGCAGGATTGTCGTCAACGAGGAGATCACTCGGCGCAGCGCCCTGTACGCGGGCCATTTCCCGCAGGGCGCAAATTCGGTTCCCGCCAGACATCGACAGATGCCTTACCGGGTTTTCTTGCGACTCGTCGCTGTCCGCTTGCAAGCGACCTACGACGACGCGGCCTTCCCTTACGAGTCGCCGGAAGAGTTCATCCACGACATCGAATTGGTCGCGGACAGTCTGCGGGAGAACAAGGGTCGTAATGCGGGACTCTTTGCGGTCTATCGGCTCCTGCGCCGAATTGAGACGTTCGGTTTCCATGTCGCGACGCTCGATATTCGGCAGAATGCGTTAGTCCATCGCCGCGTCGTCGGCGAGGGCCTGCAGGAAGAAAACTGGCTCGCCATGTCCTGCGAGGCACGTACCGCGCGACTGAAAGAGGCGCTTAATCGGCGTGAATCACCCGTCGGCAGATTCTCATCGGAAGGCCGACGCACACTGGCGGTTTTTCGGGCCATCGCGCACTGCCGTCGAAAATACGGCGCGTACGCGATCGGCCCTTACATTATCAGCATGGCACATGGTCCTGACGATGTGCTATCGGTCCTGCTACTCGCGAAGTGGGGCGATCTCGGGCCCAAAGGCAGCGCGGTGCCGCTAGACGTCGTACCGTTATTCGAAACGGTCGAAGATCTGCAGAACGCAGCATCGATCATGTCGGGCTTGCTCGCCGACCATAGTTACCGGGCGCATTTGGAGAAACGGCGGTCCCATCAGATGGTCATGGTCGGATATTCCGACAGCAATAAGGATGGCGGCCTGGCGTCGGCTCGCTGGACGCTACGGCAGGCGCAAGAAGGGCTCGTGGAGGTTATGGGCCGCATGGGCGTGTCGCTGACAATTTTCCACGGTCGGGGCGGTACCGTGAGCCGTGGCGGCGGAAGACTTCACGAAGCCATCATGGCGGCCCCGGCCGGCGCCATTGCCGGGCGCCTGCGAATGACCGAGCAGGGCGAAGTAATCAACGCGAAATACGGGCTGCGAGCTATCGCGATGCGTTCTCTCGAACAGACGGTCAGTTCCGTTGTTGCGGTGACGGCGCAGGAGCCCGTACCGGATCCCTCGGAGCCACATTGGTGCTCGATCATGAGCGAGATCGCGACTGCCAGCCGCGATGTGTACAAGGAGCTGATCTACGATCGTCCGGAGTTTTGGGAATATTTCCGCGGCGCGACCCCGATAGATGTCATTGAGCAGCTTGGTATCGGTTCGCGCCCGGCGTACCGATCGGACAACGCGAATATCCAGGACGTCAGAGCGATACCCTGGGTATTTGCCTGGACGCAGACGCGGCTGTTGCTGCCCGGCTGGTTCGGAGTCGGTTCCGGACTACAGCACGCGCTCGACCACCACGGCGAGGAGACTCTAAAAGAGATGCTCGCTCGTTGGAAATTCTTCGGCGCGCTTATCGGCGATGTCGAGGTCGTGCTCTGCAAGACCGATATCGATATCGCCGAGCGCTACTCCGAGCTTGCCGGCCCGCTACACGACGAGATCTTTCCACTCCTACGCGCCGAATACGAACGCTGTACGGAGTTCATTCTTTTGCTACGCGGCCAGAGAGAGCTGTTGGAGAAGCAGGATACGTTGCGTAGGGCTATTCGTTTGCGAAATCCGTACGTCGATCCTATGAGCCTGCTGCAGGTGGATCTTCTGAAACGTTGGCGTGAAGGCGGACGAACCGATGATTCGATGCTGCAGGCATTGATGGCCAGCATCAATGGGATCGCTCACGGTATGCAGAATACGGGCTGAGTCCACTAACGAGGCGCTTTTCGCAGCCCACCGCACGGGGGCTTGAGCCAGCGAATCACATGTTCTTCTATCTCGCCGTCGCCGATTGCCGACTCCGGGACCGCCCTGCCGCGTATTGAGATGCCGGCGCGATGCACGGTCGTCGGAGTTCCCGAGATGAGCGGGTGCCAATGCGCGAGGCCACGGCCTTCGGCTAGACGGCGGTAAGCGCAGGTCCCCGGCATCCAGGCGAGATCCGCCAGATTCTCTGGCTTCAGTACGACGCAATCGGGGACATGCTTGAGCCGTTCCGGATAATTAGTACAGCGACAGCTCGGCAGATCCAAGAGCCGGCAGGCGACGTCGGTATAGTGAACTTCGCCGGTGTCCTCGTCCTCGAGCTTGTGCAGGCAACAGCGGCCGCATCCGTCACACAGCGACTCCCACTCCGTGCGGGTCATCTCCTGGAGCGTTTTGCGCTCCCAGAACGGCGTGTCCGGGCTCGTTCGGCGGTTGTTGGCCGGCTTCGTCATGGGCTCATAGTGTAAGCTGTTGCGCCGTGACGAACCGGATGAAAGCTGCTTTCCTGGACTATGGGACTCTCGGCCCGGGAATCGATACCGCGTCGCTCGATCAACTCGTCGAGGTAGAGTATTACGATTACTCTCCGCCGAACGAGATTTCCGGTCGATTGCGAGATGTCGAGATCGGAATCGTTAACAAGGCGCGCGTGGATGCTGCGACCATGGTGGCGAACCCCGGCCTGAAGTTTATCGTTCTAGCGGCAACCGGTAGTGACAACGTCGAGCTCCAGACCGCGCGACAGAGAAGTATCGCGGTCGCGAATATACGCGACTACTGTACCCCGGCGGTCGTCCAGCATGTTTTCGCTTTGATTCTGGCGCTGACACGCCAGCTCAAGGGTTATCAGACAGTGGTCAACGCTGGCGCGTGGCAGCGCAGCAACACTTTCGCGTTATTCGATTTTCCTATCCGTGAACTCACCGGGAAGACGCTCGGTATCGTCGGCTATGGGTCGCTCGGCAGGGGCGTCGCCAACGTGGGTCGAGCGTTCGGGATGGAGGTGCTAATCGCGGCCCGGCCGGGTGCGCCGGCAGAAAACCGTATCGCTATCGACGCACTCCTCGAACAGGCGGATGTTCTCAGCCTGCACTGTCCGTTGACGGACTCGAATCGTCACATGATCGGTAAGAGTGAACTGGCTTCGATGAAGCCCGATGCGTTATTGATCAATACCGCCCGAGGCGCGTTGATAGACAGCGCGGCGCTGGTCGAGGCGTTGAGATCCGGCGGGATCGGCGGTGCGGGTATCGATGTATTGGCTACGGAGCCGCCGACCGATGAGGAACCTCTGCTGGCTGCCGATATTCCCAACCTGATCCTGACGCCGCATATTGCCTGGACCGCGTCGGAATCAAGGCAGCGAACGCTCGATCAGGTCGCGGAGAATGTGAAGGACTTCCTCGATGGCGGTGAGCTGCGGCGCCTGGCCTGACCTTACGTCGACGATTGTTCGGGGCTGACGAGGCGGCCGGCCGCAAGCTCGAACACGCAATGGCAGCGCTCTGCCGCCGCGATGTCATGGGTGACGAGTACCAAAGTGGTTGCCGCCG
The DNA here is from genome assembly GCA_963581225.1 of Gammaproteobacteria bacterium. Taxonomy (GTDB): domain Bacteria; phylum Pseudomonadota; class Gammaproteobacteria; order Steroidobacterales; family Rariloculaceae; genus SMWC01. Next base: position 20,535 of record CAUZMW010000017.1, read on the forward strand.
CGGCGTTGAGTTCGAACAGCAGGCTCATGATTCGCTCACCGGTGTTGTTGTCGAGATTGCCCGTCGGCTCGTCTGCGAACAGAAGCGCCGGCTCTGTCACGAAGGCTCGGGCGATGGCAACCCGTTGCTTCTCGCCGCCGGATAGCTGGCGCGGGGAGTGGTGCAGTCGACTCTCAAGGCCGACCTGCGCTAACGCCTCGCCCGCCCGTTCTATCTCATGGTCCACGCCGCTGAGTTCCAAAGGCAGGAGCACGTTTTCGAGCGCCGTCAGCGACGGCAGCAGGTGAAAGGATTGGAAAACGAAGCCGACCTGGCGATTGCGGAGCCTCGCCCGGCCGTCCTCGTCCAAGCTGGTCAGCTCGACATCGCCGAGCCAGACCTCGCCGGACGTTGGCTCGTCAAGGCCCGCCAGGAGTGCGAGCAAGGTGGATTTCCCGGCTCCCGAGGGGCCTACGATAGCGGCTGTCTGGCCGCGCTTTACGCTGAGACTGACATCGTTCAGGATGGTCAGCTCGCCCTCGTGGCTGGCGACCTTCTTGGTCAGTGCGCGGGCGCTCAGTAAGGAATCTGGATCGGTCATGTTCATCAAAGGCGTAGTTCCAGCCCACTCAGTTGTCGGAGTGTTGACAGCGGCTCTCGTTGCATTTCTCGGGGCCACGTCCGTCTGGTCTGCAGAACGGACCATCGTCGTTCTAGGCGATTCTCTGAGCAGCGGCCATGGAATGCGTATCGAGCAGTCCTGGGTGTCTAAGTTGGAGGATCGCCTTGAGACCGAAGGTTACGGTTATGAGGTGATCAATACCAGTATCTCCGGGGATACGACATCCGGCGGACTGGCCAGGTTGCCGCGAATCCTCGAACTTCATCAGCCCGCGATCGTGATTATCGAGCTCGGTGGTAACGACGGGCTGCGTGGACAGCCGCTCCGTAATTTGCGCGCCAACCTGGCCGCGATGATCGAGTTAACACTGAATCACGGTGCGACCGCGGTACTCACCGGCATTCAGATCCCGCCCAACTACGGCCCCTCCTACACGAAGGCGTTGGCTGAAATCTATCCGGAGCTGGCGAGCGAATTCGATATTCCGCTCGTGGGCTTTCTGATGGAGGACGTTGCGTTACATGCCGAACTCATGCAGCCTGATCGTATCCATCCCAACGCCCGTGGGAACGACGTGATGCTGGAGAACTTGTGGGCCGTGCTCATCAGGGTATTGCTCTGACTGTCAATGTAATAATCGAATGATAGACCGGCCCTGGTTAGACGCCTATCCGCCCGGTGTTCCACATGATATCGATCCGGACGAGTATGCGTCCCTGGCAGAACTACTCGAGGCGAGCTTCGTACGTTTCGCAGAGAGCCCGGCGTTCTCCAACCTCGGCACACAGCTGAGCTTCGCGGCTATCGATAGGCTCAGCCGCGACTTCGCCGCCTACCTGCAATCGATCCCGGAGCTGAAACACGGAGACCGCGTGGCGGTCATGATGCCGAACGTGCTGCAATATCCGGTCGCTGTATTCGGCATCCTGCGAGCCGGTCTCGTGGTGGTCAATGTCAATCCGCTCTATACGCCCAGGGAGCTTGAGCATCAACTGACCGATAGCGGCGCGAGCGCGATCGTCGTGCTGGAAAATTTCGCTGCGACGGTGGCGGAGGTGCTCGAGCGTACGGAAGTGGAGCACGTTATCGTCTCAGGGCTCGGCGATCATCTGCCTGCCGTGCGGCGCGTGCTGACACATCTGGTCCTCAAGTACGTCAAGCGGCTGGTGCCCGCGTGGCGGATAGACGGTACCGTACGTTATACCGTCGCACTCGGAATCGGTGCCGGCCGGGACTATCAGCGTGTGGAGCTCGGTCCTGACGATATCGCGTTCCTCCAATACACGGGCGGTACGACCGGCGTCGCCAAGGGCGCGGAGCTCACTCATCGAAACATGGTGGCCAATGTGCTGCAGTCCGCGGCCTGGTCGCGACCGGTGATCGAGGGGCCGGGGGACCTCATTGTCACACCGCTGCCGCTCTATCACATCTTTTCTCTGACCGTTAACTTACTCTGTTACGTAGAGCTCGGCGGCCACAATTTGCTGATCACCAATCCCAGAGACGTCGCCGGGTTCGTGAAGGAGTTAAAGAAGTCGTCCTTCTCTTTCATGACGGGCGTCAATACGCTCTTCGTCGCCTTGCTGCAGCGGCCGGAGTTCGCTGAGGTCGATTTCAGCGCGCTCAAGTCATGCATGGGGGGAGGAATGGCCGTGCAGCGCGCCGTCTCGGACGACTGGAAGGCGCTGACGGGCATGCCGATCGTCCAGGGTTACGGACTCACCGAGGCGTCCCCCGTTATCAGCTCCAACCCGCTAACGCAGCGCGAGTTCAACGGCTCCGTCGGGTTGCCCTTTCCCTCTACCGAGGTAGCAATATTCGACGCAAGTGGAGAGATCTTGCCAACCGGCGAAATCGGCGAGATCTGTGCCCGCGGTCCGCAAGTCATGCGTGGTTATTGGAAGCGGCCGGAAGCGACCGCAGCGGCCATCACGGTCGACGGCTGGCTGCACACAGGTGATGTCGGCCGAATGGATGAGCAAGGATTTATCTATATCGAGGACCGTTTGAAGGACTTGATCATCGTGTCCGGTTTCAACGTCTACCCCAGTGAGATCGAGGGCGTCGTTGTTAGCCATCCAGGCGTCCTGGAGGCTGCCGTCATCGGGGTCCCGGATGCCGGTACCGGCGAGGCGGTGAAATTGTTCGTCGTCAAGAAAGATGCAGCGCTGGGCGAGCAGGAGCTCGTCGACTATTGCCGCGAGCGCTTGACAGGCTACAAAATTCCGCACCAAGTCGAGTTTCGCGATGACCTGCCCAAGACCAATGTCGGCAAAGTTCTAAAGCGCGACCTGCGCGACGAGTAACAGCGGCCGCTCCTACAGGGCTAGTGCGCCCCAGACGAGATAGATGATTACGCCGACGAGGCCGCCGACCAGGGTTCCATTGATGCGGATGAATTGCAGGTCGCGGCCGATGTACAGTTCGATTCGCTCGGCGGTCGCGGTGGGATCCCATTGCTCGATCGTATCCGACACGATCTCACTCAGCGGTTGCCGGTAGGTCTCCACGAGATAGGTGATCAGTTCCCTAAGCCAGCCGTTGAGTCGCTCGCTGACCTTGGAGTCTTCCTGTAGTTTCTGGCCGATGATACGCAATTCGCGTTCCAACCCGATGCGAATCGGCGAATCCGAATCGTTCAAGGCGTTGTTGAGATAGCTTCTAATGCGCTGCCACAAGTCATCAAGATAGGCCTTAACGGCCGGATGCCGTAAAAACTCGTCGCGCAGGATTTGACCTTTTTCCGCGATCACCGGATCGTCCTTGAGCGCGGTCCGGAGTGCTCGCAGTCGCTCATTGAAATCGGCACGCGCGGAGTGCTCCGGGTCCTCGCCGATTTCATCGAGGATGCGCTGCAGTTCACTGATCAACTGCGTATAGATTTCTTCGTCGACAAATTTCGGCAGCCACCAAGGGCTGCGATCCTTAATACGCTCGCGGATTATCTCCGCGTTTTCTGTGAGTTGACTACGGCCGACTTGAACGAGTTGATCGACGAGAGCATTAGCGTGGTCGCCGGAAGTGAAGACATCCAGGACGACGCCCAGGCCGGCACTGACGGATGCCTGCTCGAGAGCACGGCGGAGACTGTCTCGCAGCGACTGGCGAAGTTCGGCGCTGTCGACTGCGCCGAGCAGCCAATCGAGCGCGCTGCCGAGATCCCGGCTGACAAGGCGTGAGTTGTCCTCGCGTGCCAGCCAGGTACCCAGCCTGCCGGCCATATCGGCACGCGACAGCCGTGGCAAAACCGCATCCTTGATGAGAAAGTGATCGCGAATAAAGCGCGCGAGGGCCAGGCCGATTTCATTTTTTCGCGACGGCACGATTGCCGTGTGCGGAATCGGTAGTCCGAGCGGCCGCCGAAAAAGCGCAGTCACCGCAAACCAGTCGGCTAGTGCGCCGATCATCCCGGCCTCCGCGAATGCGGCGACGATACCAAGCCTCGGATGGGTGGTCATGAAGAGGCTTGTTACGACGAACAGGATGCCCATTGCGAGCAGCAGACCGGTCGCAAACCATTGCATGTGCCGAAGGCGCCGTGCCAGGGCGACCTCCGCCGCAGTCATCGAACGGTGTTGGCGATTTCCGCTTGAATAGACTCTGCGGCTTGACGTGGGCTGGCAGCATTGCGTATCGGCCGGCCGACGACGATATAGTCGGCCCCGTTCATGAATGCCTGCGCCGGGGTGACGATGCGTTTCTGATCATCCGCAGAACCACCCTCCGCCGGCCGTATGCCGGGACTGACGATAAGCATGTCCCGACCTAACGCCTCACGTAGAGCCGAGGCTTCGAGCCCCGAGGCGATCACACCGTCGCAACCGGCGGCGTGGGCCTGTTCGGCGCGCTTCAATACCAGGGTCTTCACATCGACGTTGATCCCCATCTGCGTCAGGTCGTCTTGATCGAGGCTAGTAAGGACCGTGACGGCCAACAGTCGTAAATCAGGACCCTTCTCGGCTGCCGCCGCTTCCATGATGGCTCTATCGCCGTGGATAGTCAGGAAGGATGGTCCCCATCGATGAAGTTGACGTACGGCTGCGGAGACAGTCGCCGGAACGTCGTAGAATTTCAGATCCGCGAAGACCTGCTTGCCCTGATCTTTAAGCCAACCCAGTAATTCGAAGTACTCGCCGGACATCGCGAGTTCCAGACCGATCTTGTAGAACTCGACGGAGTCGTCGAGTTCCTTTACGAGGGAGCGGGCACGGGCAGCGTCCGGAACGTCCAACGCGACGATCAGGCGTTCTCGAACGGGAATAGACGCGGTGCGGCGGGTAGAAGCGGCTGACACGGCCTGCATTCTACCAGAGCGGTGAATTAAACCAGCGCCGGCTGCCAGTCACCCTTACGACCCTTTCCGCGACGCCTCGTGCGCCTGCAGGGCGAAGCGATCTGTCATGCCGGCGATGTAATCGGCTACGACCCTCGCGCCGCCAGCTAGTCCATCGGCGTCGTGATGCGAGCGGGCTCGATCCGCATGCTCCGGCGGCATCCGTTGGTAGTCGTTGAGATAGATCTCGAAGAGTTTCGACACGATGTCCTGTGCCTGCTTCGTCATCTTGCTGACCCGCGGATGGCGATAGAGATGCTCTCGCAAGAACTGCTTGAGCGCCGTCTTCTCGCTCGCATAGCCATCGCTGAAACCGATTAAGGCGCTTGGCTGCTCGCGTACCGCGGCGATGTCGACGGGCGCCGCATCTCTCACTAGTTCGCAGCTCGTATTGATGAGGTCCGTTACAAATACGCCGATCATGCTGCGGACGACTTCATGAATCTCGCGCCGACCGCTGATTCCGGGGTGTCTGTGCCGCACCACATCGAGTTGCTCGGCGACGATCGGTACCGTGGCCAGGTCCGTCAAGTTAATTAGCCCGGCGCGCAGGCCGTCATCGATATCGTGATTGTTATACGCGATCTCGTCGGCAACATTCGCAAGTTGTGCTTCGAGCCCGGGCTGCTGGCGCTGCAGAAAGCGTTCTCCGAGTTCTCCGAGACCGCGCGCGTTGGTTGCCGAGCAGTGTTTCAGGATGCCCTCGCGGGTCTCGTAGGTTAGATTCAAGCCGGGAAAATCGGCGTGGCTTTCCTCCAACTGATCGACGACGCGTAGGGATTGGAGGTTGTGCTCGAAACCACCAAACTCCCGCATACAAGCGTTAAGTGCATCTTGGCCTGAATGACCAAAGGGCGTGTGACCCAGATCATGAGCGAGGCTGATGGCCTCCACTAGATCCTCATTCAGGCACATGCTTCGCGCTACCGTTCGCGCGATCTGGGCGACTTCCAGCGAATGAGTGAGGCGTGTGCGGTAAAGGTCGCCTTCGTGATTGACGAAGACCTGGGTCTTATAGACCAGTCGGCGAAACGCGGCCGAATGAATAATACGGTCGCGGTCGCGCTGAAATTCGCTGCGATATGCAGGAGGCTCCTCCGCGTAGCGGCGGCCTTTCGAGTTGGTCGGGGTGACGGCGTAAGGGGCGAGGTCTAGGGGCACGAGACACTCAGCTTAGGCTGCTTGCTGCGTCTCGATGACATCTCGGAGTACCGATTCGTCCGGCGCGGGTGCGATCACGCCCTCACCAATCTGCTTCAGCAACACGAGATCGAGGCCTGCGGCACTGGCCTTCTTATCCATACTCATTCGCTGGAGCAGGCGCTCGACGTCGATATCCGGCGCGCTGACCGGCAGCGCCGCGCGCTTGAGTAGCGCCTCGATGCGATCGCAATCGCTGGGGCCTATCCAGCCGAGCCGTGCCGATGTCCGCGCCGCCAGCGTAATACCGATGGCCACGGCTTCGCCATGGAGCCACTTACCGTAGCCACCGAGTGATTCCAACGCATGGCCGAATGTATGGCCGAGGTTGAGTAGTGCGCGTCTACCGCGCTCCCGCTCATCCTCCGCGACGATCGCGGCCTTCAGTTCGCAATTTCTGCGAACGACGAAGCTGATTGCCACGGCGTCCAGCGTGACGACCTCGTCCATGTGATCCTCCAGCCAGGCGAAGAAGTCGCGATCCAGTATCAGACTGTGTTTAATAACCTCGGCGAGCCCGGCAGCGAACTCGCGCGGCGGCAGCGTCTTGAGCGTATCGGTATCGGCCAGCACGCAGGTTGGCTGGTAGAACGCGCCGATCATATTTTTGCCGCTGGGATGATTGATCGCGGTTTTGCCGCCTACAGATGAGTCCACTTGAGCGAGCAGTGTCGTCGGCACCTGGACGTAGTCAATACCGCGCTGATAACACGATGCCGCGAAGCCACCAATATCACCTACGACGCCGCCACCCAGAGCCACGAGACAGGCGTCACGGTGAAAGCCGTGAGCCATGAGCGCATCGATGATCGTTGCAAATGTCTGCAGGGATTTACTCTCCTCGCCATCCGGCAGGATCAGGGTGTGGAGTTCGTCTGCGGCGATCGCCTGCTCGAGCGCTTCGAGATAGAGTGGCGCGACGACGTCGTTCGTGACGATCAATACTTGGCGAGCCGTGATGAGCTCCGCAAGGACGCTGGACTCACCCAGCAGCCCAGGACCGATGAGAATCGGGTAACTCCGCTCTGCCAATGAAACTTGCAGGGTTTCCATGTCGTTAGCTGCCAGGGGACTGGTGATCGGAAGGTTCGCAGGGGAGCGTCAGTTTTTCAACGGCTCGAGGCCACGATCCTTCAAAATCTTGCGGATATTCGATACGACGGTTCTAACATGGCGCCCGCCCGTATCGACCGTGACGGATGCCAGGCCCTCGTATAGTGGGCTGCGGATGATGGAGAGGCGTTCCAGCGTCTCTTCCGGTTCACCGTCCATCAGCAGTGGCCGATGCCGCGCGTGCTTCGTTCGCTCAAGCTGCCGCTCGACACTCGTCTTCAAGTAGATCACCGTGCCGCTCTGCGCCAGATAGTGCCGAATATCCTCGTCCATCACTGAGCCGCCACCAGTCGCGAGTACAATATTTTCTCGTTGTGTCAGTTTTCTGATGCAATCTCGCTCCCTCTGGCGAAAACTGGCCTCGCCCTCTTTTTCGAAGATAAAGGAGATATCTACGCCAGTGTTGCTCTCGATCTCGGCATCGTTGTCAAAGAACTCCAGGCCAAACTCCTTAGCGAGCTGGCGTCCAACGGCGGTCTTGCCCGAGCCCATGGGCCCGATCAAGTAGATGTTCGTATTCTCGCGCACGGCGACGTCAGTCTAGCAGGAGGTGAAACCGAAGGGACGACAGGCAGTGCCCCCAAAAAGAAAAGGTCAGCACGGCGGCTGGCCCTTTCCGCGCTATCTGTGGCGATCTAGAGCGTATCGGCGCACGTTGGGGCGAGACCGCCGTTGCCGAACGGGCTCGTGAGTCCGGGCGGAGTGATGTTCTGAGTATTGAAATCCGATGCGGCGCTGATTAGCTCGAAGCTGAGCGCTTCGGCGAACTCGGTGCCGCCGACTTCGGCGGCGGTGGCCTGCAACGTCACTCGGACGTAGTAAGCGTATTCCTGCGGATAGGTCACATTCACGAGAACGAAACCACTGTCGTCGCTCACCAGGGTGCCGTTGCCGATGCCACCACGGGATGGGGCAGGCGAGACCGTGGCGATATTGTTTGCCTCGATTCGGCCATTCGCGTTGAAGTTCTCGCCGACGGCTTCGGCGTCGACAATCGCTTTTTCATTGATCGCGTTCGGTGGAGTCGGCTCGGCCGCATAGGACTCGACCCGATAAGCCTGCCCGCTTTGGACCAGCTCGATCAACTTGATCGACGAGGTCGTTATGTCAAGCCCAACAAGGACTTTGGTGGCCCGGTTCCCGAGCACCTAATTTCCTTTCCAACTCCGCAGGTTGGCGTAGTATTCTAATATTCTGTTAAACAATCCAATTTAACTATATATCAGACACGAGATACATAGTTGTGGCCAGATTCACGATCCCATCAAAACATCGGTTTACAAGCCGAAATAGGCTCATCGGCGAGGAATTTAACCGCTTGTGGGCTTTATTCGCTCTACGGCAGGGTTGGTCTCACGGTTTCCGCGGGCGGCGGAGAACGGATGCTGGCGGAACAGCCTTTTCCTGCTCCGGCAGCCCCGCTATCCTAGGTGGGCCCTCTGGATGAAGGCCCGGCCCGTAGACCGGAGGCTTTGCGTCCCTACCTTTCGATGGGTTTGCCTATCCCGGCGACTATGCACAAAGGCGCTGGGGTTGGCAAGGACGTAGAATGCACCTTTCGCGATGAATAGATATTTACGAATTTCCGCTGTTTTGGCGGCCTACAGCCTGGCCGGGACAGTGGCTTTGGGCGGGCTTTTCGCAGGTGGTTACTACTACGTGGCGCCGACGCTGCCTCAGGCTGAGGAGTTGCGCGATATCCGGCTGCAGATCCCGCTGTCGGTATACAGCCGAGATGGTCGGCTCCTGGCGTTATTCGGCGAAAAACAGCGCACCCCGGCCAAATATGAGGATGTTCCGATGGTCCTGGTGCAGGCTGTCCTGGCGGCCGAGGACGACCGTTTCTTCGAGCATCCCGGCTTCGACTATCAGGGCTACCTGCGGGCCGGGCTCAACTTCGTCCTCTCCGGCGGCGACCGGAGTCAGGGCGGCAGTACGATCACGATCCAGGTAGCGCGCACATTCTTCCTCAATCGGGATAAGACTTTTATCCGTAAATTCAAAGAGTTAATACTTGCCACACGAATCGAGCGCGAGTTCTCCAAGCAGGAGATCCTGGAGCTCTACTTAAATACAACGTTCTTCGGCCAGCACGCCTATGGTGTGGTTGCGGCTGCCCAGATCTACTTCGGCAAGGAGCTCCGTGAACTCACGGTCGCGGACGCGGCGATCATCGGCGGTATTCCACAGGGGCCGTCGATCCTCAATCCCTACAGCAACCCTGAGGCGGCCGCACAGCGCAGGATCTATGTTCTGCGGCGCATGCGCGAACTCGGCTTCATCTCGGAGACCGCATACGGGGACGCGTTGGAGACCCCGGTCGAGAGCGTTCGCTACGGGCCGCAACTCGAACTCGCGGCCCCCTATGTCGCGGAGATGGTCCGCGCGGAACTCATTCGTATGCTGGGTCCGGCGGCCTACGAGGCCGGCCTCAAGGTCACGACGACCGTCGACAGCCGCTTGCAACGGACGGCGCAGCAGGCGCTCAGGCAGGGTTTGATCGAGTATGACGAGCGCCACGGGTATCGAGGGGCGCTTGCACAGGTGGATCTCACGGCGCTGACGCCCGTCGCAGGGGGGTCAGTGGAAGAACGTTGGAGCGCCGTGCTAGGTGATTATGCGCACATTTCGGGTTTTAAGACTGGATTGGTCGTCAGCGTGGATCAGATTCCCGTTGAGCCGGAGCCGGTAATCGCCGTTGCCGATTTTACGGCCGAGATCGCAGCCGAGTTTGCAGGCGGGGCCGCCATCGATGACGAGCCGCCGGCGGAGCCGGAGCCGATCCTGGATCGCGCCCAGGTCTATTTCGAGGACTGGGGGCTGGTACCCATTGAGATCGAGTCAGTCGCCTGGGCGGCGCCATTTATCAACGATAACTTCGTTCAGTCGGCGCCACGCACCGTGGCAGAGGCGCTTAATCCCGGCGACGTCGTTCGATTCCGCGTGTTGGCCGATGGAAGTCTGAGACTCGCCCAAGTCCCCGAAGTGCAGGGCGCGATCGTCTCGCTGGATCCCATGGATGGCGCTGTCACAGCGCTGGTGGGGGGCTTCGATTTCTATCTCAGCAACTACAATCGCGCGACCCAATCCCGACGTCAGCCGGGCTCGTCCTTTAAACCGTTCGTTTATTCTGCAGCGCTGGAGAACGGATTCACGGCAGCCACCATCGTCAACGATGCGCCGATCGTCGAGGTAAGCTCCGAGCTTGAGGCCGAGTGGCGCCCCGTCAACTACTCGGGAGTTTTCAGCGGGCCGACTCGGCTACGCGAGGCGCTGGTGAAGTCTCTAAACCTCGTGTCGATTCGAGTTATTCAGCAAGCCGGCGTCGCGTCGACCGTTCAGCATTTGCGCAGCTTCGGCTTTGACGATACGGCGTTGCCCGCGAACGCTACCCTGGCACTCGGCGCGGGTGGCGTCGCACCGCTGGATCTCGTCGATGGCTATGCCACATTCGCGAATGGCGGTTACAAAGTCGATACCTATCTAATTGAGAAAATCGAAGATGCCGACGGCGAGGTTCTCTACGCCGCAACTCCGAATCTCGCCTGCCAAGGATGCGAAGAGCCGGACCCTGAGGCGCCTGAGTTGCCGGCGCTGATCTCGAGTCCGATTGAGCTCTACCCCACGGCGCCTGCCGCCGGACGAATTATCTCCGCGCAGAACGCCTATCTCATTACTGACATGATGCAGGATGTCGTTCGACGCGGCACTGGGGTAGCCGCGTACAGGGCGCTCGGACGAGACGATTTAGCCGGCAAGACCGGGACGACGAACGACCGGCGTGACGCGTGGTTCGCTGGATTCAATGGCGATCTCGTGACGGCCGCGTGGGTCGGCTTCGATCAGGAGCGCTCGCTGGGTCGATACGAACAGGGCGCCGCCACGGCGCTGCCTATGTGGATCGATTTTATGGCCGAGGCGTTGGGTGGGTTGCCGCATCACGCCATGGAGCAGCCGCCCGGGATTGTCGATGTGCGTATTAACCCCGAGACAGGCCTCGTGGCGGCCACGAACTCAGGCAGCGTATTCGAGAAATTTCGGCTCGGGCATATCCCCGAACGGGAGCCGGATGCGACAGCATGGAACCCTGAGATTTTCTTAGACACTGACGAGCCGGTGCTGAGCCG
>CAUZMW010000018.1:0-31729 GCA_963581225.1 Gammaproteobacteria bacterium
AAAAAACCGATGTCGATTGGCGCTTATTGGCCGCTATGGCTTATCAAGAGTCTCATTGGAACGCCGCAGCCGTATCTCCGACCGGCGTCAAGGGCATCATGATGTTGACGACACGAACGGCGGGTATGCTCGGCATAGAGGACCGTACCGATCCGGAGCAGAGTATTCGCGGCGGAGCCGATTACTTTGTACGCGTGACGAAAAAAGTGCCCGAACGTATTGGCGAGCCGGATCGTACCTGGCTTGCGATCGCGGCCTACAATGTCGGATTCGGTCATCTGGAAGACGCGCGAATCATCACCGAAATCCAGGGCGGTGATCCCGACTCCTGGCAGGAGGTCAGAGAGCGGCTCCCGCTGCTCAGTGAGCCGGAGTGGTTTGAACGCGTGCCTCGGGGTTACGCGCGCGGGCGTGAGCCCATGGTGTATGTCGACAACGTCAGACGCTACTACGATATTCTGCGTTGGATGACCGCCGACGACAATGCTGTGCCCGAAGAAGCGGAGATCCTCGCCGAGGCCACTGCGCTCTAGCGGTGCTCTGCGCCGACTGTGCGGCGTGCGGAAAAGAAATCTCTTAGTAGTTGCGAACTCTGCTCGGCCAGCAGTCCGCCCGAGACGTCGATACGGTGGTTCAGGTCCGCGCTCTGGGTCAGGTCGAAGAGGCTGCCGCAAGCACCGCAGCGTGGATCGGCTGCCGCATAGAAAATCTTGGCCACGCGCGCATGAACCAACGCGCCTGCACACATGGGGCAAGGTTCCAGCGTGACGTAGAGGGTCGTGTTCAGCAGCCGATAATTACCGAGCGCCGCTCCCGCGGCGCGCAGAACGAGTATCTCCGCGTGTGCGCTCGGGTCGTTCAGAGAAATCGGCGCGTTACCGGATTCGGCGAGCACGATGCCGTTCGCGCCGACGAGCACGGCCCCTACCGGTACCTCACCTGCGTCAGCGGCGCGCCGAGCGAAGGTCAGCGCACATTCCATGAAGCCCGAGTCGGTCTCGCCCTGGTCAGAACGATTTATTCCCACTCGATGGTCGCCGGCGGTTTGGTCGAAATGTCGTAGGTGACCCGTGAAATGCCGGAAATTTCGTTGATGATCCGGTTGGACACGCGGTCGAGAAATTCATACGGCAGCCGTGCCCAACGAGCCGTCATAAAATCTACAGTCTCCACGGCTCTTAACGCGATGACATAGTCGTAGCGCCGCCCATCCCCCATCACACCGACTGATTTGACAGGCAAGAACACAGCGAAGGCCTGGCTTACCTGATCGTAGAGGCTCTGGCCGCGCAACTCGTTGATAAAAATATCGTCTGCCCGGCGCAGCAGATCAGCATACTCTTTCTTTACGGCGCCGAGGATACGCACGCCGAGGCCGGGCCCAGGAAACGGATGCCGCCCGACCAGTTCGTGGGGCAGTCCCAGCTCTGTACCAATCTTGCGGACCTCATCTTTGAACAGATCGCGTAACGGTTCTACCAGCTTCAACTTCATGCGCTCGGGCAAACCGCCGACATTGTGGTGCGATTTGATTACATGCGCTTTTCCGGTAGCGCCACCTGCCGACTCGATGACATCCGGGTAGATCGTCCCTTGCGCGAGCCACTTTACGTCCTGCAACTTGTCGGCCTCGCGTTCGAAGACATCTATAAATGTCTTACCGATGATCTTGCGCTTCTCTTCCGGGTCGGCGACCCCATCCAGCGCGGCTAGAAACTCTTCTTCGGCGTTGACGCGAATCACCTGGACGCCGAGATGTTCGCGAAACGTGCTCATCACGTCATCGCCCTCGTTCAAGCGCAGCAAACCGTTATCGACAAATACGCAAACCAACCGATCACCGATCGCCTCGTGCAGGAGAGCTGCGACGACCGAGGAATCGACACCGCCCGACAGTCCCAAGAGCACTCGTTGCGATCCCACCTTCGCCCGGACACGTTCAATATGGTCGGCGATAATATTTTCGGCGGTCCAGTCGCTCGGGCAGGCACAGACGCCGTGCACGAATTGCTCGATGATGCGCTGCCCGTTCTCCGTATGAGTCACCTCCGGATGGAACTGCAGCCCATAGTAGTGTCGTTCGGTGTCGGCCATAGCCGCCAGGGGCGCATTGTCGGACGCGGCGATCGCCGCAAACCCCGCCGGTAGCTTCTCGACCCGGTCGCCATGGCTCATCCAGACCTTGAGATGACTTCCCGAAGTCGCAACGCCGTCAAGCAGGCTAGCGCCCTCAGTCAGCGTCACTTCTGCATAACCGAATTCTCGATGATCGGACGGCGCCACCGTACCACCCAACTTCGCGGCCAGCGCCTGCATGCCATAACAGATACCGAGCACGGGCACGCCGGTGGCGATGACAGCGTCGCTAATTTGCGGCGCGTCTTCGCCAGCTACCGACTCGGGGCCTCCAGATAGAATAATTCCCGAAGCTTGAAACGCGCTGAGCGCCTCTTCCGGCATGTCGTGGGGGTGGATCTCGCTGTAGACACCTGCCTCGCGAACTCGCCGCGCGATCAGTCGTGTGTACTGGGAGCCAAAATCCAGAATCAAGATGCGGGCACTATCCGGGGCCTGTGAATCCTCGGATCGAACTTGTGCTTCCACTCGCCTATTCCGCCGCGCGGTAGTTCGGCGGTTCTTTGGTGATCGTCACGTCGTGGACATGACTCTCTTTGCGGCCGGCGCCAGTGATTCGAACGAAGGTCGGCTTACTGCGAAGCTCCTCGATATTGTGGCTCCCCGTATACCCCATCGCAGCCTGCACGCCACCGATCAGTTGTTGGACGATCGCGGTCAAGTTGCCCTTGTAGGGCACCCGGCCCTCGATCCCTTCTGGAACGAGCTTTTCCAGCTCTTCGCTGGCGTCCTGGAAATAACGGTCGGAAGAACCATAGCGCTGCAACATCGCGCCCAGCGACCCCATACCACGATAGGATTTGTACGAACGACCCTGGTAAAGCTCAACGTCACCAGGAGATTCCTCTGTACCTGCGAACAGACTACCGATCATCGTGCAATGAGCGCCGGCAACGATGGCTTTGGCGATGTCTCCAGAGTAACGAATACCGCCATCGGAAATCACGGGCACGTCCGTGCCGGCGAGCGCCCCGGCAACCTCGGCGACGGCGGAAATCTGGGGAACGCCGACGCCGGCAACGACGCGCGTCGTACAGATAGAACCCGGACCGATCCCGACTTTAACGCCATCGGCACCGGCCTCGACCAGCGCCTCGGCCGCCTCGGCCGTGACAATATTCCCGGCGATGAGTTGCACCTCCGGGTACTCTTTCTTTATCTGAGTAACGCGCTGTATCACGCTCAATGTATGGCCGTGAGCCGTATCGACGACAATCACGTCCACACCGGCGGCCAACAGAGCTGCGACGCGTTCCGGCGTATCGACGCCCGTACCGACGGCCGCACCCACTCGTAACGCCCCGAGTTCATCTTTCGATGCGCGCGGATAGTCCGTCGCTTTCTGAAAATCCTTGGCCGTGATCATGCCGCGAAGCTGGAAGTCATCGTCGACGACGAGAACTTTCTCTATCCGGTGACGATGCAGCAATACCAACACTTCGTCCTTATCCGCGCCTTCGTGCACCGTCACGAGTCGCTCCTTCGGTGTCATGACCGAGGACACGGGCGCCTCAAGCTGGGTTTCGAAGCGCAGATCTCTGTGGGTCACGATACCGACGAGCTCGGACCCTTCGACGACAGGCACACCGGAGATGCTGTTCGCCTGAGTGAGCGCGTTCACTTCCTGGATAGTCGCTGTCGGCGCGACCGTGATGGGGTCACTGATCACGCCGCTCTCGAATTTCTTGACGCGCGCGACCTGGCGCGCCTGTTCCTCGGGCACCATGCTCTTGTGGATGATACCGATCCCCCCTTCCTGCGCGAGCGTGATCGCGAGACGGGCCTCGGTCACCGAATCCATCGCAGCGGAGACGAGGGGAATATTGAGCGTCAGGGAGCGGGTCAAACGGGTCACGAGATCGACTTCCCGGGGCAGGATCTCGGAGTAGGCGGGCCGCAGCATGACATCGTCGAACGTCAGTGCTTCGTGAGTGATCCGCATAGGCAGCTCCGGGGTGCGTCGCGTGCGTGTAAACGAACCATTTTACGCTCCTGCCGTGCCCAATGCCACGATGACCCAACGTGGGGCGGGCATGATCGTTTGCTCCCGTATACTGCCGATATGGAGAACCTGGAGTTACCGCTGGCAGAAGAACGGGAAGTTTTCACAGTATCCGCGCTCAACCGTGAGGCCCGGCGACTGATCGAGGGGAGCTTCGGCACAATCTGGGTCGAGGGGGAGATATCGAATCTGGCCCGCCCCTCCTCGGGCCATATGTACTGGACCCTGAAGGACGACAGCGCGCAAGTCCGTTGCGCGATGTTCCGTCAGTCCAACCGGTCCTTGAAGTTCGCGCCGGCGAACGGTCAGCAGATTCTCGCTCGCGGCCGAGTCGGCCTCTACGAGGCAAGAGGCGAGTTCCAGCTGATTATCGACTACGTGGAAGAAGCCGGCGAAGGACTATTGCGACGGCAATTCGAAGAACTGAAGCGCAAGCTCGCGGCCGAAGGACTATTTGACACTGACCGCAAGAAATTACTGCCGACGCTACCGCGGCGCATCGGCGTGATCACATCACCAAGCGGCGCCGCGGTCCGAGATATCGTCACGATACTTCGTAGACGCTTTCCCGCCGTACGGGTTCTGGTGTACCCGACCGCGGTCCAGGGGCAGAAGGCGGCCGCCGAGATCGCTCAGACGCTGGAACTCGCCGATCGGCGCGGCGACTGCGATCTGCTGATTCTCGCGCGCGGCGGCGGTTCGCTCGAGGATCTGTGGTCGTTCAATGAGGAAGTCGTGGCGCGAGCGCTGGCCGTCCTGGCGACACCCGTGATCTCGGGAGTCGGCCATGAGGTGGACTTCACGATCGCGGACTTCGTCGCCGACGTGCGGGCACCAACGCCGTCGGGCGCTGCCGAGATAGCCGTCCCGGATCGATCCGAGTGGCTGAGCCTGGTCGGCACCCTCGCGCAACGGCTGCCGCGAGCTGCCGCTCAGCAACTCGCCGACGCAAAGGGGCTGCTGGGCGGTCTGGCTCACCGGCTGGCTCGCAGCCATCCCGGCATCCAGCTACGCGAATCGAACCAGCGCCTGGACGACCTGGAGGTACGGCTCAGACTAGGCTGGCAGAGAGTGCTAGACCGGCGCCGTGGGCGGCTCACGACGCTCACGGCAGGCCTGCGGGGGGCGACCCCGCGGCGTCAACTTGCGCAGCTGGAGGAACGCTGCCGGTGGGGTGCTCGCGAATTAGCGCGCGCAATGACCGAACGGCTCGCTCATCAACGGACCCGGCTCGAACTAGCGGCTCGAGCGCTACAGGCTGTGAGTCCGCTGGCGACGCTCGACCGCGGCTATGCCATCGTTTCGAACCAGGCCGACGGGAGCGTCCTGACGGACGCAGTATCCGTCGCGAGCGGCGCTCGCATCGAAGTCCACCTCGCGCGAGGGGAACTCAGCGCGACTGTCAACCAGTCCCGTCCCGACAAAGATCACCGTAAGCCGCCTACTGAAAAAACTTAGCGATTGTCGGCCGAAACCGATCCATATCGACGAGAAAGGAATCGTGCCCCTGGATCGACTTCAGTTCAACGTACTCGAGGTCCCGTCCCGGAGCCGAGAGCCGCTCCGCGAGTTCTTGTTGTTGGTGCGGCGGAAACAGAAAGTCGGACTGGACACCGATAATCATCACGCGCTTCGCCTCTATCTGCGCGAGTCCGGCCGCGACCGATGCTCCGTGATCGGCGACATCGAATAAGTCACTGGCGCGAGACAGGTACAGATAGCAGTTTGGATCGAATTGACCGGTAAATTTGTTCGCATGGTGTTCGAGATAGGCTTCGATTTCGAAGTCGATGCAGAACGGATCGTTGGGCTCGCACTCCTCTGAGGCGCGTTCTCGGCCGAATCGCATCCGCCACTCCTCCGCGGAACGATAGGTAATCATGCCGAGTTTCCGAGCCAACCGCATACCGACCAACGGCATCGTATCGGAGTCATAGCTGCCGTCTTGCCAGTTCGGGTCGCGGCGAATCATCTCCCGTTGCAGGGACCGAAGCGCTGTCGCAAAGGCCAACGAGCGCGGTCCCGAGGAAATGACAACGAGACCGTCCGAGGCTCCCGGAAAAAGAATCTCGAACGCGAGCGCGCTCATGCCCCCAATGGACGGGCCAAGGACAGCGCGTAATCGCTCGATGCCTAAGTGTTGGAGAACTTCCCAGCCACCCCGCGCCACGTCCTCGAGCGACAGGACCGGAAACGTAAGTCGATAGGGCTTCCCGGTCTCGGGATCAACCGACGCGGCACCCGTGGAGCCGAAACAACTACCCAGTGAATTGACACAGATCACAAAGTAGCGGCGGGTGTCGATGGACCGGCCCGGACCGATTATCTCCTCCCACCAACCCGGCGACGGGTCCGCGGGAGAAGAGGTCGCGTGCGCGGAGGGCGAAAGCCCGGTGAAAATCAGCACCGCATTATCGCGACGGTCGTTCAGCTCGCCCCAGGTCTCGTACGCGATCGTTGGACGAAGCAGGCGGCCGCCGCGGTGCATCGGGAATTCGCCTTCGAGCGTAATCTGTTGACGGGCTTTACTCACAACTCGAACTTTTTACCAGGTCGGGACGCAGTGTAAACCGATCGGCAGCGAACCTAGTAACTTCTCGTCATTAGATTAGTCCTACAAATACGGGGACGGTCTACCTAAAAAGGTACCGGGTTTATTTTTCTGCTGAGAAATAAACCCGGTACCTTTTTAGGTAGACCGTCCCCGTATTTGTCGCCTGCTAGTGGCGGCGGGCGTGCTTTATCACCCGCTGCCGCCTCTTGATCTGCCGGCGCGTCAGCGTATTGCGTTTGCCGGCATACGGGTTATCGCCGGTCCTGAATTCCAGTCTAAGGGCAGCGCCTTCGAGCTTCAGGGCGCGCCGAAATACGTTGGTTAGATAACGGCGGTAGTGGCCCGGCAAACGTTCGGCGCGATTTCCGTGGATGACGATTATCGGCGGATGCCGGCCGCCCTGGTGGACGTATCGCAGTCGGGTACGCCGACCTGCCACAATCGGCGGCGCATGCGCAACCATTGCGCGCTCCAGAATCTCGTTCAGTCGAGGCGTAGAAAATTCTCTGCCCGCGGCTTCGTAAGCGTCCAAGGCGGCACCAATCACATCATTGATACCGCTACCGTATAGAGCGGAGATGTGCGAGATTCGCGCGAAGGCGACGAAGTCCAGCTTGCGATCGATCTGAGCATCGACCTGACGTCGGTGCGCAGAGTCGAGATTGTCCCATTTGTTGACGCCGATCGTTATGGCGCGACCACGTTCCAGAATCAAACCGATCAAGTGCAAATCCTGGTCGGTAATTCCCTCTCGCGCGTCTACCAGCAGAATGACGACACCTGCATTTTCGATGGCGCGGAGACTCTGCACGATGCTGAACTTTTCTATCATTTCATTAACACGGGCGCGACGCCGAATACCTGCCGTATCGACCAACACGAAATTTTTGTCGTTGCGCTCGCAAGGTACGAGGACGCTATCGCGAGTCGTTCCGGGTTCAGGCGACGTCACGAGGCGCGCAGAACCGAGCAAGCGGTTAATCAGCGTTGACTTTCCAACGTTGGGCCGGCCGACGACCGCGACGTGAGGCCCGCGGAGTGATTCGTCGATCTCGCCGGCGTCCGCTTCGTCGAACGGGCCGAGTACCCTCGTCATCAGCTCGGCCAGTCGTCGGCCATGTAACGCTGCGATGCTGACCGGGGCACCCAAGCCTAAGCTGTGGAACTCTGCCTCCGCGAGTTCCGGCCCCATTCCTTCGGATTTATTGACGGCCACGGTGACCGGTTTATTGGCAGTGCGAAGCTGCTCGGCAACACGTTCGTCGGCGGCGGTCAGGCCGTCCTTGTAGTCAACGACGAACACGATCGCATCGGCTTCGTCCACGGCGATCTCAGTTTGAAGCGCTGCCAATGCCGCAGTATCACTCACACCATCGCCGAGACCACCGGTGTCCACGACAAGAAAGGAACGGCCATCTCGTTTGCCGAAGCCGTAACGCCGATCGCGTGTCAGCCCCGGGAAGTCCGCAACGAGCGCATCCCTGGAACCCGTTAACTGATTGAAGAGGGTGGATTTCCCGACGTTGGTCCGGCCTACCAGTGCGACTGCGGGTAACATGACAACATCAACCCGGCATCAGCCTGCATCGCCAACGACGATTGTGAACGCCGTTAGCGTGCCGTCTTCGGATTGAATAAATAGATTTTCGCCGACGACCAACGGCGTGGCCGCGATCCGCTGCGACGAGGCTCGCTCTCTGGCGAGGAAACGGCCGTCGTCGGGACTCAGCCAATGCACGAAACCCTCCAGATCACCGACAACGACGGTACGGCCGAAGCGAATTGGCGCGGTTAAGTCCCGAAGCCGTAGCGCATTCTGGCGCCAACGCGGCGTCCCACCGGCACGGTCGAGCGCAACGACTTCGCTCTCGTCGTTGGTGACATAAACGAAGTTAAAGTCCGCCCCGAGTCCGGAATGACTCGATATTTCCTGCTGCCAGAGCACGAGACCGGTCTCCAGCGCGACGCCGACGGCACGCCCAAGACCCACGGCGTAGACGTCGTTTCCTACGACCTGCAACCCCGCGCTCATATCGACAAGTCGCTCGAGCTCCGTGCGCCCGGTCGGGACCACGACGGCAACCTCCCACAACGGGTTACCGTTACTTATGTCATAGGCCCCCAGGCGGCCGTTATCGAATCCTGTTACCACAACGGTTCCGGCAATGTATGGAGCCGTATTGCCGCGCGTCGTCAACGCAGGGACGGTCTGTACGACCGACCACAGCAGACGCCCTTCCGCGGCCGAGAAACCTCTGAGCTGGCCGTCCACACTGCGGACTACGACCACGTCGCTGCCGATAGCCGGCGACGCAAGAATTTCGCTCCCGACCGACTGGCGCCAGAGTTCCTCGCCCGTCTCTGCGTCCAATGCGAGCAGGTCGCCATCCATTGTGCCGAACGCAATCACGCCGCCGTCGTAGCCGGGACCGGCCGCTAACGGCAGGTCAGTATCAACGTCCCAGACGCGATCGCCTTCGCGGGCATCGAAGGCAGCAACTCGACCGTCGAAGCTGCCGGCGTAGATTCGGGAGCCGTCGGTCGCCGGCGCGAGCCCCAGCCGCAGCCGCTCCGAGTCACCGCCGACGCGAGCGTTCCAGACCCTGCGCACATCGAGCGTCGCTTCGAAGTCGACGAGTTCGGCTGGGGGTTCGATCGGGTCCTCGTCGCCGCCGCCGAACATCGCGCAGCCGCTGCTGCCTAGCCCCAGAAGCAAGGCACTCGTGACGAGCCAGGATCTCATCCGCCGGCGTCCTCCGAGAGGACCTCCTCCTCGACAACGGCCGCGACAGAAGCCACCAAGTCATCCAGTTTCATCTGGATCAGGCCGCGATCCACCAGGTCCGACTGTTCGCTGTTCAGAGCCTGGTTATATGCGGTTCGGGCACTGTCCGAGTCTCCTCGCGCATAGTAAATGTCACCGCGAATCTCACTAAAGCGCGGGGCGAAGCTACCGGCTTCAACGCCCTCGAGAACCTCCATCGCCTCATCGTGGCGACCGGCTGAGACCATCAGGCGCGCGAGCCGCGTTCGCGCGATCATCGCCAGGTGCTCGTCGGGTGTGCTCTCCAACGTATAGCGCAACGCTTCGATCGCCAGGCGGGCGCTCTGATTCTGCAAGTGCATGATCACAATCAGCATCCCGGCCTGGTCCGTGTAGGGGCTGGACGGATAGTCTTCGCGAAGTTGCGCGACCAGGCCCAAGGCATCGGCATCGGCATCGTCGGTAATCGCGAGCCTCAGCTCCTGATAGACAGCGGCCGCGGACTCAGCTTGAACCTGGTTGTAGGTGTCGAGCTGGCGCATTCCGAATAGAATAGCGGCCCCCAGCGCGACGCCGGCGGCGAGATACCAGCCATACTCCCGCCACCACGCGCGGATCTGCTTCAGTTGTTCTTTCTCAGAGAGTAATTCGTCCACACAAGCCTCCCGGCTCTACACAATACGGTCTATTTTATGCTCAATGCGCGCCGTCGCGGCGTAACCGTCCAATTAGCTCGCCGAGCTCCACGGACTCTTGTGGAATCCGTTCCCGCAATGCCTTCACGCTCACCAGTCCGGCAGCGAGCTCATCGTCGCCTAGAATCAACGCCAGCCGGGCACCGCTGCGATCAGCCCGCTTAAGCTGTGCCTTCATTCCACCGCCCACGCAATCGAAGGTCAAGCGGAGCCCGGGAACGTCCGCCCTAAGCCTTTCAGCGATCGCGAATCCCTCCCGTCGCGCCCGGTCGCCGGTCATCACCAGATAAGCGTCCGGCGGCTGCGCGGCGATCTCTAGGCCCTCGGCGGCCATCAGTTCCACGACCCGCTCGAGCCCTAAGGCCCAGCCGACCGCCGGCGTGTCGCGGCCACCCAACTGTGCGACCAGGCCATCGTAGCGACCGCCGGAGCAGATCGCGCTTTGTGCGCCGAGTCTATCGGTGACCCACTCGAATACGGTGCGGGTATAGTAATCCAGTCCTCTAACGAGACGCGGATTGAGCACGTAACTCTGACCGACATCAGTCAATAGATGCGTGACCTGCTCGAAATGGTCGCGTGACTCCGAATCCAAATACTCGCTGAGCTCGGGGGCGGCCGCAATGAGGTCGCGAAGGTCCGGATTCTTGCTGTCCAGAATTCGTAGCGGATTAATCTCCAGACGGCGCAGACTGTCCGCATCCAGGATACCCCTGGAGCCGTCGAAGTAGGCGACTAACGCCTCACGATAGCGGCCCCTGGACTCAGGCGTCCCAAGAGAATTCAGCTCCAGCGTCGGGCTCTCGAGTCCCAGCCGCGCCCACAGGTGCGCCGATATGACGATGAGCTCCGCATCGATTTCCGGACCGGCAAAACCCACCGCTTCCAGGCTGAGCTGATGGAATTGCCGATAGCGGGCTTTCTGCGGCTTCTCGTGGCGGAACATCGGACCGCTGCACCAGAGTTTCTGCTGCTGGTTGTGGAACAGCCCGTGGCTCAGACCAGCCCTGACCATCCCGGCGGTGGCCTCAGGGCGCAGCGTGAGGCTATCGCCATTCCGATCGTCGAAGGTGAACATCTCCTTCTCAACGATGTCCGCCGACTCACCGATGGACCGCCGATAGAGCTCAGTTCTCTCCAGCACAGGAATCCGCAGACGGTGGTAGCCATAGGAGTCGAAAATGGCTGCCGCAGCGGATTCGACGGCCGTCCAGCCGGGACTCTGCTCCGGCAGGACATCATTCATCCCGCGGATCGGTTGGATGAGCTCTGCCACAGCGCGTCAGTCCCCGGCCTCGAGGATCACGAATCTGGCGAGATTACCTTCACGGTTATCTGCGGGAATTTCGTATGGCATCTCATCGACCAATACTTCGACGCCGCTGGCGTTGCCGAGAAAGAAAGACAAAGGCGGCATCGCAGTAAATCGTGTCCGCGCCCCGGCACTGCCGAGCCCATAAAATAGCCGCTCGCCGCGCGCATCGATAACCTCCGTCCAGCAATCTTCTGCGAAGATTATTTCTACCTGGAGTGTGGCAATGCCGGTCTCAACGGGTGCGTCGATTACCGCCGCCACGGGCTCCGGCTGCATGATGACGGTTTCGTCGGACTCGGTCGTGTCAGTCACGAGTTCCGCGGGTTCGCTCTCGGGAACGCTCGCCGCCGGCTGGCGTACGACGGGCGCTTCAGGCTCGGGTGTATTGAATCGCCAGATCGATAGCGCCGCAACGACAAACACGACGGCGGAGGCCGCGATGAGCCACCGCGCCTGCTGCCAATCTGCGCTGTAGTAGAGGCTTTGGGTCGGCAAACTCCGTACCTCCGGCGCGCCGACCTGCCGATAGTATTCGGTGAGCAGGCCCTTCTCGTCGAGACCAAGACGAATCGCATACTGTTTCAGGTAACCCTTAGCGAAAACGGGCGCGGAGAACACGCCAAATTCGTTCTCCTCCAGCGCGGTCAGATAACGGGGATCGATGCGCAGATCACCGGCTAGTTGCTCGATGGGCAGATCCAGGGCTTCGCGGGCCGTTCTGAGCATCTGCCCGACGGATGAGATTTCGCCTGTCGGGCTCTCCTCATCGGCGACCTGTTCGTCATCAAGCTGCATCACGCTCGAGCTCAAACAATTGCGATGCCTGCACAGGCTCGGGGAACTGCCCCTTGAGCCGAGTCGCGCAAGCTTGCGCCTGTGTCGGGCTACTCAGCTGCCCTTCAATTTGAATACAAAGCCAGAGCATCTCGGGGCTGTCGGCGACGGAGGCAAGAGAGCGTTGCATGAACGCCCGCGCCTGCAGGAGATTCCCCTGCTGGTGAGCGAGACCGGCCATGTGGTATAGCGCATCGGGATACACGGGGTTCCTGCCCAACGCCTCCCGAAAATAGCTCTCCGCCTTGTCCGGCTCGCCGGAGGCCAGGGCGCACAGGCCCGCGTTCGAGAGCGCTGCTTCCGGGGCCGTGTAGGTCGGATTCTCGGCGGCTTGCCGGAAATACGGCTCTGCGTCAGCCCACCGATTAGTGTGGCAGAGGTATACCGCGTAGCTATTCTCTGCACCTGGATTGTCCGGGGCCAGCTCCGCTGCGCGTTGATAATGCCCTTCCGCCTCGTCTGATCTGCCCACTTGGTCGTAGGCCACGGCGATCGAACTGTGCGCGTCGGCGAGATCCGGGTCGAAACTCAATGCGCGGTTGAATATGTCGATCGCCAGCTCCGGGCGCCCCTGCCGAAGATAACCGAGACCCAGGTTGAGGTTAGCGACCGCGGCATCCGCGTCACTCTGTAGCGGTATCGAGGAATTCGTCGTGGAGACGCAGCCCTGACAGAGCAGGCAATACACGGCAAATGCTGTGAGTATTTTCATATGCGTACGGGCCTGAATGTTTTCTTTCCGAGCCTCACGCGAGTGCGATCCCTGACCTGGCCTGCTAGCTGTCCACAGGCGGCAGCGATATCGTCACCCCGCGTACGCCGTATTGTAGCCACAATCCCTACGGACCTCAGTTCATTGCTGAAACGTTCGATCGTGTCCGGCGTTGAACACTGATAACGCGCACCGGGAAACGCGTTGAATGGGATCAGATTGACCTTGGCAGGCTGCTTCCGGAGGAGCCCGGCTAACTGACGCGCTTGACGAACGGAGTCGTTGATCCCGCGGAGCATGACGTACTCGAAGGTGACGTGGCGGGAAGCCAGGCGCCCAGCGTAGTGCCAGCAAGCGTCGAGAAGTTCCCGAATCGGATGGCGACGATTGATCGGCACAAGCTCGTCCCGCAGTGAATCCGTTGGCGCGTGCAAGGAAACCGCGAGCGCGACATTGCACTCTTCTGCTAGACGATGAAGTTGCGGTACCAGACCCACTGTGCTGATCGTTACCCTGCGCCGGGACAAACCGAAGGCGTGGTCGTTGACGAGCAACTTGGCGACGGGAACGACGTTGCGATAGTTCGCCAACGGCTCGCCCATCCCCATAAACACGATATTACTGAGCCCCACGTCGGGCCCTAAGTCGTTTTGGACGACGAGGACCTGGCCGAGAATCTCCGCCGCGCTCAGATTTCGATTGAAGCCCTGCTGACCGGTCGCGCAGAATGAGCAATCCAGTACGCAGCCCACTTGTGACGAAATGCAGAGCGTGTTGCGGTTCGACTCGGGAATAAATACGGTTTCGATAACCTGTCCCGCCCCGACGTCAAATAACCACTTGCGCGTGCCGTCCGCGGAGTCCTCCTCACGGATGACTTCCGGCAGCGTGAGCGTCGCAACCAACTCGAGTCGTCGGCGCAGACGTAGACTGATATCCGTCATGTCCCGGAAGTTCGACACGCCACGCTGGTACAGCCAACCCATGACCTGCTGCGCCCGGTACGGCTTCTCGCCGAGTCCTGCAAAGAACTCCGTCAATGCCTCCGGTCCAAGCCCGATCAGATTGAGCTTGGACGAGCCCTCATTGACCGCGGTTAACGCGTTCGTGGGCAAATCTCCGCCCCACCGAAAAAGAAGTTTATTTCCGCGGCAGCCGTATCAGGGGCGTCAGAACCATGCACAACATTCTGCTCGATAGACTCGGCGTAATCGGCTCGAATCGTACCCGCATCCGCTTCACTGGGATTCGTTGCGCCCATGAGCTCCCGATTCCTGGCGACAGCATTTTCGCCTTCCAACACCTGGACCATGACCGGCCCCGATGTCATGTAGCTCACGAGGTCGGCGAAGAACGGCCGCTCCCGGTGAATTTCGTAGAACTGCTCCGCTTGATCCTGGCGTAGCTTCAACATTTTCGCCGCGACGATTTCTAGATCTGCCGACTCAAAGCGACGGTACGCCTCGCCAATCAGATTTTTCTTTACACCATCGGGTTTCACGATAGATAGAGTTCGCTCCTGAGACATTCTTCACCTGCTGTTGCATTTCACCAAGACGTTGCATTACACGCTGAAACTTTCTCCGCAACCACACTCGCCCTTCACGTTCGGGTTACGAAACTTGAACGCCTCGTTGATCCCTTGTTTCACAAAATCGACTACCGTGCCGTCGATCAGCTTCAAGCTTTCCTTGTTCACGATGACCTTGACGCCGTGCTCATCGAATACGACATCGTCCGGATCGATCGAGTCAGCGTAGTCGATCAGGTAGGCGTAGCCCGAACAACCGGTCTTTCGCACACCGACCCGCAGGCCGAGACCACGGCCGCGTTTCGCCAGGTAACTCTCGACGCGCTCGGCGGCGCTGGGCGTCAATGAGATCGACATCGTCAGCTTCCCTTCTGTCCGTTCTCGTGTTCGACATGCGCTTGCCAACAGGCCTGTAGCGCATCCTCTAGTACTAGCAACCTGCCTAACTTCTCTACCGGCGCATCGAGTATTTCTCGTAACTCATGCATGTCCAGTTCTCGCAATGCGTCGCTCGCTCGCCCCGGTAGCGTTGCCGCTACCCATCCGGCTGCCGCCACCGTATGTGGACAGCCGAAAACCTGGTATCTGACGGAGCGGATGACGGTCCCGTCGACCTGGGCCTGGATACGGACCCAGACGTTCAGGGTCCGGTCCTCGGCCTCACCGGTAACGATCCCAGGAGCTTCCGGGGCATACTCGCCGATATTGTCGGGCGAGTGGAAGCGCCGCTGAACCTCCAAGCTGTAATCCATGGCCAGCCCGATAGTTTAGCTCAATTCAGCCCGTGGCATCAGTTCGTGCACCACGCTGGTGCAGCCCCCGCCAACTGCCGGAGGCGCTCGACTTCGGCCGTGACCCGCTCGACCGCGTAGTCGATATCGGCCGGCTCCGTAAAACGGCCGACACTGAAGCGCTGGGAGCTACCTGCCAACGCGTCGCTGAGCCCGAGCGCGCTTAGGACATGCGATGCCTCCGGTGCGGCCGAGTTGCAGGCCGCTCCGGCTGAGACCGCGATTTCGGCAATTCCCAGACGCAGACTCTCGCCGTCGATTCCGGGAAACGCCACGTTGAGGACGTGGGGAGAACACTGCGTCGGGTGCCCGTTGAGACGCACGCCGTCGATCGCGCTTAGACCGGTCCAGAGACGATCCCGCAGTTCCGCAAGCTCTCGCGC
Source organism: Gammaproteobacteria bacterium (assembly GCA_963581225.1). Classification (GTDB taxonomy): domain Bacteria; phylum Pseudomonadota; class Gammaproteobacteria; order Steroidobacterales; family Rariloculaceae; genus SMWC01. The sequence continues at coordinate 15,718 of CAUZMW010000018.1, forward strand.
CTCGTGCTCGGTATCGGCAAGCTCGTAGGCCCGCCCCATGCCGACGATCTGATGCGTCGCGAGCGTTCCTGCCCGATCGCCGCCCTCCTGCGCGCCACCGTGAAGCAATGGCGCCAACCTCGTGCCCGGCCGCACGTACAACGCGCCGATTCCCTTCGGGCCGTACACTTTATGCGCCGTCAGAGAAACGATATCTACCGTCCACTCGTCCAGCGGGACCGGGACCTTGCCGATACTTTGGGCCGCATCGACGTGCAGTAATACGTCCCGCGATCGGCATATCGCGCCGATCGCCGCGATATCTTGGACTACGCCCGTCTCATTGTTGACATGCATGATGGAGACGAGCGTCGTATCGGTCTTGATCGCCTTCTCCACCTGCTCGGGCGCGATGAGCCCCTCCGAATCACAGGCGAGATAGGTCACCTGGTATCCCTGTTTCTCCATCGCCGCGGCCATGTCCAATACGGCCTTGTGTTCCGTTAGTGACGTGATCAAGTGCCGGCCGTGGTCGCGCTGCGCGAGCATGGCTCCCTGTATGGCGAGGTTGTCCGACTCGGTCGCGCCGGACGTAAAGGAGATCGTACCGGGGGGCGCGCTGACTCGTGCCGCGATCTGCGCCCGCGCTTCCTCGACTCGCCGACGCGCCTCCTGCCCAAAAGCATGCGAGGAGGAGGGGTTAGCGAAGTTCCCGTCGAGCTCCAGGCATTCCCTCATCGCCGCGGCGACGGCCGGATCGACGGGTGTCGTCGCGGCGTAGTCCAGATAGACCGATTGCTTTGTCATTTGTGTTTCCGTTGCCGCCGTTGCGCGCGCGGATCCAATGCCGCGAGCATCCCGCGTAAGATATTAATTTCCGTCTGATCCGGGTTCGAGCGATGGAAGATTCGCCTCAGTCTCAGTTTAAGCTGTTTCGGATGATCGACTTTGAGAAACCCGACCTCGGAGAGCACCGCCTCCAGGTGCTGATGGAACCCATCGAGTTCGGCAGCCGTCGCCAGCGGCGCTTCCCTGCCTTCCCGCTCACCTCCACTGACAACGCCCGATTCCGAGTCCTGAGCCATGCGCAGCTCGTAGCAAAGAATTTGCACGGCCATTGCCAAATTCAACGAGGAGTAATCCGGGCTCGCGGGTATATGGACGAGCTGATGGCACCGGCCAAGGTCGTCGTTCGTGAGCCCGGATTGTTCGGGGCCCAGCACGATTGCCACATTATTGCCGGCTGCCTGCTCACAGACCGTTCGCGCACAGGTGCGTGGATCGACGGTCGGCCACGGTAAACTGCGTAGCCGGGCGCTCGCGCCGACGACGAAGCCGCAGTCCGCGATTGCCTCGCTCAGGGAAGCAACCACTCGAGCCCCGGCGAGGACGTCATCGGCACCCGAGGCGCGGGCCGTAGCTTCCGCGCAAGGAAATTCCTTCGGCGCTACCAACGCCAAATCACTAAACCCCATGGTTTTCATAGCTCTCGCGCTGGCGCCGATATTGCCAGGATGGGAAGTTTCTACGAGAACGATGCGCACGGATAAAGGCATGATGGCGAGATCGTGATGACTATTTGTCCCGAATGGAGGAGTATTCTACCCTTCCGCAGCGGACTCTCCCGCTAATCACTAATACTCTTCGGCGAGAAGAAAACCCAAATGCACGGCATGGTCAATATTGCAGTGCGCGCTGCCCGACGGGCAGGCGAACTCATGATTCGACAACTCAACCGGCTTGAGTCACTCGAGATCACGGAAAAAAATCGCAACGAATATGTGACGGAGGTTGATCGCATCGCCGAGGACGCCATCATCGAGGTCATCTACGATCACTATCCGGACCACTCGATCCTGGCGGAGGAAAGCGGCCAGAGGGGCAGCAACGAGTTCCAGTGGATTATCGATCCGCTCGATGGCACCACCAACTTCATCCATGGCTTTCCGGTCTTCGCCGTCTCAATTGCCGTCACCCACAACGGTCAACTTGAACACGGCGTCGTCTACGACCCGCTGCGGCAGGAGATATTCACGGCGAGCCGTGGCCAGGGCGCACAGGTCGATGGCCGGAAGATTCGCGTCAGCAAGCGCCCCAGCATGCAGCACTCGTTGATCGCGACCGGGTTTCCGTATCGCGGCAACAAGGAACATCTGGACGACTACCTGGAGATGCTCAAGTCGGTCATCTCAGTGTCGGCAGGCATCAGACGGCCAGGGTCAGCCGCTCTGGATCTGTGCTATGTCGCTGCCGGACGTGTCGACGGTTTTTGGGAGCTCGGCCTGAATATCTGGGATATCGCGGCCGGCGCGCTGATGATCAAGGAAGCCGGCGGGCGCATCAGCGACTTTCACGGCACCGACGGGTACCTGCAGAGTGGTGATGTCGTGGCCGGCAGCCCGAAGATCTATGCGGGACTGTCGAAGATACTCGCGCCCCACGCCAAGATCCTCAGTCGAAAGCTGTAGTGCGAATACGGGGACGGTCTACCTAAAAAGGTACCGGTTATTTTTAAGCAGAGAATAAACTCGGTACCTTTTTAGGTAGACCGTCCCCGTATTCGCGTGAGCGTTAGGGAAGCGAGTCGATTTCTTCTCGCTTGAGCGGCAGCAGGTCGACGGGTGAAACGTCGAGCGCGAGTGCCGATGCGCTGGCAATGTAGATCGACGAATAGGTACCGACGAGAACGCCAACGATCAATGCCAACGCAAATCCGGACACGGATTCGCCGCCGAGGAAGTACAGCGACGCCAGTACCAGCAGAGTGGTCATGCTCGTGATAATCGTGCGGCCGAGCATCTGGTTAATCGAGTTATTGATGATCTCCTCGGCGCTGCCCCGTCTCATAAGCCGGAAATTCTCGCGAATTCGATCGAACACCACGATCGTATCGTTCAAGGAGTAACCGATGGTGGCGAGGACGGCCGCCAGTACGGTGAGATCGAAGCCAAAGCCGAATATTGAGAAGAATCCCACGACAATAATTACGTCGTGAACCAACGCCGTGATCGTGCCTGCCGCGAACTTCCAGCGGAACCGGAGCATGACGTAAATAAAAATGAGGATCAGCGCAATCAACATCGCCAAACCGCCCTGCTCGGTCAGATCGTCACCGACCTGTCCGTCCACGAACTCGACACGGCGCAGCTCCACGGACGGGTCGTTCGCGGCGAGCACGCTCAATAGCCGGTCGCGAATCGCGCCGCCGTCCTGCTCTTCCTCGGGCGGTAGGCGGATCAACACATCCGAAGCCGTGCCAAAATTTTGCACGAGCGGAGTCTCGTAGCCTTCCTCGGCAAGCGCGGAGCGAATCTCAGCTAGATCGGCGGTCCCCGCGTAGCCCGCTTCCACCAGGAGTCCGCCCGTGAAATCGATACCGAGGTTAAGACCACGGACACCAATAGAACCCAGCGATATCAGGATCGCGGCAGCCGAGATCGCGACCGCGACGCGGCGGCCGGCCATAAACCTGATAGTGGGCGTACGGTTGAAGAGTGCCATCAGGCCTGCCCGCCGATCGCGAGTGAGGACACCTGACGGTAACCATAGATCAGATTGATCACGGCCCGTGTACCGATGATTGCCGTGAACATCGAAGTCACGATGCCCAGAGCCAAAGTTATAGCAAAACCCTTGATCGGCCCGGTACCGAATGAGAACAGAACCATAGCCGCTATCAGCGTCGTGATGTTGGCGTCGGCGATTGTCGAGAAGGCCTTCTCATAACCGGCGCGAATACTCGCCTGAGGTGAGTTGCCGTTTGCCAGTTCTTCACGGATGCGTTCAAAAATAAGCACGTTCGCGTCTACCGCCATGCCGACCGTCAGGACGATGCCGGCGATGCCCGGTAACGTCAGCGACGCCTGCAACAGCGACAGCAGCGCGATGATCAAAACGAGGTTTGAAAACAACGCCAGGTCCGCGACCAGACCGAAAACCCGGTAGTACAACGCCATAAACACGACGACCAACAGAAAGCCGAGGAGTACGGCCGCACGACCCTTATCGATATTGTCCTGGCCTAGACTCGGTCCGATCGTACGCTCCTCAACCTTGACGATCGGTGTAGCCAGCGCGCCGGCGCGTAGCAAAAGCGCGAGATCCTGGCCCTCGAAAGGCGTGATGCCGGTAATCTCGAAGTTGCTGGAGAACACGCCGTTAATCGTCGCCACGCTGATCACGGTCTCTTCCCGGACCGTCGTGAAGATCTCTTCATCGCCACGCATGACGATCTCCGGCTTCTCCTCTATAAACAGTATGCCCATCGGGCGACCCAGGTTTGCCTGCGTGGTCGCGAGCATGCTGTTCGCGCCCTGACTGTTGAGGCGCACCCCGACGGCCGGCACCCCCTGAGAATATTGGAATCTTGCATCGGTCAACTGGTCGCCGGTGACGATGATGTCCCGTCGCAGCAGCACGGGCGACCCGTCGCTCCTCTCGCTCAGAATTGAATTCAACGGCGGCCGGTTGTTCTCGCGCGCCGCATACGCATCGTTCTCGGTATCGACGAGGCGAAACTCCAGCGTGGCTGTCGCACCCAGAATGCGTTCCGCTTGCGCGGGATCCTGTACGCCCGGTAGTTGTACGACGATACGATTCAATCCCTGACGTTGCACAACGGGCTCAGCAACACCCAGTTCGTTCACGCGATTCCGTAGCGTGATCGTATTCTGCTGGATCGCGAAAGTCTGGCGCTCTGTTATCTGCACGTCCGAGAGCCGCACGCGGAACCCCGGCTCTCCGCCGATCGCTCCGGAAGTCACAACCAACAGCGGGTCCAGCCTGCGAATCAGCGCCGCGGCCTCGTCTATTTTCTCCGGTTCGAGAATTGGGATGTCGAGCACGTCGCCGACCAACGTGATCCGATTGCGGATACCGGCCTCTCTGAACTCGGTTCGCAACGACGTCTCATAGCTGCCGATGAACTGCCGCAGCGCCGTGTCGAGATCGACCTGGTAGAGAAAATGCACGCCGCCGCGCAAATCGAGGCCGAGACTCATCGGCTTAAGCCCGAGAGCTCGAAGCAGCGGCGGGGTTCGCGGCGCCAGCGTCAGCGCAACAACGTGAATGGGCAGCACCTCGTCGAGCGCTTCACTCGCACGAAGCTGAGTCGCGACGTCGGGGAAGCGGACGATCGCCGCGTCGCCGTCGAGCGCCGCCTCGATAAACTCGACCTCTTGCTCTTCGAGTGTCGAACGAATCCCCGACACCGTGAGTTCCGACATCGGGCTTCCGTCCTCCCGAGTAATCTGCAACGCGGGGTCATCGCCGTAGATGTTGGGAAGAGCCAGCAGCGCGCCGCCCAGAATCACGAACAGGACTAGAAGATTCTTCCAGAGGGGGTAACGATTCATGGGACGTTCCCGGCTTAGGCGCTCTTGATGGTGTCTTTGGGCATGAGCGTCGTGATCGTGCTTTTCTGAATCTTGAGCGCAACGCCGTCGGCCACTTCGACCGTGACCCACAAGTCCCCAACCTCGGATACCTTGCCCAGGAGGCCCCCTCCAGTCACGACCTCCTGACCTTTCTCCAGCGCCGCAACCATCGCGCGATGCTCTTTCTGCCGCTTGTTCTGGGGCCGGATTAGAAAAAAGTAGAACAACGCAAAGATGGCAATCAGAGGTAAAAAGCTCATGAACGGATCGGATTGCGCGCCCGCTTGGGCCCAGGCCGTGCTAATGAAAAAGTCCATATCTGGTTACCGCTACTCGAGCTGTCGTCGCCGCAAAGCGGGCTATTATGGCATAGCTGAGCGCGGATTCGGCGTTGCTAGCCCTCGCCGCCGGACGGCCCGGCTGCAGACGAGCGGGCCGCAGCGAACTCCTGAAACCGCCCGCCCGCAATGGCCTGGCGGATTTCCGCCATCAGTGCCTGGTAGTAATGCAGGTTGTGCAGTGTCGCCAGCCGGGCGCCGAGGATCTCGTTGCAGCGGTGCAGGTGGCTCAGGTAGGCGCGACTGTAATGTTGGCAGGTGTTGCAGGCACAGTCCGGATCCGGCGGCGCCGTATCGGCCCGATAGCGGCTGTTGCGAAGGTTGATCTTGCCGACGCTGGTAAATAGCTGGCCATTGCGAGCGTGCCGAGTCGGGATCACACAGTCGAACAGATCCATGCCGCGAGCGACGGCCCCAACGAGATCGTCCGGCGTGCCAACGCCCATCAGGTAGCGTGGGCGTTCGACAGGCATTGCGGGCTCAATGTCGTCGAGCACCTTAAGGCGCTCCTCTTCGGGCTCGCCGACAGCCAGCCCGCCGACGGCGTAGCCATCGAAACCGATCTCGGTCAGCCCATGCAACGATTCCTGTCGCAGCTCCGGATAGATACTGCCTTGAACGATACCGAACAGTGCTGCATCGGTATCGCGACCTTCCTTGAGGCGGTCGAACGTGTCACGGCTGCGTCGCGCCCAACGCAGCGACAGCTCCATGGAGCGTCGCGCGGGATCCGGATCGACGGGATACGGCGCGCACTCATCGAAGATCATGACGATGTCGGCATCGAGCGCGTGCTGCACTTCGATCGATCGCTCGGGCGTCAGCTTGACGAGATCGCCGTTCACCGGCGATCTGAATTCCACTCCCTCTTCGCTGATCTCGCGCAGCGACTCGAGGCTGAAAACCTGGAATCCGCCGGAGTCGGTCAGTATGGGCCCGTCCCAGTTCATGAACTCGTGCAACCCACCGTGCGCGGCAATGACGTCGGCGCCGGGACGCAGCATGAGATGAAACGTGTTGCCGAGGATGATCTGGCTACCGACGCCATGCAGTTCTTCGGGGGTCATCGCCTTGACGCTGCCGTAAGTGCCTACCGGCATAAATGCAGGCGTGTCGACGATACCGCGCCGAAAGTTCAGCCGCCCGAGACGCGCTGCGCCGTCAGAATGTAGGTGTTCGAACTTCATGTAGTGCTGCTGTCATCAGCGGGTGTCACGAACATCGCGTCGCCATAGCTGAAGAAACGGTAACGCTCGGCCACCGCGTGCGTATACGCGGCCAGCACGGTCTCGCGGCCCGCGAATGCGGCGATGAGCATGAGCAAAGATGACTCCGGCAAATGGAAGTTCGTCACGATCGCGTCTACAACCCGAAACCGAAACCCAGGATAAATGAACAAATCAGTCTCCGCATCGAACGGTGCCAGCTCACCGCCAAGTGCGGCGCTCTCTAAGGCCCGTACCGTGGTGGTCCCGACGGCGACGATTCGGCCGCCGGCGGCCTTCGTCTGTTCGATTCGCTCACAGAGATCCTCAGGCACCGTGGCGCGTTCCTTGTGGAGGCGATGATCCTCGGCGCGCTGCGTCCGGACCGGCGCGAACGTGCCGGCGCCCACGTGCAGGGTGAGAAAGGCATGATCGATACCGAGCCGAGCCAACCGAGCCAACAATTCGGCGTCGAAGTGCAGCCCGGCCGTCGGTGCGGCGACGGCGCCAGGCTCATTTGCAAAGACCGTTTGATACCGCTCGTTATCAGCTGTCGTCGGCGCGCGTTCTATATAGGGTGGTAGCGGGACCTCGCCATGCTCGCTCAGGTACGGCTCAAGGTCCTGGTCGAAGCGCAATTCGAAAAACTCAGCCGCCCTTCCCTCGACTCGCACGACCGCATCGCCGGGCAGATAAATCTCGCTGCCGGGACGTGGAGTCTTACTAGCTCTAACTTGCGCCAGCGCAGTCGTCGGTCCCGTGACCCGCTCGATCAGAATCTCTACCCGGCCGCCACTAAGCTTACGGCCGTGCAAGCGCGCCGGAATCACGCGCGTATCGTTCAGGACGAGCAGATCACCCAATCGGAGCAGCTCAGCCAGCGCCGGGAATCGCCGATCGCGACAACGGCCGCTCGCTCCGTCCAACACGAGTAGCCGGCTTCCCGTGCGGTCGGGCAAAGGCTCCTGGGCGATGAGTTCCTGGGGAAGCTCGAAATGAAAGGCACTGCGGTCCATCGGGCCAGAATTCTATCGCGACACGGCCACCGACCTCATTCACAGCAAAAAAAACCGGCCACTAGGGCCGGCAAATAACCGTAGGGGGACTACGGGCGTTACTCGTTAACCTCTTCGACCGACATCCGCGAGCTCGAGTTCCAATGACTGTCGACGCTGGTTGCGCATAATGGTGAGTTCCAGTGTCTCGCCCGGCTCGAAGCTGCCCAGAATTCGCATCGCGTGCTCCGTGCTGGTCGGCGTGCGACCACCGATCTCGAGAATGACGTCGCCATCACGTAGTTCTAACCCATCGTCGGAGGGCGCTCTAACTACTAAAATTCCCTCGTTCGTACCGAAATAGCCGCCGAGAGCCGGTGTCAGCTCAACGAGCTCCATATCGGCCCAGCGCCCAATTCGGCGAGTGAAATCGAACGCCATCGGCGGCTGACCACCGATGCGAAGTTTGCCTTGCGGTAACGGCATGGTAGGAGTCGCAAACGCGCCGGCGAAGTACTGCGCCTCCAGCGCGCGAGCTTCGATCTCGATCTCATGTTCCTCGTCGCCACGGACGATACTCAGCGTCACATTCTCGCCCGGCATCACTCGCGCCATATACCCGATCAGCACTTCGGTCGGCGAGCTGCTCTCACTGTCGGTTAGCTCAGCGGCCTCGATCGCAACGATGATATCGCCGGTCTCGACGCCGCTCTCATCCGCCGGTCCGCCCGGACTCACGCCCGCGACGACGACACCCTCATCGCTATCCTCGATATTGATACCCAACATCGCTCTGCGGCTCGTAAAGTCGAATTCTCGGATGATGTGCCCGACAACGGGCGCGCTGACTTGCGCGGACAGGCGCGCGACGTCTCGCGCTGCGACCTCCAGATTCTCCCGCGCGACCCTGAGTTCGAGCTCGGCGTCGACGAATACATCGGTATCCTGGGCGCTAGCTTCGCCAACGAGGCCCAACGTACCGGCAGCCATCACGACACTTGCTAATACGACTGTAACTCTCATCTCTCTGTCTCCGAATAGGGGTACTTCAATTATAGATGCCGTCAGTAACCAGAACGTTGCGCCTGAGAGAAACGCACATACACCAGTGCATTCATCAGATCGACGCGATGCTGATACAACGCCCTACGTTGCAGCGCATTAAGATTGAGTCGATCGGCGTACATCAGGCGATCATCGACAACCGCGATCTGATCCTCGAATGTCGTTATGGCGCTGACCGTACTACCTCGCATGACGGTAGGCCGGTAGGTGATGCTGCCCAACGCACGATCCAAACGCGCGGATTCCGCCACCAGAGAGGCGTAGGACGGTGTCCCGACAATCTGCGTCATCGGGTTGTTCGGTACCGACTCGGCAACGATCGTTGAGGGTCCGGTCTCCAAGCGTCCGGGAGCTTCCGGCGCACGCGTACTGAACTGGATCGCAAGAACGGCGACGCTGGCTGCGATTACGCCGCGCAGCGGCCACTGCCAGCTGCGACGCACCCGACGAGCCGCATCTTCCTCTGCCGTGTCGATCACGCGATCCCAGACGCCGGCCGGCGGCAGGAGGCTCGGCAGATCCTTCAGCGCCTGTTGGGTGTCCCGCAAGCGCCGCAGTTCCGCTCTCGCGCTCGGATCCGCCTCGACGTAAGCAAGGGCGTCTGCGTCAATGGGCTCGCCGTCTCTAATTTTTAACAGGTTTTCAGTACTGGGGTACATAGCTCCGATCCGTCCTCAACGGAATCGCCTTCCAAGCAGGCACGCAGCCGCTTGTGGGCTCTCGCCAATTGCGATTTTGAAAAACTCGTCGTCCGGCCCATGAGTCGGGCGATCTCCTTGTGCGTGTAACCTTCAACGTCGTGTAGCCAGACAACGGCTCTGGCCGTCGCGGAGATTGTTGCGAGCGCCGCTTCCAGCGCGATCTGCTGATCGGCCTGCTCGCCCCCGCCGGCACCTGGTAAATCCGGAATCTCGATATCCACGCGACGAGAGTTCCAACTCGAGCGTAGATACATCAAACATTTGTTCACGGCGATTCGCCTGATCCAAAAACCGATATTCGCGTCACCTCGATAACTCTGGATCTTGCGAAGGACTTCGACGAAGGCCTCCTGCAACGCATCCTCCGCCAGTCCCGGTGAGATCAAGATCCGTCGCGCCAGCGTATAAACCATGGGCGAGTACGTCTCATAGAGTTGCGCGTGCGCGGCACGATCCCCTCGTTGGGCCCCCGCTACGATGGCGGGATCCACTTCTGGCATGTAATTTCGCATGGTCTTATACGTTTAGATGTCCGCGCGAGGGAAAAGGTTGCATGCGGCGGTCGTCGCCAGCCGGATCCCGTGCCCCCTATGGATTATAGGCTTTCTGATCCGCTAGCTTCGGGCTGACGCCATTGTGGCGCGGCCAATGACGGACGACCGCGTCCTGTGGCAAACTTACGCCCGCGCAGCGAGCCGTAATCGACCGATCGATCTCATGCCGGGATGGCGGAATTGGTAGACGCGCCGGACTCAAAATCCGGTACTGGCAACAGTGTGAGAGTTCAAGTCTCTCTCCCGGCACCACGCACTCCGCAACGATCGAATAGCGTTTCGAGACGGCTGCTTTCGGCACGGCAGCTCAGACGGCTCCCCGAAACTCATAATGACCGTCAATTAAGGGCAGCAGCGTTTACCTATCGTCGTCCCAGACCACGGGCCGAAGACCGGTGGACGCAATAACGGATGCAACCGCTTCTGAGGAGAGAAACTCGATCAATCGCTCGGCATCTTCAGGGTTCGCGGCCTGATCAGCGATTACAGCAAGAAACGTTGACACTTGTTGCAACTCATCGGGGATCGGCCCCACGTAGTCCGCACCCTCAATCGCTAGAAGTTCAGCTACGGCCTGAAATCCGATCTCGACTTCACCGCGGGCAACAACGCTCGCGACGCGTTCGGTGACCACACGCTGGGTCTTGGGCTCGACTTCTTCCCAGAGGCCTAATCGGGGAAACAGCTCGGTTGAAAGGTAGGTGCCGCTGACGCTAGCGGAATAGCCGATTGAATCAGCCGCCCGCAACGTCTCCACGAACGCTTCGGTGGTACTGATGTCCGGTTTCGGTACGCCGGTGCGAACCGCCATCCCGATGAGGGCCCGCCCAAGGTCTACGCGAGTCGCCCGACGAAGGTATCCCGATTCCGCCAGGTTTTCGAACGCCGCGTCGTTGAAAATCAGGACGTCCACCGTCTCGCCGCGAGCCACGCGAACTGGGATGGACTCCGGTCCTCCGCCCATGGAGGAACCGTACTCGATGAGTACCTCGATTCCCGTGGCTTCCTCAAATATGGGCCCTAGGAGATTGAACGCGACTGAAAATCCCCCCGATGTAATCACTTTCAACTGACGTGGGTTCACTGTCGCCTCGGCGCTTTCCTGAGGGTCTGGTGATGGCCGTTGACACGCCCACACTAGCAGCACGGCCAAAGAGACCAACGTATAGGTAAGCCACCTTCTCATTCGACCACAACCTCAGGCACTAGCCCTGTGGATTCGATGATAGATGCGACGGCCTCAGAGGAAAGAAACGTAATGAGGCGCCCAGCATCTTCTGGATTGGTCGCCTGTTCCATAATGCCCGCCGAAAACATCGATATCTCTTGTAACTCATCGGGGATCGGCCCGACGAAGTCCGCTCCCTCGATGAGCAAAATCGCACTGATCGCCTGAAACCCGATCTCAACTTCACCGCGAGCAACGACGCTAGCTACTCGTTCGGTTTCAACGCGCTGGGTCTTAGATTGAATCTCCTCCCAGATACCAAGTCGAGGGAACAATTCTGTAGACAGGTAAGTTCCGCTGACACTAGCAGAATAGCCGATCGAATCGGCGGCCCGCAACGTTCGGATGAAAGCCTCCGTTGTACTAATGTCCGGTTTAAGTGCGCCGCTGCGCACGGCCATCCCAATAATGGAACGCGCCAGATCGACTCGGGTCTCCGGACGAATGTTCCCTGAATCAGCCAGTTCGTCGAGCGGCGGTCGGTTCATTATGAGGATGTCGGCCGTCTCCCCGCGGGCCAGCCTGACTGGAATGGACTCCGGCCCTCCGCCCAACGAGGAACCGTATTCGGTGATCAGCTCGATTCCCGTGGCCTGCGCGAATATTGGCCCGAGTATATTGAAGGCAGCTGAAAAGCCGCCAGAAGTAATGACTTTTACCTGCCGAGATTCTTTGAGAACCTCGCTACTTTCAAGTGGCTCGGGCGGCGGCCCTTGGCATGCCCACACTATGAGTAGGGCCATGGTGCCCAATGCATAGGTCGGTAATCCTCTCATTAGCGACTTATTTTTCCAGTAATCTCTCGCAAAGGCCCGTTTAGAGTGACATGCATGACGATGAATCATTCCATGACGAGCCTGAATGACGGAGAATCCTGAATATTCGTGTGGTAGCTCGCAGCCATCTGGTACCGGCCATCTCGGTTCACAAGAACCCGGCTCGCGTAGAATGGCTTCCCGTCGAGCGGCTGACCTAACATCACCATAAGCACCGCATCGTCCAGATCGATAAGCCTCATCTGTAGCACGGTCGACTGTGCGCTCTTCGAGATTCCCTGCTCTATTCTTCGGAACGTATTCTCCAGACGTGCCTGCTTGGGGTTTCCTGCTGGCCGGCCAGTGAACTGGCCTACGTTTTCCTCCGCAGCATAGTACGCCCAACCATCCTCATAGCTCATATTCATAGTGAATGCCCCGATCTCCTGTCCTTTCCAGGACTCCATCGCCGCTTGGGAACCCGGCGTCGACGGTTGATACGGTATCGTCGTACACGGATTTACGCAGTCCGGGAGCTGGTCGTTCGGTAACGTGTCGCGATAAGCGCCACCCCGATTCGCGTACTCGGAACTGGCGTCGAGCTCATTGATGTGGACGAGCTTCCAACCGTCCGGGCGGTTCGCCCACACGCGCAGTCCACGCACAGTGCCGCTGAAAACCTGAACCACGCCTACCTTCCCGTAGATGCGCTCCATGATCTCTTGCTCCTCGCCGTTACTGGTTCCCGGCGTAGGCAACAGCCGAACGACATCCGAGCGGAAAGCATGACTGCCATCCTTGAAGACCCAGGTGAACTCGGGATCGAGAAGTCCATCGACCGCCTCGGTATTGCCGCCCAGGAAAGCCTCGTCCAGTGCCGCATTAGCCGCCAGCAAACTGCTATCTTGAGCCATACCGGGCCCGAACATGAGTGCAATGGAAAACGCCGCTAAGACGGCCAAACCCGCGATCCGGATTGATGATAGATGGCGCATAAAATGTCTCCTGTTTTTTTACTACGGTGACCTTGTTTGTTTGGCCGAATGCCCGCTTCCGGCCATAAGGTCATTCTACAAGCCGATCTGTTCTTTGTTCTTTGTCCCTTTGCGCGACTCGTCCGCCATGGCAGTTACTACTGCCCCTGGTCCCAGTCCGATTTTGTCATGCTCGGGTTATAATATTGCATGCGAGCAATCTGGACGGGCGACAATTCAGACATTAGATCTTACATTGCCGCTCGTGATTATAGGAGAGTGTCATCGTGAGACTGAGTTTGGCCCTATTGCTGACGTTTACCGTGGCATCCGGAGTTTCGAGCCCGGTGTTTTCGCACCACTCGCATTCGATGTTCGATCACGAAAAGGAAGTAACAATCACAGGAACGGTGACCGAATTTACCTTCCGCAACCCGCACGTGTTTCTCTTTGTCGACGTTGAAAATGAGACCGGCGAAGTGGTGAATTACTGGGTCGAGATGGGCGCGATCCCCAGTATGATTCGACGTGGTGTCGGCGCAAAAACATTTCAGTCCGGCGACGCGATATCCGTCAACATGTACCCGTTAACGGATGGCCGTCCCGGCGGCAGCTACCACACGATTGTTGCGGCCGACGGCAAGACCTACAACTGAGCGTTACATAGCTTTTCTCGGCCGCTCGCAAGTGAACACAACTCCCAGCAGCAACAACACGCGCCCTCACAAACTAGCGGCGACGTTGATTGCGGCTATGTCCATCAGCGGATTTCTTTCGGTCCCGGCAGGCGCACAGGACATTTTCACGACCAGGGACTTTCGCGCCGACCGCGAGCGATGGACCGACCCGGCTTACTTCCGGAACAACTCCGCCGGTGAAATGTTCAACATGGACCGTGCGCCGGTTTACGGGCTGGAAGGTCAAGGCCAGGTAGGCGCCCAGGACCTCGCAAGCCCGTATCCGTATTCGAGCGCCTGGGAGCACTATCAGGCGTTACTTGAAGAAGCCGAGGGCGGCACCCACCACACGCGAGAGTCAATTCCCGATTGGAGAGGTCGCTTTGATGGCGGCGGAGATCGATTGAACGGAGGCCAGAATCCTGCGAGCTCGGTTGTGCCGATGCTGACGCCGGAATATCAGGAGTACTTCGTTCAGGAGATGAAGGCCCTTGCCGACAAGCGTTCCTGGGGCGCAAACGCCTTCTGCCTTCCCGGAGGCTTTATGACCGCAGTGCGGGATGCCGAGGAATTTATCGCCACCCCCGAACGAGTCTGGATACTAAGCGCGGGCAACAACAGGAACTACATTCGTTGGATCTACACCGACAACAGCGGCCACTCTGCCGAAGACTATCAATACCCGAAATGGCATGGCGAATCGATCGGTTTCTGGAACGACAACGAACTGATCGTGCACACAAACCAGATCAGAGGCTGGAAAGGCGGCCTGACTGAGTTCACGGATAATCTTGAAACCGTCGAGCGCTATCGGCGAGTAAGCGATACGATTGAGGGTGAAATCACTTTCTATGACGGCGAAGTCTACGTGCAGCCCGTTTACTCAAAACTTGCATACGAACTCGACACCGACCCTCGCCCGGAACTCCGGCCACTTTACAATAGCTGCACCGACACGAACGGCCCCTCGACGAAGGTCTTCATGGACGAACGAGGCATCCTCAACGAACGTCTGCCGGGCGATCCACTCTATTGGGATGCAACGGATCCGCGCCCGTGGAGCACCTATCTCAGTATCAGCGATGAACGCTACTCAAGATATCTCGAGAACCTGGAAGCGACGGGCAATTAAACTTCTCTGCCCGTTACGGCACATCGGCGAGTTGCTGAAGCAGTCGCCCCTTCGGGCTGTTGGAAGGCACGAAACGCTGCACGCGTTCGCCTTGTTGAACCTCTCCGGTATAAATGTTTCCTTGTGAGTCGACGGATATCATGTGGAGGCCGTAGCACTCACCGCCGCTACCACCCATGTTACCCATCTCGGCTACGACCTCACCATCGTCGCGGTTCAGGAACCAGAGCGTGTTGTTCGTTAGATCAGAAATATAGAGGAACTGCTGCGCCGGGTCCGGTGAGAAGGCCACCCCCCCCCTGTGGAGCCGCCTGCGCCCCGCTACTCATTAATGAAATCGAGAATACGGCGCCTGCCATCACAGCAAGCGAGTGCCAGATTCCGGATCTGGTTTTCATGACGTCTCCTCCCCTTCATGGGCAGCGTCTCGACGAGCCGCTATTTATATTTTCGCATTGGCGGCGGAATGTAGCACAGTCAATCCACCGCGAAACAATAGAACAACCCGGCGCCGTTCCAGCTAGCAAAGTCCTCCTGGCTACAGCCCGTTGTGGCATGGGAGGAATTCCATGACTGGTTACCGTGACCAATGCGGTCAGAATGACCGACTTGAGCAGCCCCTTCATCGTTACTGGTCCAGTTGTTACAGGTACGGTCCTCACTTCCGGCAAAGGCCAGACCGTCTGGCTGAGTACCCGTTAACATATCGTGCAGATTAGGCATCGGATCACCAACACCATTTATTTCATCGCCTTTCTCTGTGAGCGCAAATGCTTTGAACATATTAGCGCCGCGCTGTGCTTCGATCAGAGTATCGCCGTGAATCTCCGACGTTTTTATTGGTCGGCGGAGAACGCCTCTAGCGTGGTACCAGGGACCGTCCCCGATTCGATCACGTGCATTGATGGCTGGCTGACCCGGTCGGGCCTGCGTGCTGAGATAGGCTCGCCACGTACGATGGCCCGCGCCCGCGTTTGTCGCCAACCGTTGGCAGTGTGCGTCTGCTCCTTCCAGGCCACCTAAGTTACCGCCAT
>CAUZMW010000019.1:0-31325 GCA_963581225.1 Gammaproteobacteria bacterium
GTCGTTTGCAATATCAACGATCCGTCGCGTAACATTAAAATGACGAGCAAAACACTCGCTTAGTCTGAAGTCAGATCTGTCCCATTTGCTTGAAGACGGACACGGTAACTTTGGGCCCCAAAGCGGACATTAAGATCGGGTACGTTAACGCTGAGTTTAACGGAGAGAAACGGCCAACTTAGCGGGACGATGGACGCTTAGGTGGGACGCTGATGGGCGTCTTCATAATGATTTGTCGGTGTGGATAGGGAATACCGATACCGTGTTCCTTAAAGGCATCCCACAGCGCCATTAGGATCTTGCCCCTGATGTTGGTCAACCCCATCTGGGGATCGCTGATCCAGAAGCGCACAAGGAAATCGAGCGAGGAATCTCCGAATGCAGTCAGCCAGCAAACGGGCGGCCGCCTCGTGCCGTCGACGCGATCGACTGAAGTAGCCGCTTTGATCGCGATTCGTACCACCTCGTGAGGATCCGCGTCGTAGGACACACCGAAGGGGACGTCGACCCGCACGAACTTGTCGGAGAACGACCAGTTGATGACTTCACGGGTAATGAAGTCTTCGTTTGGTATGAGAAACTCCCGGCCGTCGCGAGTGACCACCGAGACGAAGCGCGCACGAAGCTCGCGTATCCAACCAAAAGTCTCGCCGAGAGAAATAGTGTCGCCTGGTTTGATCGACTCATCCATCAGAATAATGATGCCGGAAATGAAGTTGGAGACGACTTTCTGCAGGCCGAAACCTATACCCACGCCGATTGCACCGGAGAGAACAGTAAAGGCGGTGAGGTCTATTCCGAGTCCCGACATCGCAACCATGCCGGCAACGACGGCCAGGGAGATGCGCAGAATCTTGCCAATTAGAACGCGAAGGGAGGGAGTCAGCTCATCAATTCGTTGAATGCGCCGATCAAGAAAATTACCCGCAGTCAACGAGAGCCATAACAGTACACCTAGGAAAAACACTGCCTGCAGGACGCTCAATACGGAGAGACGGAATGTGCCTACATTGAAACCTGCGCCATCCAATAACGCGGCAGTCTCGTCCGTTACGCCGAGAATAATGGCGGCAACATAGATCCAGGCCATCGAGCCAAACAACCTGCCGATCGCGCGGCTGCGGATCACATGAGAGACGACGGAAATTACGAGCCAAGCAGCGGCTAAAAGCATGGCGCTATAGATAAGATAGTTACTCTCGGGCCACTCCAGAGCCGTGGTCACGACGTAGGCTATGGCCAGCAGGAAAACGAAGAACAGCCACTCTAGTCGACGCAGGAAGGCGACCACCAGCCGTAGCAACCCTCGCATGCCCTTGATGCCTCTCGCCCGCTCCTCGAGTTTCGGTTCGACCCGCCACGACAGAAATAGCGCTGGCGGGAACAGCACTCCGATCATCGCGAGTTGGATAATGATCGTCGGCCTGCCGAAATAGCTCAGCGCAAGCTGGCCGTACTCGGTGAAGATGGAGATGATCTGATCCAATTACGGAGCCCCTTGAGCCCATATATAGGTCCATACGATGAGAGCTACGGACCCGTTGTCTCTCGATTATAAGCGCAAGAGAGTTTACGCCCAATACGAAGGCTAGAGCCACTCAAGAGGCGTCGAAAACAGGCGGGTTAGAACGTTGTAGAAAGAAACCAAGGGAATTCCGACATTTTCCGCAAGATGTTATCCTTCAGTGCGTTCGCTGGTATTGTGCTTATTCACTCAGTAGAAATGAGGGAAGAGAGAGGTATCAATGTGGACCATACGACACTGAATCTCTGGGTCATCTGCTACGCGCCAAAACTGGAAAAAGCCTTTCATAAAATAAAGAAGCGACCGGGTCATCGAGGTCGATTGCCACAAACCTCTCCCGTAACGCGAGTGGCGCTTAGCGTAAATGCTCGTCGAAGAACTCCATATAGAGCTCGAACGCCTGCTCCTCTAGCGGATCGGATTCGAAGCGCTCGCCGGCACCTCGCCCGAGCAACGAATACCCGTGCGCGGGATGGTCGAAGGATCGCCACTCGACATCGGCGCCTGCCTCTTCTCCCCACTCGTACAACAGCCGGAACATTCCCTGCAGATGATCGTCATCGCGGCCGAGTATCAACAGCGGCGTGTCGACCTGACGCAGCCGCTGCATCGCGATCTCCTTGTCCGCGATCGTCCTGACGTAGGCGGCGTCTCGCAACTGTAACTCGCGTCCCGACGCGTCGCGCGGCGCATTGGAGATGTCTACCGCGAGATACTCGGTGACAGCGGCTTCGCTCGGCACGGCTGCCGCGAGCCAGTTGCCGTGCGTCGCCGTTTTCATAATGATCTCGCCGCTGTGGCTCGAACCGATCGCGCCGATCGCATCAGGGTTAGTATAGGGCAGGCCCTTGGCGTGCTCGATGACCGCGAGATGGTCGTCCGAATCGAGAGCAGCTACCGAGCGCAGTCTGCGGTTGCCGCCGCTGACATCATCGTCGAGCAGCGTGGCTTTGGCGGTCTCATTGTAGAGGTTAGCTACTTCGTTGCGATAGCTCACGAATGCCGCGACATAGCCGCGCTCTACGAGGCGCCCCATGAGCTCCCGAAAACGCACCATCGCGTTTTCGATCTTGCCCATGCCGTCATTCCCGGCGCCGGAGCCAATCAAAATAACCGGGAAAGGACCGTTGCCCTCGGGCTTGCGCAGGCCGATGGGCACGTAGATCTCGTCAGTCGTCTCTACGAGGTGCAGCTCCCAGGGCTCTCCGGACGGAAGATTCCGGTCGACCAGAACATAGGGACTTGCCGATTGTTCGATACCGGCTCCCTGAGCCATGACGGTTCCGGCCGGAGCGAGCGCGGCGATAGCCAGAGCCGTAGTCGCGATTGTCATCTCAAATATTTTCATTTTTACTCTCCATTCGGACCCGTACGCTAGCTAAAACCCTCGGAAGCTGGTTAGCGGGCCCGATAAACATTTTTTCGGTCGCCGATTTGACTACATATACCACGAGATGCTCATCCTCAACGGCGTAGACGATGCGATAAGGTCCCTGACGGATTCGGTAGCGCTCATATCCGGATAGTCTCTTGCAGCCGGTAGGCCGCGGATTGTTCGCCAGGTCCTCGATACGGGTGACGATCCGTCGACGATCGGGCTTACGCGGAATAACTTCGAGTTCTTTTACGGCTGATTTCTTGATGCGTACCTTATATCTTGCCACGTCGCTTCAAGTCCTTAACTACCTCCTCAAACATCAGCTCAGGCTCTTTTTCGCGATCCTCGAACGCCGCGAGATCATCAGCGTCCTCTGACAGAGCTTCCCTAACCGCTTCATTCACTAGCTCGGAAACGCTACTATCCGTCTCTGCCGCTTTCAGGCGCAGGGCACGGTGGAGGTGCGGCTCGAAGTAAACGGTTGCCCGTTTTTGTGTAGATTTAGCCATCCGAAGACCGTAACGTCTTAGCGTTATAACTTCAATGGCATGCGCTGCCCTAATAAACGGGAACCGAGACGCGGTCGCCGAACGCAGCCTGAAGGCCGGCGACGGCACAAGCCTCGTCGTTACCGTCTGTTCCCGAAACCCCGACAGAGCCGATGAGTTGACCGTCAACCACGACCGGGACCCCGCCGGCTTTCGAGTAAAAATCGAACAGCGGAATCGAGCGCGGGAAGCCACCGGGATTATTGTGTACCCCGGCCTCGCGGGAGGAAGTCGGCCCGCGGCCGCGCAGCGCTGTCTCGGCCTTGAGGAGCGCCGTCTGAGCATTCAGGGGCTGTTGTCCGTCCATCCGTTCGATGTGTACGGCAAGCGCGGTATTGTCAATCACGGTGATCGTCGCGCTGTCGCCACGCGCACCAATCCACTCCCGGCACCCGGTGGCAATCGCAGTCGCCGCACTGGCCGAGATCTGGTTGGCGTCGAACAGGCGTTTGGCAGCGGCACCCGAAACGACGAACTCGGCCGGCAAGTTCGACTCCGGTGTTGCCTCCGAGGAGAAACGCGCTGTCGGCCGTTGATCGTCAGGCCGTGAACGCGGCAGATCTTCCAGAAGCGCCGGCTGCGGGCCAACGACTTCGGTCATCGCCTGGTGAGCGCAGATCTCGTCGCTCCACCCCTCGGCAAGCCGCGGAGCCGAGCCACCGATGCCGATCGCACCGATGAGCTGGTTGTCGACGACGATCGGCAAGCCACCGGCATTGGAAAATAAACCGACCTGCATACCCGTCCACTCGTCGTCGGTATTGTCCGTCGCACGATTCATCTGCGCCTTACTCGGCCCGCGCAGGCGGTATGCCGTGAGCGCTTTCATCTCGGCCGTCGCCACGTTGGTCCAGACCTGACCATCCATGCGGTGCACGTAGACGTTATTCCCGCTGCTGTCGAGAATATAGACGCTGATCGCGACGCCCCGTTCTTCCGCGAGCTCAGCGCACCGCATGCCGATCGCCCTGGCAGTCGCCAGGTTGATGCTGGTCGAATCCAGGATCGTGTCGGCCGCGGCTCCGGATACGACGAACTCGGACGAAACGCCCTGCGCCCGCGCACCGGTGTTGAATACAGTGACGGCAAGCGCGGCGGTTAGACAAAGCTTGAGGAATTGTGCTTTCATTTTTTTCTCCTGTCGCATTCGCGTAAATGCGAGTTAATACGATCTTCGCGTCGATTTCTGGAGTAAGGTTGCTATCTACCGGTTCGGCTGTCAATAGAGACGCCGCCGTCCAGGGGGAGCTTCTTGACAGGCACCCACATCCGTTATTCACTGCCGTGCATGCGCACCGATCATCCCTTTCAACGTCCCGAACGCGGAAGTCAACGATGGCGAGCGGCATCAGGACCACTCGCTGTGACGGCGGCCCTCGTGCTGATGACGCCCGCGGCATTCGGCCAGGTGCCGGCAAGTACGGAACAAGCGCGGATACTGACAGGCTACGCTAACGTGCACGAGACACCAAGTTCAGGTTCGGCGCTCCTGGTACTGGTTTCGGAGGGGACGGTACTGCCCATCATCGGTCGGCGAGGAGAGTGGGTTCAGGTGCGGCTGTCGCCGCAGCTCAGGGAGACCGGCATGGTCATGCGCTGGTACGAGGGACGGCAGGATATCATTCGGCGCAGCGTACCCATCACGATCGGTGACGAAGACAGCGGCTGGATGCATGACTCGACGGTGGAGATTTCGGCGACCGATACGCCGTAGTTCCGGCAGATCGCGACCAGGCGGTCGCTCCCACAGCTGTTTCCGCGGAATCGCTACGCTAGTTGTTAGTCCTGTGCAGATACCTCGACAGGTTATTCCCCACGGCATCAACCGGAACTAATTCCCTGACATTGTGCAGGTAGACAAAGCCTTCTCTTGGATGTTCTATGGCTCGTAAATACAACGTGTTCTCACGATAGCGAGTATGCCGACTTGGATCTACCGCGACGACGAGCTGGTCGCCTGGAATGAACGTGCGTTTATTGAAGCCGAGTGCGGTGAGTTCCCGCCTATTATCCAACTCGAGTGTCCACGTTTGCCCAACCGCGATACCCTCAATGTCCTGGCCGTCCGGGATGTCAGTGATTTCAACAAAAATCAGTGGATGAGGATTGACTAACTCGAAGTCCCTGACTTCCACTTCAACGGTGAAACGTTTCTGATCATCGTAAATTCCGATGACGGAGTGGTGGCTCAGGGCCGTCATGCTCCAGAGCAAGATGACGGCTAGTGTGATGAACCGAACCATTCAGTCGCGACCAATCTCTGTCAAGGAGCGCCCATTCCCATAGCCCCGGCAGGATTCACTGCATAAGGCCGATCAGCAGTCGTCTCTTCAGGGCCGGTCCATTCTGCCCGCAACTCCCAAAGTTGGAGTTCGTTATTATCACTGTCGCATGTGTCGAAACTGACGTCTCGCATGATATGAACGGGATCGCCGCCACCTCCAGGCAGGACAACGGAACTCATTGTCATGCAAAGCTCGGGCATCATTTCAGGAACAATTTGCCCGGCGTCGTTCAATATGATGTGTTGAGCTTCACGGCCATCACAGGTTTCCAGTGAGATAAATGAGCCGTCTCTCGGCTCATACAGCGTCATACATTTATCATTGAATTCAACCATTCGGAATTCATTATTCTCCTGGATAAGCTCCATGACGAAGGCTTGATCGGGTGTTGGGCCATTACCGTTATAGGTGTAGCAGGTATGCCCATGCAGACCGCCGATAGGTTGGCCAGCATTCGCCCCACCCCGTAGATCGACGCACCAGCCTCTGTCTTCTTCGATGGCCGCAATCAGTTTGATCTCTACAGGAGTCTGCGCGTTGACGTTCAGCGCGAACAAAACGAACAAACTGCCAGCCAGTATTTGTAGTTGCTTCATGTTTGGTTACCCTTCGTGTGAGTTTGGTATCTGGAGGTTTTTCTAAAGCCCGGAGATGTAGGCGACCATGTCAGCGACGGCTTGATCGGTCGTCAGCAGCTTTGCCATGACTGCCATCTGCTGCCCTCCGGTGTCCTCAGGGTGCGCGCCGCGTATGCCATCTCTGAAGTACATTAATTGTCTTGCTATATAGATCTCAGACAGATACCTGAGGTCGGCCGCACCTAATGCTTCGTTCCCCGTTCCATCTTCACCGTGACATACCGTACAGACTGTTGTGTACGTTTGTTCCCCCGCCTCTGCATTGCCTGTGATCGATGAATCAAGCCCTGCATAGGGAGAATCCCAGATATAAGGTCTGGCACCGACCGCATTACCGGCCATCGGCTTACCGGGCTCTAACGCCGAGATATATTCAGCCACGCTACTAATGGTGAAATCGTTTCTCAGCATGCCCTTGGTGAAATGCATCACCTGGCCTGGTGCATCTTCAGCTAGATAACCACGGATACCGTCTACAAAATTATGCATTTGCAGTTCAAGGTACCAGACTGGCAGGCCTGCTAACGCCGGGCCGTCGCGTCTGTCATTTCCCTGTGCAGCATCACCATGACAGAAGACGCAGGTGACAAAAAGTTCCTCGCCTGTGACTGTTTCATTGGGCGTTTCTAATGTCACTTGAGCAAACGCATTACCGCTGAAACATAAAAGAAACACCACAAGTATTGATGGTATCGGCTGCATGTTTATCCTCGGTTAAATAGTCGATGCATGCAGTTTATCGCGTGTTAAGAGAAAAACGGTAACGATCGAAAATTTAGTATCTGCGCTAGGTATTTCTTTAGATTCGCGCCGCATGCCTTCCGGTAATGCGCCCGAACCACCATCTGTCGGCTCGAACTCGGTAGAATCGGCATCCAAGACCTATTCAGGAGGCGCGCCCTGGCTGGAGAATCATAGGTGCAGGACGTGACGGACGGAGCAATGAAAAACTTTCTCAAACTATTTTCGGGCGGATTTCTTTTGCTGCTGGTTGCGCTGCCGTTCGAAACGTATTCTCAGCTACCCGACCCGACGCGATTCGAGCGCGATATTCGCCGCTTCGAGCAGGCAAACGAGAGCAATCCGCCGCCGGAGGGCGCGATTGTGCTGACGGGGAGTTCCAGTATTGCCCGCTGGAATAATCAGGCCGCGGAAGCGCTGGCGCCGTTGACCGTCATCGCGCGCGGATTCGGCGGCAGCATCATGAACGACGTCGTGCACTACATCGATCGGGTGGCCATCGCCTACAAACCGCGCGCGATTCTGATCTACGAAGGCGACAACGACACCGCGCCTGGCAGTTTGATCCCTTTCAATATGATTCTTGGTCAACTGCAAGAGATCATCGACAAGATTCATACGGCACTGCCGGAAACCCGGATCTACGTGCTCTCGGTGAAACCGAGTCCAGTGCGCCGGGAGGTCTGGGAGCGAGTCCAGCGGTTAAACAAGAGCTACCAACAACTCGCCGACGCCGACCCACTCGTACACTACGTCGATGTCGCGACCCCGCTGCTCGATGAAGATGGCGCCATGCAAAGGAAGCTCTACATGCGTGACGATCTCCATCTGAACGGCCCCGGAAACGAGATCTGGGGCGCAACGATCAAGGCCGCGCTGATGCCGCTGGAAGCGGAGTACGAGTGAGCCCACCGCCGGCGCAAAGCGGATCGTTCATCGCGGCCGGGCGGCCGCTCCCACAAAGAACTGCTGCTAAATACGGGGACGGCCCACCATCGGGCGAATCAGCTTCGCCGAATCGGCGTCCGGCTTCGGCCGGAACATCTGTGACCGGTCATTCGCCACCTCGGTGACGTACAGGTTGCCTTCCTGATCAACGTCGATCTGGTGCACGCCATCGAACTGGCCGGGCAGCGCGCCGTGTCCACCGATGTCCAGGATGTAGCGGCCGTTTAAGTCGTACTTGACCAACCTGTCCGTCGTCCAGTCCGCCACCCAGACGAAATCGTCCGAGGTGACCGTGTGGGCGAGGATCTGTGAGTTATGACCGGTGGGCCACATCTCGAGGAACTCGCCGTTCTCGTCGAAGACCTGCATGCGGCTATGCTCGCGATCCACGACGAAGAGACGCCGGTCGTTGCTGATGCCGATGCTGTGAACGGACCACATCTCGTACGGACCGGGATTCGCCGGGTCGACCGGCGGCTGGCCCCAGTCCATGATGAAGTTGCCGTCGGGGTCGAACTTCGCGACGCGCGTGCCGGCGTAGCCGTCGGCGACGAAGAACGTGCCGTCCGGTAACCAGGCGATGTCGGTCGGGCGGTTGAAGTTGTTCGGGCCGCGGCCGGGTACGCCGCGTTCGCCCATCGTCCTCACCAGTTCACCATCGTTGGTGAAGATGCTGATGTCGTGTTTGTCGTCGTCGACAACCCAGATGTGCTTCTCCGGATCGTAGGGATTCTGCAATATCTTGTGGGGCCCGCGACTGACCTCGCCGAGTCCCGAACCGCGCGGCGGCGTAAAGTACGCGTCGTGCTGGAGCCACTCCTCGATGGCGTAGCCCTCGCGATCCACGGCGAACACGATGTGATGTCGCCGCATTTCATAGTCGTAGGTATTGCCGGAATAAGGGCGCCTGCCAGTATTCGTGCGGCGCGGGTCGAGCAGGCAGGCACAGATCCACGGCTCGGCGCCTGGCGGCAATTCGATCTCGCCGCGCTGTGCGACCCAGACCTTATCCGGGCTCTCGGCAAAGACTCCCGCTCCCGACCCCCAGGTCCAACCGTCATGCGAGAGGTCGTCGTCGGGCAACGGTTTCGGCCAGTTTAAAACGACTTCGTAGTCGCCCATGTCGACGGCTTGTGTTGTCGGCGTCGAAGCTGCTGTCACTGTTGGCGCGGGTGCCGGCGTCGACATCGGCGCCGATTCGGTTGCCGTCTCGTTGTCGCAGCCACTTATAATTAAGCAGGCCGAAAGGCCGAGCGGAACGAAAGCTATCCCCTGAATTTTTATCACGCGCATTGTCCCTCCCGTTCATGCGTCGAAGCAGATTGCAATTTAACTGTTCCGCTGTCAATTGGTCGGCGCCGAATGCAGCGCCTTGACAGACATCAACATCCGTTATTCACTGTCCATTATGCGAACCGATCACGTGATTCGAAATATTCAGCGTGCAAGTCAACGCGGGCGAGCGGCATCATGCGCGCTTGTCGTGACGGCGACGCTCCTGTTCCTCGCGCCGACGGCATTCAGCCAGGCGCCGGCGCAACAGGCACTGGTTCAAACGAGTTACGCGAACGTGCACTCGGGCTCGAGCACGAACGATCCGCCTCTGGTACTGGTCCCGCAGGGTACGATACTACCCATCATCGGGCGACGGGGAGAGTGGCTTCAGGTAGCGCTGTCGCCGCAGCTCAGGGAGACCGGCATGGTCGTGCGCTGGTACGAGGGACGGCACGACATCAGTCGGCGCGGCGTGCGCATCACGATCGGCGATGAAGATAGCGGCTGGATGCATGACTCCACCGTGGAGATTTCCGACGTCGCAACGCCGTAGTCATCACTAAAAACGGTCAATTCCCTGTTGACAGGCCCAGACACGGAATTGTAATACACATTATAATTTAGCCTCGGCTGGCGAACCCAATCACTGCGAGAAAATAACCAACGAATGGGTCTGCGAATAACGAGGGAATATAGTTTATGCCGAATCGTAGAGACTTCCTGAAGACGGTCGGGGCCGCGGCAAGCGGCGCCTACCTGATGGGCCATGGCCTCAGCGCAGGCGCGCAGTCGGCACGCCGCGAGATCATGCTGAACGGCCGGCGCATTACGACCGTCGATATCCACGCCCACTGCGTCTTTCCGGAAGTCCGCGACGTTGTTGCCGGAACGTCGTTGGCCGCGAATGCCCCGTTTCCCGAGTGGCAGATGCTCGGCCCGGCCCGCCTCGAGGCGATCGACAGCCGAGGTATCGACTATCAGGCGCTGAGCATGACGATCAACGGCCACTGGTGGTATGCGGCAGACCGCGCACTGGCGACGCGCATCGTACGGGCGGCCGACGAGGCACTGGCCGTGTGGGTTAACGAGCATCCGGACCGTTTCGTTGCGTTGTCATCGGTCGCAATGCCCTTCCCTGATCTCGCGGCCGAGCAGCTGGAGTACGCCGTCACCGAACTCGGCGCGCGAGGCGCGTCGATCGGTGGCCAGGTCGACGGCGAATACACTTCATCCGAGCGCTTCGATGAATTCTGGGCCAAAGCCCAGGAACTCGATGTCCCGGTCTTCATGCACCCCGCGTTGGGCGCGCCGAATCTCGTAACCGAGAACACGCTCGCCGGTCGCGGCGGCCTCGACAACGTCATCGGCGGTCCGTTCGAAACGACATTGTTTCTGACACACATGATGTTCGACGGGACGCTCGATCGCTTCCCGAACTTAAAGATCGTCGGCGCGCACGGTGGTGGTTATCTGCCCTCTTATCTCGGTCGTACGGAAGTCGCCTGCGCGCGCTTCCCGGAAACGGACTGCATCAATCAGAAGAAGCCGAGCGAGTACTTGAGATCTCAAATTTTTGCCGACTCGATGGTGTTCTCGGAAGAAGGCATAAGGCATCTGGTTGCGGAAATGGGTGCGAGTCAGGTGGTCTACGGAACGGACACCCCCTACCCGTGGCCGGACACGATGGATCTGATCCTCGACTCGCCCAACTTAAGCGATTCCGAAAAAGAGATGATCCTCGGGGGCAACCTGATGCGGCTGCTGCGCATTGAGGCCTAGAGAGATGTTTTCGGTCAAGGCGATCGCTGCGCTTGTTCTGTCAGCCGTTGTCGCGATAACAGCCTGTACCTCCACGCCGCCGCAGTCTCAGGATAATCTGTGCGCGATATTCGACGAATATCCCCAATGGTATGACGCGGCGAAAGATTCCGAGGAAAGGTGGGGCACGCCGCCTCACATTCTCATGTCGTTCGTGAAGCACGAGTCGGCGTTCGTCAACGACGCGAAACCGGCCCGGGACTGGTTCCTGTTCATTCCCCTGCCACGCGGCTCGTCTGCGGAGGGATATGCCCAAGCCCAGGACGCGGCCTGGGACGAGTACCAGGACGAGAACGGCGGCCTGTTCAAGAGCCGCTCGGATATGAAGGACGCGCTGGATTTCATCGGCTGGTACAACCACCTGAGCAGCGAAAGTCTGGGCATTTCTAAATGGGATCCGAAGCAGATGTACCTGGCTTATCACGAAGGCCGCGGGGGTTATGCTCGTGGTAGCTACAACAGCAAGCCGGAGGTCGTCCAACTCGCCGACCGCGTAGACTGGCAGGCTAGGGAGTACGGCGCCCAGCTACTGCAGTGCGAGGATCGTTTCCGGTGCCGACACTGGTATCAAGTCGGACCATTGTGTCGTTGATGCGAAGAACTATTTGATAAGCTCGAGTCCAATAAAATAGACAACAAACAACAACCAAACGTAAGGAGAAAACAATGCGCGGTTTAATTCTATTCGTCAGCGGGGCCGTGGTAGCACTGTTGATCCAAACGGCGATCGCACAAAGTCAGAACCAGGGTGTCATTCAACTCAATCACGTCGGCGTCGCGGTAAACGATATGGACGAGTCGCTTGCCTTCTACACGGAGACGATGGGCTTCGAGGAGGCGTTCCGCGTGACGAACGACGCAGGCCAGGTGGGCCTTGCCTATCTGCGGGTGAGCGAAACTACGTTCCTCGAACTGAATCCGGCGAACGAGAACCGGCCGGCGGGACTCACCCACTTCGGCATTCAGGTCGAGGGCATGGAGTCCGTTAAGGCGATGTTCGAATCCCGCGGCGCGAGCCCGACGGAAACGCGGCAGGGCAGCACGATGGCGATTCTGTCGAACATCACCGACCCGCAGGGCGTCCGGATTGAGCTCTCCGAGTATCCGCCGGACTCGTTGCAGGGTCAGGCGCTGGCAGCCGAGAGGTAGGCGTCACGGAAGATCTCGGCCAGGCGGCCGCTCCTACAAAAATAGGCAGCTGAGATGAAGGCTGACTGAAACGCTGTGGGAGCGACAGCCTCGTCGCAATTCTTCAGCGGCGAGCCCGAATGTCTAGCTTTGGTTCCACTCCACCGGGTCGGCACCCGGAGTTTCCGGTTCGTAGTACCACCGGAGGCCCAGCGGCTCCTCGCTCATCACGATCGTCTTGAAACTTCGCCAGGCCTGAATCTCGAAGTAGTCGAGCGAGCCGCCATGGGCGTGGAGTCGATGCGGCACGCCCGGCGGGAAGTAGGACAGCGTACCCGGTTCGATTTCCTGCGAGGTCTCCCCCACTTCAACCCGGCCGCGGCCCTTGAATGTCATGTAGACGTGCGCGGCGCCGTCGGGGTTGGCCTCCGTGCCTTCGTGCTTGTGATACGGCGATGAGCCGCCCTCGATATAGTGCATCTCGCCCGCCTGAATGGCGTTGGTCGGAGTGAGCCTGCTGCCGTCGAGCAGTTCGACGCTGGACTCAGCGCAGAAGCGGCGTACTCGGCCGCCGCTGGCGTCTCTGAGCGCGCGCAGCGTCCGCCTGTTGAAAAAATATCCAGGGCCGCCCGGTAGACCGTCCTCGACGGCCGCCGGAGGTCTCGGCGTCACCATGTGCAGCAGTTCCAGATCCGACCCGGTCGCTTCGAATCCAGCCGATTCGCCCGGTGCGAGCAGCACGCCCGCCCCTTCCTCGGCAACGTAAGCTTCGCCGTTAAATTTCACGAGACTGTCTGCCGAACCCTGCATCGTGTAAACGAGGTGATAGTCCTCGCCTGCCTGGAGATCCAACTGCCGGCCGGCGAGGATCGTTCGCTTGTAGACGGTCAGGTTTTTCGAGGAGCAGAGATCCTCGCTGCAAAGCGTTCGTTCCAACCCGGATTCGACCGGCATGGCCTCGGCCGTGTTCGAGTCGATTATCGAGATGTCGCTGATCGTCTCCATGTGTTCTTTTTCCTATTAGATCACCGGTTGAGGATTATACGGCAGCGCGACCGTGCCAGCCCGGCGTTGTCCGGGCGGCAGGCAGTCTGCGGGCAGGCGACAGCGTGTCGCTCAGTTGATGTCGAACGTTGCCGCAGCGCCTCAACGAATCGCGATCGGCCTCACCATCGATCCCGTCGCGCCCTTCAATCGCTCGGGCAATGTGATAAACAGGAATTCGTAGACTTCATCGCCGGCGAGTTCTCTGAGGTCCATATTCTCCACCATCGGAATGCCTTCGCCGAGGAACAGTATGCGATGCACGTTCTCCGGACCGGGTCGCGGCCTGACTTCGACGCAGCAGCTATCGGCACCGACGATCGAGATCTTTTTCGATACCAACCAGTGGCTGACCTCGGCGAAGATACCGGGCGAACCTTCGTTCTCTCCAACGCCGATATAGTTGTCGTTGTACTTTGAGGGGTTGCCCCAGTTCACGGCCCAGCCGTAATTGATCAACACGGCGTCGCCCTGCTCTATCGTGTCCTCGCTCATGCCCTGGCGCGCCAGCGCGCCGCGCACGTCGTCCATCGTCACTTCGTAGGCAGCCGGGAGCGGCTGCATGTTCTTGTAACCTGCCACGTCGATGAGGATGCCGCGCGTGATGAACGGCTTCATGGTCTCAACGCCGAGCGCCTCCAGACCGTCGCGCCCGCGGTTGCCGCCAAGCAGGTCGTCCTTGGTGTAGCCGTTGTAGAAGACCGTCTCGAAGGAACCGTCGGCCATCTCGATGTTGCCGGCCTGGTGGCCCAGACCATCGAACTGCGTGCCGAACTGACCGATGTAACCGGTGAAGTACTCGCTGAGCGCGATGCCGCCCTCGCCGCTCGTCGGCTCGGGTGGCGGCGTAATACTCATATACCACGGGCGCTCGCCATAGAGCGGCATGCCCTGCTCGTAGATCTGGCCAAGCTCGTAAGTCTGGCCGGTTGTCGGAATAGCCAGCGCCTGGAGGATCTTCTGCGGCGTCACGTAATTCGACGCGCCGGCTTCGTCGTCCGCGCCGTGCGGCCCCGGCCACCACGGGCCGCTTTCGCGAGTTTGTGCCAGGCTCGATTGCGACGTTGCCAGCAGGCAGAGCGCGGCCGCTATAGAGGGGAGTAGTGAGTCCGCTTTGTTCGTAAACATATCGCCCCCGATATTGTTATTCGTCGCTCGGAACAAGCGAACTGAGTGTACCTGAGAAGGGAAGATCGTGCCCAGGCGGCCGCTCCCACAAACACAGCGCCGATGCGACCGTTTCTACACTATCTACCTCGACCGCGTCTGCCGCGGCCTTCGCGCGCCGTGATCGTCATGCCGTCGGCCGGACGCGTCAGCAGCGTCATTTGAATGAGCCGCGAACCTTCGTAGCGCGCGTAGCGGCCATCGATAACCACCGCATCGCCGATGTTGAAATCGTATTGAGTGGCGCCCTCATCCCGGCCTCTGCCACGGCCGCCACGTTCGCCACGCCACTGGACCGTCCATTCCTCGGGTTCGCCGAGTTCGTTCTCGATGGTGACCATGATGGCGTCGTGTGGACGGCGCGTGTGGGAGCCCGCGATTGTGGCGTTAAGATCGTTGATCGCCGCGCCGCCATCGTAGACCGCGCCCCAGGAGTGGTGAGCCTGAGCCGTCATCGCGACGCCGGCCAGCGTCCCAGTCAGCAGTAGCGAGATTCGTCGTCCCATTACGCGCTCCTTCGAAGTTCTATCCCTGACTACTGAACTCAACGGCTGTGCACCGAGTAGGTTGACGATACCACGAGAGTTACTACCTGGCGCCCTCCAAACCTTTTGATTGACCTAAAGTTTTATAAAGGATGAGAGCTCTGCTTGATGCCGGCTGGCGCGGCGCGGATAATTTCCGAACGCAGCTTTACGATGCCCGTGCCGGCTACGGCTGGCTATCGATCAGACTCACTGGGCCGCCGCGATCGCGGTCATCATGCTGTGGTTTATCGGTAATCAGATGACGGCGGCGAACACGTCCGCTGACGAGTACGGCATTCTCGTGCGCGTGCACACCTCGGTCGCCGTCACGATCTACGCGTTACTGTTGTATCGAGTGTTTCGGCGCCTGCACATCGGCTTCCCCGGTCGCTCGGCCGATCAGACGCGGCCATTGTTTCGGCTTGCACGCGTCGTGCACTACGCGCTGCTGTTCTGCATTCTGATGATGCTGTTCTCAGGCCCGCTCGCGGTGTGGAGCGGTGGCGATGCGATCGGTTTTTTCGGTTTTGCCAAGATCGCGAGCCCGTTCGGGGCGGATGAAGAGTTGCACGAGCTGTTGGAAGCGACGCACCGAACGTTCGCGAAGATACTATCCGTTGTGTTTTGGTTCACGTTGCGGGCGCGTTCAGGCAGATTCTTCTCTCGCGAGGAGAGACATCGAACAGGATGATTGTTGCGACGGAGGGCGAGCCGGAGTGAGGATCTCCAGGCGGCCGCTCCTACAACGTTAGCTATTCCTCTTCGTCGTCAGGCAGGTCGACGGCCTCGGGTTCTTCTTGGAGCTCATGGCGCTCACCGTAGCGCAGGAAGTCCGCCTCGTCCGCGCTGATACCGTAGAATTGGGTGAGTCCGCACGACATGCCGAACGTAAAAGATCCGCCGAAGTTCTCCAGCACTCTGATCGAGTCAACGCCGCAAAGCCGGTTGGCCGTGACCTTGTACGAGAAACGGTTCTCGCGCTTCAGGCCGGGACAGGCGAAACGCAGCGTGTTGCGGTAAATGTCACCGCCGCGCATGTAAAACAAAATGGTCTTGTCATCGACGACATGGGTATTGCGGATCCGGGACGTATTGATGCAACGCTCACCCTCTCGGTCGACGTCGTCCACCGTTGCCGCGGAAGCAACCGCGTCGATATCGATGGCATCGTCCTGTGCCACAGCCGTCATCCCAAACATCAAGGCCAATAAACAGGCTAATGCCGTTATCGCTTGTTTCATGATCTACCCCTTATTCACGTAAACGCAGTGCAAGCGGTCTCTCATTATATAGTTAGACAACGCAGCGGCGGCACCGTGCGTTGACCCCTGGAGGCCCTGTTAGACATGAGGTTCGAGTAGTTTCTCGAGCGCCGGTCTGAGTCTGACACCCACGGCAGTCTCTACGAGCTCGCCACCCTTGAATACCATGATCGTCGGGATACTACGCACGCTGTAGCGGGTTGCGATCTCCGGGTTCGCATCCACGTCGAGCTTCATGACCTTGACCTTGCCCTGATAGTCGGTCGCCAGACTGTCGACGAGCGGGCCGATCATCTTGCAGGGACCACACCACTCCGCCCAGAAATCCACCAGGACCGGCAGTTCTGATTGCAGCACCTCTTCGTCGAAGTTGCCGTCCGTTGCCGCTAACGTGTCCGTGCCTGCCATGTTGTTCTCCTTTTTTCGATGTTCTCGAATGCCCTACATGGGGGCACCGGGCGACTAATTCCAGGCCCTGTCATCGTCTAAATTCACCCGATGGTCTAGACTCGTGTTCTCGGCGGGAGTTCCGTCTGATCTCGCCCGCCTACAGGAGCTCAACGCGTTGCCCAGACTGGTTTTTTTAGCCCTCTTCCTGCTCGCGACCCCGGCTGCGGCAGAGATCATCACCACCCTGATCGGCCAGGCCTATTCGTCTACTCAAGAAGAGCGCGAGGATGGGGCCGCGTTCGACGTTCAGGCCTATGAAGGCACGGGACCGGCTATCGGCGCTGCGCTCGGGCTACGAGTCAACCGTCTCGAAATCGAGCCCGTCAAGGTCGAACTCGAGATGGGCGAGATCTACTCGCTGCGCGATCTCGTCGTCCGCGCGTACGGCCGGAACAATGCGTTCGTCGAGCGAGTCCCGTTGACGATCGAACTCGAGGTCCCCGACGACCTGATCGGCCTCGAACTGTTTACGGCCGACGGCCACACGCTGCGCGCCGACCAGCCCGGCATCGGCCGCCTGTGGATTACCTCGATCACACCGCCGTTCCGCGGCGAAAACTTTCGCTTGCCCGTCGTCCTCGTCGTGAACGGCCGACGCGCCATTTCGCAACCGCCGTTCCTGTATTGATGTCTGCTCACTCGTTAGGAACCGACCATGAATAAGCTCACCGTTGTCATCGCCGCGATCGTCCTTGCGGCGCTGGTGGGGATCCCGCCCGTGATCGGCTCGCTCACCGAACAACGCATCATGGCGCAGGCGGAACGGCTCGAGACCATGACGGATAGCGCCTATAGCTTCGAAGTCGTCGAATACAAAGGCGGCTGGTTCAGCAGCACCGCTAAACTCCGCGCGAGCCTGGGCGAGGACTTCGTCGAGCGGATCACCGCCGCAGTCGCCAGTCAGGGCGACGACGCGGCCACGGCGCTAACCGCGATGATGCTTCAGTCGTTCCTGAGCCAGTCAATGCCGCTCGTCGCAGAGATCGGTCACGGCCCGGTCATGTTCGTCGACGGCCTTAAGATAGGCATCCTCAGTTCGGTCATCCGGATCGATCCGGAGACCGAAGGCTTAGCCGGGATTCTCGACACATGGGACATCCCCTATCTCTTCGAAGTACACACGCTGCTGGGTGTTACCGGCGCCGCTAACTTTACCGGTGACGTTCCCGCTATCGAAGTCGAAGACGATCGCGCACAGATCAGCTTCTCCGGATTTACCGCCGAGGGCAGTTACGACTTTGCGGACCGCCACATCGCGTCGGAAGGCGGCATCGAGTTTCTACGCGCGACCGCGCCCGGCCTCGGCTCAGCATCCGTCGAGAAATTTCTAATGAAGGCCGACGTCACGGGTTTCTCACCCATTCTGTGGCTCGGCGATCTCGTAACTGAGGTCGGGCTGGTTCGTGTCAACGGCGTCGGTCCGGAAGGCCCGCTCGACATCGAGTTGACTGACGCCGGCATGGAGTTCACTACCGCCATCGATGCCAGCGGTGAATTGGTGTCGATCGAAGGCAGCTACTATATCGGTTCTCTTACCGACGTCGATGGTCTCGATCTAGCCGATGCACGCGCCGAGCTAGCCTTGACCGACTTTTCTCGCGAAGCGCTCGAAGCGATTTACGAATACAGCCGACTGGTCGCCGAATCACCGCGGACCGCGCCACCGCTGTTTCCGGGTATCCAGGATATGCTCTATCTGACGCTCGCCACCTCACCGACTATCGAGATCGGGCCGGTCAAGTTTCTCTGGAACGAGCAGCCGTTCCAGGCCAGTATCCGGCTCGATGTCGACGCGAGCAGCCTTCCCGAGAGGGACGCCTTCAACATGTTCGCCCGGCGCGTCCTGTTCGCGGCCATCTCGGTCGAGGGCCATCTGGATCTGTCGATGGAGATCGCGCGGACACTCGCGGCGGAAGCGGTGAAGTATCAGTTGCGTTCCGGCGCAGCGCAGGCGGGCAACGAATTGCCCGAAGCGGATCTCGACGTCTTGACGCAGTCGCAGGCCCTGGGGATGCTATTAGGGTTGGTCGCTCAAGGGCTAATCGAGGAATCCGACAGCGGCTATAGCAGCGAGCTCTCGTTCGTCAATGGGGAGCTAACGGTAAACGGGACGGTGTTGCCGATCGGGCTGCCTCTGTAAGACGGGTATTGACAAGTTAACTCGTAGACGTGGGCCGACGCTACCGGATTCAGCGCGTTTCGCCCCATATTTCGACGGTAGCGCCCACTCCGATACTATTTTAAGTTGTGCGTCGCACTAAATACCTATTTTTCGGCACGAAAATAGTTAACTTGTCAGTACCCCTGGCGGTCCTCGAAGTGCACGCCGGCGGCCCTCAGCCAATGGCCTTAGGTGTGCTTCAGATCGTGAACCCGCACCTGGCCGAGCTTCACGCGCTGGCGGGCCGTCTTCCAGGCGGCCGTCTTCATCCGGATCAGCCGGTGCCCTTTGTACGTGAAGACGTACTCCGGGTGCCGACCACGACTGGGTTACTGGCGCAAGCCCGCGTCGGATCGCCCTCCGTCATCGGCGCCACGCTGGGAATCACGCAACACAGTCCCGTCGTCAAACTCGACCTTGTTGAAGCGTCCAACAAGTGCGCCCGACTTGGCCGACCAGACGTACAGCGTGACGACGTCGCCAGGCAGAAGCGCCGTTCTGGTCCACCCGACGAGCTGAGCGGACACCGTACTGCCCATCTCCATCGTCCAATTCTGGAGGTTACCCTGTTCGTCCGTGTACTCCGCCTTGATGAGCGGATGAGGATTGATCCAAAGGAATTCCGTCACCACGGCGCCCTTCAGCACGACCGGCGCGCTCATGTCGAACGCCGACGCACTGTGATGCGCGAACGACGAACTGGCCATCGCAGCGAGTCCGGCGAACGGGACCACCATCATCATTTTCGTTTTCATCATCGACCTCCAGAAATCATATCCGCTGGCGATCCTGACTCGCGCTAAGGTGCCGCATCGGAATTGCCGGTACCGGCGGGATCGGCCATCTCTTCTAAATACCGCTGCACCGACGACGGTACGCAGGAAAAGTCAAAGAACGTCTGGCGCGGCGACCACCGGAAATACACTTCTCCCATCTCGACCGGTCTAGTGTAGAGCGTCGGGTCAACCATGGTCGTCGTCACCGTCAGATCGTTCTTGCTGGACCGGTGAAATCGCTCTGTCACGACCGCATCGACGCTGTGGGGATAACCGGTCTCAGTGGCCCAGGTCTCCTCCGCAGCCATCCCGGTCGTCTCCACGACGAAGGTGTAGTCGTCCTCCCAGTAACCCACCGAGTAGCCGTTGTACGTCGGATCATAGACGTCGGCCCCCCTGCCACTGAACTTGGTAGGCAGATCCCGCCCGTCCATCCAGATCTCACGCCAGATATTCATGAACTTGAGCAAGACGAAGGTCCGGTCCGGCAGCGTCGTGATCGTCATCGAACGAATTTGGTCGTTCATGTTCCGAGGGAACCCAAACGGATCGCAGTATCGGTAATGCGGATCGTTCGTGTCGGCAACCGAGACGCCCGCGCCTTCCACTATTCTCTGGTCGAACAACTGTTGGCCCAACGGTGTCAGCGGTGGCGGACTCTCGGGACGGACGAGCCTCGGAACACCCCCGCCAGATGACTCTCCTAGCCATGTGCCGGTAAGATCGCGCACCGGCGCGGGCCCACCCGGTCCCGCGTTGGTCCTCGCCTCCTCCGGATAGTACTTCCACGGCGAAAGTGGCGCATCGCTTTGCGCGGCAGCCAGCGCCGGCAGCAACAGCACGCCCACTAACACCGCGATGATGCCCGTGCACGTTCTTCGCATTATCTGCTCCCCGTCTGTTCCTTGCACTCTACCCGGCAGAGCTTATGCTCGCCTGAAGACGTCAACCTGTTCAACGCCTAACGTCGGGCCGTTTCCGGATCCCTACTTGGTGGGGCGCTGTGGGCCCTGCGACAGCGTTCGCACCTTGAAGATCGTCCCCGAGCCCACGATGTAGAGGGTCCTTCGATCCGGCCCACCAAAGGCGACGTTTTGCGGTTTTCGGATTCTGTCGTTTTCAGCGCCCCACTGGACGGGCATGTCGCCGAGCAGTTCCCCGCGCGGACTGAAGACTTCCACTCCGGAGTTGGTCGCCGCATAGACACGTCCCTCGCTATCGACCGCCATGCCGTCTGCGCCGTTGTCCTCATCCCACGACGGGTCAGCGTGCCCGGGAATCCGAACGCTCTTGTACCTGGCAAAGTTGCGGCGGTTGGATATCGTCCCGTCCGGCGCCACGTCGAAGGCCAGCATATACACGCCGTCCTTGTTGTGGACGTAGAGCGTTCTTTCATCGGGACTCAAGACGAGGCCGTTCGGTCTGGGGACCTCATCGATGATCTTGGTGACGCTTCCGCCCGGAGGCAGATAATAAATCCCCTGCGTATCCGTGAAGTAAACGCCTCCGCGCTTGTCGAGCGCCAGATCATTCAGCGAAATAAACGGCTGGCCCTGGTAGTTGTCCGCGAGCGTTGTCACCTGCTCGGCGGGATACAGCACACTGAGCTTTTCGTTACCTCGCGCGCGCTGCACAGAAATGAGACGCTCCCGTTGGTCCCATCCCATCGCGTTGGTCCGGTTGGAATCCTCGATGAACGTCGAGACGTTATCGGACGAGTCAACCTTGAGGATGCTGTTCGAGCTGCTGACCAGCATGCTTCCGTCCTGCATCGCTACAGGGCCTTCGGTCCGTCCGAGTCCGCTCGCGACGAGCTCGATCTTCGTTCCGGCAGCGACGATACCAGGGATGAACGTGGCAGTGAAACTGGCGGGCGGCGAAGCTCGTTCCTGACCGCCACCCTGCGCGAGCGCGGAAGTGCTGATCAGCACGCCCACGGCTGCGAGGCACGTCAGCCTCAGAGACGCACCACTATGAAATGACATGTTGCCTCCTCCTGGATCCGGCGATTCGGCACAAGCGACCCCATTACGAACTACGAGCCCATTCTCCACGCCAACTGAGCTTCGTAGCAGTTCAGAAGAATCTGATTGTAGCGCGAGACCGCCGCCGTACTGACAAAGGGATGAGCCTCGCTGGCGAGTTGGTTCCCAATATTGGCGCCGCGCGAGTGATCGGGATTCGCCATTCTCCAATACCGCATCTTCTCGGCCATATTGGCATGACGCAACGTGGGCGACAGGATCACATCGACGCCAGCCCTTCTTCCAAAATTGATGAAGCGTTCTAGTGACTCGATGTGCGTTCTCATCATCGTCTCACCGTCTGGATAGTACTCCACGCCATTGCGCCCAATGCTCGGATCGGTCCCACCCCAAATGCTGGCGACGTGCCGCTCGTCGTCCGACGCCACGCTCTTCTCGTTGGTGAGCCCATCAATGATCACCGACACCGTCCCCGGCGTGTGACCTGGCGTGATGTATAGCGTTACGGTCACGTCGCCGAGCGTGATCGCCTGACCATCAGTGATGACCATGTCCCTGCGGGGCTTGAACTCCGCCGGCGAGTTGTCCTGTGCCACGACATCCCAGTCGGCGGCGGACATGGCCACGCGCGCGTCGGGATACGTATCCTGAAGGGCCTTGGCTCCCCAGTAACGATCATCATGGGCGTGAGTGACGACGATGTACTTGATGTCGTTCGGGTCGAGACCGAAATTCAGCACTCCGAGCACCAGCTCCTCGCTGGAGTAATGGAAGCTGGCGTCAACGATGATGATGCCCTCCGACGAGCTGATGGCCCATACTCCGGCCGTCTGGGTCCCGATGAAGGTGAGATTATCGAAGACGTCTAGCGGGTACGTGAACCACTCCTCGCGCGGCACGATGGCCGAGCGATCATTCATCCGCATCGTGTCCGGCAGAGTCGGTTCCCTACATACCTGATCGAGCAGTGCGTCGAACGCCTCGTAGGGCCTGTTCGGATTCGCGACCGACGGATCAACGGCGGCCCGAGCGGCGTCCAGATGCCTCTGCACCGCAGCGGGCTGAGCGTTCACGTCCGTGACCAGCGAGCCTGCCACAAGTAAAACAGCACAGAATGGCACCAAGTAGCGCGTCATCAGTGTTTCTCCCTTATTGCCGACCGTCAGGGTACTTGTCTCCGGGATACGCGTATTGCTGTTCGCGCCGCGCAGATTCGGCATCGCAGTTTACCCACCGCTGACGAGGACCGTCGGTTCCGGCCTTGGCGAACACGAACGCGTAGGTAAACGGTCTCGTCAAGAAGGTAGGGTCTTCCAGAGTGATGATTAGTCTCAGATTGTCGTCGTCGATCAGAGAATAGCGCTGGGTTATCTTCTTCCGCACAGAAGACGCCAAGCGGAGGTGGTCGTCCATGCCGTCAGGGTCGAACGTGAAATGGGTGGTCTCGATCACCAAGTCGTCGCCGTCGAAGTGCCCACGCGAGATACCGTGCTGAAAGAGTTCTCCCGGCAACGGCTGAGGACCCGTTCCGTTCATCCAGACGGTGCGCGAAATGTGCCACGGATTGCTGGGATGTTCCATGAGGAGCCGACCCGGGCGGCCGGAGATGAAGAAAGGCTCCCCTAAGATGGCCGGAAATCCGATCTGAGCACAGTCGGCCTGGGTCGTCGACTGGAGCTGATCCCTGTAAACCAGCCACGCTTCCGCTCGTGAGTTCAGGGGAAGTCGACCCGCTGGCATCGAACAGTTCACCAAATCCTCGCCGTAATCTCCCAAGTGCCCACCGCAGTTGCCTCTATCCTGACCGTCAGGACTGGAGACGTCCGAATCCCAGGCTCCCAGGAACGGAAAGATCTTATCGGCCTCATCGTCGGTCTGAGCCGCCAGGCCCGCCGCCATGCTGGCCGTCACGAGCGCCAGAATGGCGGAGATCATCGGGAGTCGAGTACCTTCCATCACGCTCCCCTTGTCGGAATCACCGGACTTGCGCACTACCGGATCTCAGGACCACCGGGGCAGCCGCCAAGGCACACAACCCTGCCGTCATCCGCGAACGTGACCACGCCCGCAGACATGGCCGATCCGCCCTCTCTCCGCGTCGGATTGCCTTCGACCTTGACTTGCTTGCCGATGAAGTCCTCAGGTATCCATCCCTCCTCCCTAGCCTCGGCCGGCCCTGTTCTGGCTGTGATACGCCAGGTAACCGCTTCCCCCCCGGCACCCGGCACGTCAATCATCATTTCAGCATGCGGATTGACCAGCCTGAAGGACGTCACGACGCCCTCGATCTCAATGGTGCGGGACATATCGAAGAAGACATTGAACGAGTGGTGAGCCGTGGCCGGCAGGGCCAGAACGGCCGACATGACGGCGAATGCCGCCAGAAAACGCAGCTTCATCCTCTTAGCACTCCTTGATCTATTTGCGTGTCCTTCCGCCGGTCATCGAGACTATACGATCCACGTACCGCGTTGTCTACGAAGAACAATCAGGACATCCGCACCCTCATTCTCGAGTCCCACGTCGTTCCTGTACCGTGCTCTGGCACGTCTACAGGGTCCCTCTGACGGTATCCGATTCGTTGGGAGTGCCAGGTAACCAAAGCGCCTGCCGGCGCATCTTCTCCAGTCGGCTCCGGCTTTGTCAAAGATTGAATCTGATGCTAAGGTCCCTGCGCTTCTGCAAGTCGATTGGAGAAAGGGGGGGTCTTCCACCATGACGATGCGCTTTCTTCTCGTGGTCGTGTTTCTACTACTGCTCTCTCAACGAGCCTCGCCACAGCCCGCCGGTGATCCCGAGAGGGGAAAGATTCTTTGGCTGGAGACCGAGCACGTCGAGTGCCGGGAATGTCACGGCGTCAACGGTGAAGGCGGCTTCGGGCCCGACTTGGCAGGGCGCAACCTGACCCGTGCGCAGTTCATATACGCTGTCCGGAAACCGTGGGGAATTATGCCCGCCTTCTCCGAGCCACACATCAGCGACCAGGAATTGATCGATCTGATCGCGTACTTCGACAGTCTGCCGAGCGTCGAAGAGCCGGGACCCTGGAGACGCCCGGTGCCGGCAGGGGCCTCGCGCGGGCTCGCGGTCGCGACGACCTCCGGGTGCACACAGTGCCACCATCCGCAGTTCAACACTGGACGCGGCGTGATGGGCGCAATCAATGCAAATTTCGAGTGGTTCAAGGGGATTCTCTACGCGCATACTGCCGTCTATCCGGCGACCCGTGCCCGCCTTGGCGAGCCGCCTTTCGAGCGCCTGGCGATGGGCAATTTCTCCCCCTCTCGCCTACCGGAATCGATGTTGCAGGACGTGTGGACGTATCTTGTCGGCCTGGGATTTCGCGCCCGGATGCATGGGCAGCTGAGCGCTGGAGTACCGTCGACCGATGGCGTGGTTTATACGTTGGATGTGGATAACACGGGGCTCGAGGGCACAGGCCTAACGGCCGAGGATGTGACCGTAACGCTCGTCGTGCCAGCCGGGGCGACCGTGGTGACGGCGAGCGGCGCGGGGTATCAAGGAGTCCGCCGCGATGAGCAGGCCAACGCCGACGTGGCCGTCTGGGGAGTCTCGCGCATGGCGCCCGGAGATCATCAGACGTACGCACTTACACTGTCACAGGCTGGAACTGCCGCGAACAACCTGCGAGGCACCATACGCTGGACGAAGCCGACGGTAAGCACCGGTCCGAGCGATTCACAGAACATTGCCCCCGCACGGTATTGACAAGTTAACTCGTAGACGTGGGCCGACGCTACCCAATACAGCGCGTATCGCCCCACTTGTCGACAGCAGCACCCACTCCGATACTGTTTTGAGTTATACACCGCACTAAAATACCCACTTTTCGGCAAGAAAATAGTTAACTTGTCAATACCCTATTTATGCCTCGGTTACTTCTTCGGTACTGTCAGCAGGCAGATACCAACAGAATCAGGCCGCAAGTAATTGCCGAATCGAGCCCCGCTACCAGCGATATATACGAGGGCTGCCGATTGAGCAGCCCTTGTTCGATTAGGCCCACTTCGGCCATCAACACAGCGTTCTCCGGCACGTACGGTCCGGCCCGAAGGCATCAAGACACCCCGAGCTATAAAGAGAGGAAGAGAAGAAAGGACAGACCTGTGGCCGTTACTGGGCTTCGTCGCCGCTGCCCCCACTGCGGAAACTCTGCGGGTCTAGCTCTGTACCATCGGCGAGCACAAGCCGAGTGAGACGGCCGTTGGGATTGCCGTTCTTCGTCGGCTGCAAATCGACGGTAACCTCATCCCCGGGCTCTAGGAGATTCTTGCGAAAGCCCAGAGGATGGATTGTATTCGGAGCTTGCAATTCGAAAACCCAGTCCACCGCTTGGCCGTCGTCCCCTGTGACGGTAATCGTCAGCAAAACGTGGGGGTTGGCCCAATACCAGATCTTGACAGATCCTTCCAACCTAACCGTCCTATCGGTGTAGAGCGTCGTGCCGCCGTGATGGGCGAAGAGGGGAGCCGAAACCGAAAGCCCAAGCACGACCGCAAACACCATGGCCAGTCTATTTCTCATTGTGCGTCCCTCCGTTCTATGAGCCGCAGCTCCGCCGAGCGGTCTTTTCGTGCCCCGGTCTGAGACCCCCTCCGGACTACGGTGCGCTTGCGGAATCGCCGAACATCTCATTATAGATTTCGACTTCCCGGGGCGAGCAGTAGCGCGTCAGGACGTCGACTCGCGGATCCTGCAAAGCCAGTTGGAGCTTCATGGTCTGCCACGGTCTTGTGTAGAGTTTGGGATCTTCGATCGTCTCTGACCATTCCAAGGTGTCATAGTCCAGGCGCTTCAGGGTTTCGGTGACCTTGACGTGGTCGCTGATGGGGCGGCCAGCATTATCGAGCCAAACGCGGTCATCCGGCATCGCTCCGACGGTCTGGACCTCCAGCGTGTAATCATCGACCCACTCGGCGACGGAGTACCCGTACCAGCGTTGTTCGCGGTAGTCGCCGCCATTCACTTCCACGCCGCCATCCAGCACTTCGGGGAGAGATCGACCGTCGGTCCAGATGATCCGCCAGCGGTAGTCGTACTGGTAGAGCATGGCCACGTTGAATTCGTCCTGATAGATTCGGACACCGAGATTGTAATGATTCATGCGCGGGAACCCCAGTGGCTCGCATCGAACCCTCGGATCATTATTCTCAGCCGGAGGGACCTCATCGTAGCCCTCCAGAGGCTTGTGGGTCTTGAAGAGCTGGAGGCCAAGGGGAGTGTAGGGCGGCTGATTGGCCGGCGTTCCATCGTTTGGGTGCAATTGGACGCCTTTGGCCTGATTTCCCAGCCTCGCGCCCCACAGCCCGGACCACAGTCCGGAAATGTCGCGCACAGGGACAGCTCTTTCCCCATTCTGCGTTGTGGTGCGAGTCGGGTTGGTATCGGGCCAATCCTGCGCGGGGGAAGAACTTGTCTGGGCCAGCGAGTTCACCGGAAAGGTGAACGCTGCGCACAACAGGGCGACGAACACAACCAGCAGGCGATTGAGCATGTTTAGCACTCCTTAGAAGATCCAGCCAGCCGCTCAGTGTGCCAATCTTAACGAACTCTGCCGCGGCGAGACAAGGAATCATCCCTGGCGGCTCCGCTCACTCTCGCATGAGGAGGTCGAACGTTACACGACCAAGCCGTTGCCGTAGAACCCCTCCCAGAAACCGTCTGCTCTCCCGTTTTCATTGCAGTTTCCTCTCCTCTCTAATTGACCGTTTCTGTGGAAGACCTCCTCGAGACCGTCTGCTTTCGACCAAGAGCGGACATTCGCTTATCGTTAACATCGGTTCCGCTCACCGCAAACCAATTAGTTGCCTTGCGGCCAAAGCACGCCCTGGTGCTCGGCAGTTACAGGACCCAGACCGCGATATACGAACTTTTGAAGGCGTTTGCCTTCGTAGGTCTCAGTTGTATAAAGATTTCCGAGGGAGTCGGTCGCAACGTTGTGCACGGCAAAAAACTGGCCGGGCTGACGCCCACCATCCCCGAAGGTCGTTAGAATCTCCATGGACTCGCGAAGAATGATGTAGACGCGCGCATTCTTACCGTCAGCAAGATAGATATAGGTCTGCTCCGGATCCTTCGAGAAGGCAATATCCCATACGGAGCCGTCCCCCAACGTCCTCGGCGCTACCCGCACCTCGGAGACGAACGTGCCATCCTTGCGGAAGACCTGCACGCGGTCGTTCGGCCGATCGCATACATAAACCAGGCCGTCATTGGACGGCTCGGCGCAGTGGACGGGGTTGCGGAACTGCTGAGCCAAAGGCGCATCGGGGTCGTAGGGACCCAGATCGGTGTCATCAGGCCGATTGCCGTACGCGCCCCAGTAACGCTTCAACTCGCCCGTGTCCATGTCCAGCACTGCAACGCGTTTGTTCCCGTAGCCGTCGGCGACATAGGCCTCGTTGGCGTCCGAATCGAAAGAAATCTCCGCGACACGGCCGAAGTTCTCCGTGTCGTGGCTGCCGCCGGATGCGCCCGGTGCTCCCAGCTGCATCAGCAACTGACCTGCGCGCGTGAACTTCAATATGTGTGCGTCGGTCATGCCGTTGCCGCCGATCCATATGTTGTCCATATGATCCACGGTTATGCCGTGGTTGGACTCAGGCCAGTCGTAGCCCTCACCCGGCCCACCCCAAGAATTCACCAGATTGCCTTCAGGATCGAATTCCAGAACGGGCGGCGCAGGAACGCAGCACTCACCGGTCGGCGGGTTCGTCCCGGCACTCATCTCCGTTCGTTCGTTCAACGAGCCTTGACGATGAATGATCCATACGTGATCGCGGGAATCGACGGATACACCGATTGCCGAGCCGATGATCCAATGGTTCGGAAGTGGCTTCGGCCAGAACGGATCGACCTCGAATATTGGCGCGAGTTGCTCGTTGCCGCCATCAGACGCCGACTGACTTGTAGCGTCACCGATGCACGCTGTTAGTATGGCGGCGAGCGATATCGTCGCGAACGCCGCAGTTTTTTGGGCTAATTGTCGTATGTGGATTTTGTCTAGCATCTTAACCTCGCTTCTCTAATGTTTTGTTCGTGTGAACAGCAATACTTATTTCGTTAACGTTTAGCCTGAGATCGGTGAGAAGGCCATCCGGATATCGGAATGAAATTTGTGCGTTGCCAGAACACAGCGGTCGTTCCAGCAACGAGTACGACGAGCAACCAGCGCAGCTCGCCCATCAGCAAGGCTTGTAACACGTCAGTCCATCGCGCG
This sequence comes from Gammaproteobacteria bacterium, assembly GCA_963581225.1. Taxonomy (GTDB): domain Bacteria; phylum Pseudomonadota; class Gammaproteobacteria; order Steroidobacterales; family Rariloculaceae; genus SMWC01. The sequence goes on from CAUZMW010000019.1 coordinate 28,897, forward strand.
TCGTACGCCTGCCAGGCTGCGTGACGATCCAGCATCCAGTGCCACGCTGTATGTGCGACGATGACTGAAACCAGGATCGTTCCGATACGTTCCTCAACGCCATAGCGAAACAGAAAATTCAAGGCCGGGACGAGCGCTGCCAGTATCATCAACTGGCCAAACTCGACTCCCAGATTGAAAGAAAGCAGCGCCATGACAAGATGATCGCCGGCAAACTGCAGCGTATCCTGCAGAGCGAACGAGAATCCGAAGCCGTGGACGAGGCCGAAACCGAATGCGACTACCCAGCTTGCACGGAGCCGGATTCCAATCGCATTCTGAACAGCAAGATAAAGGATCGATACGGCAATCAGCATCTCTACCAATGGGGGGAACGAGAGAAAGCCAGGCACCGCCCCGAGTGCTGACACCGCCAGCGTAACTGAGTGCGCTACGGTGAATGCGGTCACGACTCCGACCAACGATCCTAAGCTACGGCGCAGTGGAATGACGAGGCACAACAGAAACAGAATGTGATCGGTTCCATCCGGTATATGAAGAAAGCCCTGACGGAAGAATCGAGTCGCAGCCTGGAATGAATTGGGATCCAACGGCAGAAACTCTGCGTTGCCGTCGGTCGCATAGGACCGTATTGAGCCATCGGCAGCCAGATAACGAATCAGGTGACTCACGCTGAGCCCGAGACGGTTAAAGTTGCTGCTGACGGAGAACTTCGATTGTTCCGACTGAATGGGAACCTCTAGCAGGACGTCCATAAGGGCCTGCTGCCAGACGAGGGCGGTCCCCGGTGGCAGCGGCGGTCCAAGAACGTGTGCAAGAGCGGAATCGTAGGACTGGAAGGATCGATCGGACGGAATCGAGGCGCGTACCGCAACAACGCGAAGGTCTGCGAGTGGTTTCTGATCTTCGTAGATGAAGATGTCATTGGCGACCCACAGCGTCGCAGCGTCGCGAAGCTGCGGATCGGACCGGGACAGATCAAGATAGCCGGGGCCGATCAGCGGGAAGTTAATGTCTCGCATCGCTTCGAGCGGTAGGCGTACGAGAACGCGCAGCCGGCCGCTCTCCGGCTTGATCAGCGTGTGGATCGTAATGTCGTTGGGAATCTCGTGCGATCCAGCCGACGTTAAGGTCACGAAGTTTGCGCACAGAGACAATGAGACAACCGATAGTAGGCGGCGAAACAGAACTCTAGACATTCTGCGTATTCCTGATCAGGCTCAACAGCAGCCGATTTAGTCGGCGACGAAGTTCGTCGAAGAATGACACTAGGCTCCCCCCAAAAGGTGTCTTGGCCAAATTCTACCTGGTTCACGGTCACAGGTAACCGAAAATTAGCTGAAATCTGCCCGGATCGAACTCCCCCGAGATCCCTCATGTCGGTATTGACAAGTTAACTCGTAGACTTGGGCCGACGCTACCGGATTCAGCGCGTTTCGCCCCATATTTCGACGGTAGCGCCCACTTCGATACTATTTTTAAGTTGTGTGTCGCACTAAATGCCCATTTTTCGGCACGAAAATAGTTAACTTGTCAGTACCAGCCAGAAGGCTTTAGCTAAACTTGATGGCTTGGTTCCAACCATGTAGAGCTCCTGACTCCCATCCATTCCATTACCCTGAATATAAGGGAATGTTCTAATGGAAGCACGCCCATCATTTAGTTGAGGAAATTAGCAGCATCTCTGTGGATAAAGACGGCCCTGACAACCAACTGTCCTTACCCCTTTTTGCTATGGAAGCAAAGCGTGTCGGTGAACTTCAGAGCCGATATCGCTCTAAAGGGCACTACTCCCTCCTTAATGATCATGATTACGTCGGTGAGTACAGGGATGGACAAATGCATGGCCACGGTACCTATACCTTCGCCAGCGGAGAACAATACGAGGGTGAGTGGAGGGATGGCGATCACTACGTTGGCGAGTGGCGGGATAATAAACAGAACGGCCAAGGTACTTTATTTACTGCGGACGGGTTTCAGTTTATTGGTGAATGGAAAGATGACTCTCCCGATGGGAAATGCGCTTTCATAAAGCCTGATGGAGAGAAAGAGGTGGCAGTGATAAGGGACTTTCAGATCATTGAGGAAGAGTAGATGACCCCCAAACAACATCAATTCGCCCGTGAAGTAGTGCTAGGTAAGAGTCAGGCCGATGCCTATCGAGCGGCCTACAATACGCTCAAGATGAACGACAACAGCATCAGGCGAGAAGCGAGTCGGTTAATGGATAACCCCAACGTCGCCACTACAGTGGTAGAGCTACAGCAGAAGGCCGATGCAGCGGTGGTGCAGGAGCGGATTGCCAGTCGTGAGGAAGTGCTTCAGACACTGACCGGCTATATGCATTCAGGCTCGCTATCGTTAGGCCAGTAAAACGTTTTCTCTTTAAATTCAGTTGTGACGCCCTCCTTGGAAATTGCTTTCTTTAT
>CAUZMW010000020.1:0-31015 GCA_963581225.1 Gammaproteobacteria bacterium
TCGACCAGGTCGACAGAGCGCTTGACGATCAATTCGACTCCGCAACGAACCTCGTTTTCGGTCACGTTGGCGATAACAACCTGCACCTGTTCATTACGACCGGCATCGAGAGCGACATCGACATAATCCTGGCCACGGTCTATCAAATCACCGGCGACTTCCAGGGGTCCGTGTCGGCGGAGCACGGCATCGGCACACTCAAACGCGAGTATCTTCACTACTCACGCAGTGACGAAGAATTGGAGCTGATGCGTCGCCTGAAACGCGCGCTGGACCCGAGCGGAATACTGAATAACGGCCGTGTGATCTAGCAGCCTGCTAGCGCTCAGGCCCCTCGAGATAACTCCACTCGAAGAACTGATCGTAGAGTCTGGAATTGGCTCGCAACAGATACAGGCCCTCGAGGATGTGCGCATAACGGACGGGGCCGAAGTCCAGCGTCTCGAATCCCAATGCCTGGCAGAGTTCTGCTACGACAGCCTTCGCTTCCGCGTCGTTCCCGACCAGCGGAATTGTGACTGGATGGCCAAGAATATCGGGATCGATCATCGTATTCGCACTGATCGTATTGAATGCTTTGACGACCCTGGCGGCGGGCGCCAGATTCTGGATACGCTCTGCGTTTGAGGTATAGGTAGGATAGTCCGCGAAACCGTCTTCATCGACGATCCGCGGATTGATCGGATCGATAATAATCTTCCCGGAGAGATCGCCCAGACCGCGGACAACTTCTTCGGCAACATCCCAGGGCAACCCGATCACGACGATGTCCGCCTGCCGCGCCGCCTCCGCAGGTGTCGTCGCCGACGCCCGCGTCCCGGTGGCGGCGACGAGCGCCTGAACGTCCTCACGCGCCGGTGAGCGGGAACCATAGACGATTTCGTGGCCGAGGCTCGCGAGACGTGGCCCGAGTGCGCTACTGACTTCCCCGGTGCCGATCATCGCTATCGTCTCCGCAGACACCCCTGCTGGAGCGGCAATTCCGATCATCAAGACCAGTGCTGCGCTGAGTCTCGTAGCCGCGCGACAAATGAAAGCCATACGCCCCATCCTCTGTTAGTTCGCCAAGTTCATCCGAAAGCTTAGCGCACGCGGCCGGAAATGAAACCCTGCGGCCAGCTAGATAGCCCCTCCAGGGGGCTATCTAGCCAATGCGCATGACCGCCCCTCGGGAGCTGGAGTAAGATGCGCTTCATAGTTGATTCAGCTAGAATCCCGAGGGCGATACCCAATGAGAACCCGATTCCATAGCCTCTCCCTGACTCTCAGCCTTGTCTCCAGCGCCCTGATCTGCGGGACTGCAGCCGGTCAGGGATCGGTTGACGCCCTCGTCGAACGCGGCCAGGAACTGTTCCACGCCGATATCGGTTGCCGAGTCTGTCATGCCGAAACCGGCGAAGGTCTCGTCGGGCCGTCGTTGCGCTTTGGACCGACGCCGGTCGACATTTTCGATCAACTCGAGAGCAACCCCGTCATGGGCGTCATCGTCTCGGAGATGGATCCCAGCGACGAAGATCTCGTCGCGATCTCCATGTATATCCGCACACTGGCCGGCCTGCCGCTGGATGCGGACCTGCCCGGTCAATGGCGAACGGCGTTAGCGACCGTCAAGGCAAATCAGGCCGAGCAACTCGAGTTCGCCAAGACCGACCGCGATCTGCAGGTCGAAGCTATCGAGACCTTCGAATCCGTACAGGCAACCTGGACGCGACGTGCTGTGGAGGGAAGTGTAGAAAGCCACTATCAGACCGAGGTAGTCGCGACGTTCGACCCAGGTGAGCCGAAGTTTCAGCCGCAGCCCGGCAAGACGTATTTCTATGAGAATGTCGGCACGACGAGCTCGCCATCGATTCTCTTCGAAGGCTATGTCTCACCGACCAGCAATCAGATCGTCGTCGGTGACGCCGAGACCATGGAAGTCATCGCGAGTTATATGCTGCCGCAAGAATTGCGCGCAGTCGTGCATACGTCGCTGATGTCTCCAGACGGACGCTACGTCTACATCATCGGCGCAAGACCTGGCGGCGATTTCGATACGACGACGAATCTGAGTACCTCCGCCACGCTGATCAAGGCCGACGCCATCACGTTGCAACCGATCAGCCAGATTACGATCGGCGGCCGGCTCCATCACGGCCAGGTATTTCGTGATTACGTCATGCTCGACATGTTCGCGCGTGATCCCGACGGCCTCGCGATCAATCTGATGGATCCGGAAACCGACGAGATCGTCGGCGGTGTCAGAGATGTCGACATGGGCGGCTACGTCTACACCGCATGGACCGACAAGGACTACGAATATATCTATGCGCTGATGGAGCCCGCGGGCTACGCGCCCGGCCGAGCCACCGGCATGTTCGGTGCGATCAGCATGTACCAGGGCAGATTGATGGCGATGCGCCCGTTCTGGATCGCCAAGATCGACCCGGACACCTGGGAAGTCGTCGCGGAATTTCCGATTCCCGGTTACCGGCCCAACTGGCTGATCGTCGACTCCGCGAAGGAGAACATGTACGTCATTAACACGCTGTCCAATGCCTCGAAGATCAATATCGAGACAGGCGCCATCCAGTGGACCAACGGCACCGGTATCGGCCCCTACGGCGGTTCGCTCAACGCCGATGAGACCGAACTGTGGGTCGCCGACAAGGGCGAGGCCGCAGGTCACCTCGGTCGTACGATCACCGTCATGGACTCGATATCCGGGCATGCGATTGAAACGCTGTACGGCGGCTACAAGGTCGATCACGTGCTGCTCTCGCCGAATGGCAAGGAGATGTGGGCGACCAGTAACGGCGAGGGACGGCTCTACGTGTACGACGTCGAGACGAAGGCCTTGCTGAAGGTCATCGACATGCCCGGCAACGGCGACGCCCACGGACTGATCTGGGTTCACTACGACGAGAACGGCGAGTCGCGGGTCGTCCGCGATCAGGGCAACTTCCATGGCGGCATCAATCCGATGACTGGTAATCCGCTGGATTACTAGCGCTCGGGCCCGCTCAGCGCCCCGATCAGTGCTGCCGCCCGCCGACAGAGGTCACCGTTACGGTATAATTAGCTATCCACATAAACGCGGCTGACTTTCGGGGAGCCTAATAATGAGATGCGTGCCTGGAGTTCTAGTTTCACTTTGCTTAACCGTCGTTAGCGTCACGGCCAACGGCCAGAGCTCGGCCGATACCCTGGTTGAGCGCGGCCAGGAACTCTTCCAGGCCGATATCGGCTGCCGAGTCTGTCACGCTGACACAGGCGAAGGTCTTGTTGGACCGTCGTTGTTATTCGGCCCCACGCCCGCGGACATCTTCGACCAGCTCGAAAGTAATCCCATCATGGGCGTCATTGTTTCCGAGATGAACCCGAGCGATGAAGATCTCGTCGGCATCTCGATGTATATCCGCACGCTGGCCGGTCTGCCGCTGGAAGAAGGCCTGGCCGAGCAATGGCTCACCTCGCTCGCAGTCCTGAAGAGCAATCAGGCAGAGCGGTTGGAGTTCGATAAAACACCACGAGACCTTCAGGTCGAGGCAATCGAGACTTTCGAATCCGTTCAGGCAACCTGGACACGGCGCTCCAGAGAAGGCAGCGTCTGGAGCGAATACCCGTCGCGGATCGTCGCGACCTGGGATCCGGGCGAGCCCAAGTTCGAACCGCAGCCCGGCAAGACCTATTGGTACGAGAACGTCGGCACGACGAGTTCGCCTTCGGTACTGTTCGACGGCTATCAGCCACCTAAGAGCAATTCGCTGGTCGTAGGCGATGCCGAGACCTTGGAAATCATCGCCCACTACGAGATTCCGGAGATCCTTCGCTCCGTCGTACACACCTCGGCTATGTCCCCGGACGGTAAGCATGCCTACCTCGTGGGCCCGCGAGAACCCGGCCCCGACGGCGCACCCGACCCGGCCGGCGCACAAACGATGATCGTCCTCGACGCCCTGACACTCCAGCATGTCGCGCAGGTCACCATCGGCGCCCGACTCCACCATGGTCAGGTCTTCCGCGACAAAGTACTGTTCGACACGTTCACCAGAGACCCGGACGGCTTGGGTCTGTTTATGTTCGACCCCGATACCAATGAAGTCCTCGGCGGCGTAAAAGACCTCAACATGGGCGGGTTTATCTACACGGTCTGGGCCGACGCGGATTACGATTACATCTACGCGCTCATGGAGCCGGCCGGGTACGCGCCGGGGCGCGGTACCGGAATGCGGGGTGTCACGCGGTTCAATCGAGGCGATCTAACGGCCATGCGACCGTTCTGGATCGCGAAAATCGATCCGGATAGCTGGGAGGTCGTGGACGAGTTCCCGATCCCGGGATACCGGGGCAACTGGGCCGTCGTCGACGCAGCGAAAGAACATATCTATCCGATCATGAGTAGCTCCTCGGTTTCCAAGATCAAGATCAGTACCGGTGAAGTCGTCTGGACCAACGGCACCGGTATCGGCCCCTATGGCGGATCGCTGAACGCCGACGAAACGGAACTCTGGACGGCGGACAAAGGCGAGGCTGCGCACCACCTCGGCCGCACGATCACGGTAATGGACACGGAGGCGGGCCACGCGACAGCGACGCTATTCGGCGGGTACAAGGTCGATCACGTCCTGTTATCTCCTAACGGCAAAGAGATGTGGGCGACGAGTAACGGCGAAGGCCGCATTTACGTCTACGATGAGGAGAGCAAGGACCTGCTCAAAGTCATCGATATGCCGGGTAACGGCGACGCACACGGCCTGATCTGGGTTCATTACGACGAGAATGGTGAGTCGGTCGTCGTTCGCGATCAGGGTAACTTCCACGGCGGCATCAATCCCGCTCTCGGTCGCGTGCTCGACTACTAGACGAAACGCCGGCCATTGTCGCAATTGACCGGCGTTTTATTCTTGGAACCTGCGACGCCCGCGCGCGTCTAAGGTCGATAGGATAAACGTATGGTCATTAAACGCACAGGTACCGTACTAACGACGATGGCACTCGCCATCGGCTTTATTGCGTCTACTCCGGCCTACGCCCAGGCCGACCATGCGCTACACCTCGCCGCGGATGCTGCGACGCATGAGAGCCTCGAGAGTGCTAACGTACACGGCATTAACGTCGCGTTCGAGTTGCAGGATCGAAACGGCAACCTCGTAACGGCGGAAGACTTCCGTGGCCGCTACGTGTTACTCGGCTTCGGCTTCACTAACTGCGCCCACATCTGCCCGATGATGGTATTAAATATGGGCAAGGCGCTGAAGATGACGGACCACGAGGCGGCCGGGATATTCGTCAGCGTCGATACGGAACGGGATACGCCGGCCGTAACCGATACCTATGCTTCTAACTTCGGCGAGACAATGATCGGCTTGAGCGGCAGCTACGAACAGGTCAGTGCGGCAGCCGAGAACTTCAAAGTGAGCTTCGCGGTCACTAAGACCCAAGCCAACTACACCGTGCAGCACACGGCTAACGTCTACGTAATCGATCCTGCCGGTGAGCTGCTGGACGTCTTCACATTTGCAACGGAGCCTGACGTGCTTCTCGGGGCGATGCGCTAGCCGCGCGCCGATATTCATATGGACACAGTCGCTCTCATCAACCCGCTAAAGCTCGGCGCACTGCTGTTTGTCGGGCTGCTGATCGCGTCTTCATGGCTCGTCATGCCGTACTTCGTCCAAGGGCAGCAACTCCTGCGCAACGTCGGCGACGACAGCCGCCTGATGAAAGCCGGTAACGTCTCCCAGTACCTGACTCGTCGTCTGATATACACGCCGGATCTGGAAATTACGGCGACACTTGCGAGTGACGAGTACTTTCAGTATGTCGATCGCGCGGCCATCGTCGGCAATCTCCGCCCGGACAGAAACCTGATCTTCTTCGTAGCGGAAACGGTCCACCGCGGCGATTTACCCGCCACGGTGCCCAGGGCCACTCTGCATGTTGGCGACGACGAGTACCTCCCGGAGATCTCGGACGGCCCGACGCTCGTCGAACATCACCGGCTCAGCGTGTTCAGCTTTCCGAAACGCGATCCGGAGGGAAATCTGATCGATTTCGAGTCGGCTGGCCGGCTACGGCTGTATATCTCCAATCCCTATCTGGGCAGCGCGCGCGACATGACATTCGTCGGTAGCTGGGACACTCCCTATTCGTTGCCCGAAGAGCTGAAGTCCCGGGCAGACATCACACCGGTTGCTATGTTGGCGCTGGGGGCCGGTCTTCTTTCCTCCGTGCTGACGCCATGTCTTCTGCAACTCGTTGTCGTCTTCGGCGGCGTTATCGCCGGTTTCTCTACCGTGCCGGGACAGACAAGCGGCGATGTTCGCCAGATGACGCCGATCATCCGGCGCAAGATCACTCAGATCGCGGTCGCGTTCGTACTCGGCTTCACGTTGTTGTACGCGCTCGCGGGCGCCATGATCGGCGCGATCGGCCACCAGGCGCAAATGATATTCGCTGAGTACAGCCGCATGGTCGCAGTCGTCTCGGGAGTGATCGTCATTCTCTTAGGCTTATGGGTCGGCCTGCGCGGCACACGCGAGTTCGCCTGTCGCATTCCCGACCGCCGGGCGATGGACAGCCTGTCCATGCGAGACATCACCGGCACGGTCATCGCGTCGATGGGCTACGCTCTTGGCTGCACGGCCTGCTTCGGCGGCGCGATCGTCGCGACTCTCATCGTCTATGTCGGCGCGATCGGCAGCGCTACGATCGGCGCGGGAATCATGCTGACGTTCGCCATTGGCGTCGCCATCCCGTTTCTGCTGGCCGCGTACTACATCAGCAAGATCGACAGCATCCTGCTGTTTCTGGCGAGAAACTCGAAACCTTTGAGCTATGCGAGTATGGCCGTCATCGTGACCTTCGGCTTGATCCTGGTCACCGACAACTTCCACACCGTCAGCGATATGATTTATCCGTATCTCGGACTGTCATAGGCGCTTACTGTTAGCCTGTCGCTCATGAACAGACCCCTCGCCGCTATCGCATTCTCTCTCGCAGTGTCGCTCTGCGGCACGGCGATCGCGCAAGTCGACATCTCGAACCCACGAAGATTGATGTTCGTCGCAGACGCCACGGACAACATCATCGATATCGTCGACCTGATCGACGAAGAAGTCGTGTTTCGCATCGAGACGAAATACCCGATCGATGACCTGGTCGCGACGCCCTACGCGCCGGTACTCGTGTATACGAATATCGAGCGGCGGCTTGTCAGCGTCTACGATCTCAAGTCCCAGAAACTCGCCCGGGAGATCGAGCTGCCGATCGCGCCCAGGCATATGGTTCTCGATACGTCGGGAACGAAGATCGGCTTCTCGGACAGCGTCGACGGCGGCTTCGTGCTGTTCTCGCCCTACGCGGCGGCTATCCTGTTCACACTGGAGGACTTCCCTCCCACCAGCGACGTGCTGTTCGATCCGAACGAAGTCGATATCTACTACAGCAACAGCCTGACGGGCTCTATCGGCCTCATCGACACGAATACCAAACGTACGTTCGAAATGCCCGTTACCGATCTGGAGGGACAGGAACTCTCGTCACCGAGCCGCAGCCTCGACGGACGCTATGTCTATGTCGCGAATTACAGCACGGGCGAAGTCTATAGCCTCAATGCGTTCTCGAAAGTGGTCTACCGGACGTTCGAGATCGGTAACTCACCCGCTCGCCCCTACACGACGCCCGAAGGCGTCTTCCTCTACATGATGGACAAAGAGACCGGACGATTCGTCTCGATCGACCAGCATCAATTCGAGCAATACGAGGACATCGTCATCGGCGAAGGTATCGATCTCGTCACCGTCGGCCGTTTCGACCGCATGAATCTTCTCGCGAGTTCCGAGAACAAGAACTTCTACGTCTACGACAACGTACGCAAGGCCATCGTGGAGTCCGGCCAGTTCCGGCACACGCCGTTGGATTCGCAGGGCTCGGTCGACGGCCGCACGGCCTATGTCGCGTTCAAGGACAGCCCGGAGATCGCAATCGTCGATCTCGAGGACCACGAGATCAAATATATTTCAGCGGGCAACACCGGGATCGGCGCCTTCGGTATCGGCCTCTCGAATAACGTCTGCCACTAACGAATACGGGGACGGTCTACCTATTAAAAGGTTCCGGGTTTACTTTCTTGCGACGGTGGGCAACATGGGAGCTGATCTAGCAGAAAATAAACCCGGAACCTTTTAATAGGTAGACCGTCCCCGTATTCGTCAAAAAAAAAGGGGTCCCGAAGGACCCCTTTCTCACGGCGCGAAGCGCCACACTAACTACTCTATGATCCGCCGAAGCTCAAGCGGACGTCTAGACCAACCTGCTTCCTGCCAGCGAAACCTCGACCGGCTTCGCCGGGGCCCATGCCATCCGGTACGTTGTAGTGGAACCCAATCGGCGGACCGATGTTCTTCCAGTCCCACTCGTCCCCGAGATTCTTGCCCCAGAGGCTGACGACCGATTTACCGCTGGCGGAGGTCCAAGTCAGGCTCGCGCCAATGTTGTCGATCGCCGGACGCGAGAACGCTTCGCGGTCACCGTCGAGCGTCATAAGACCCGCACGGTTCGGCGGTCCCGGAAGGAAACTGCGATGCTGGATATCGGCGCGCAGCGTAATTATCGAACCACCGGAGAGGTTGAAGTCGTACTCGCCGAAGATAACGTGGGTTCCTGTGAGTCCGGTGGCCTCGCCGCTGACGTCGACACCGACGGCCTGGCCGGTTTTTTCGTCGAAGCTGGCGTTCGTAAGCGATCCTGCTCCCAGCACGCCGCTGTAGGTGCCGATGTTGCCGCCCAGCAGGAAGTCGTTATCCATGACGGCCGCGGCCAGGGGCGCATCCGTGACGCTTTCCTCGTAGCGTCTGGCCGTGACGACAACCTCTTCCACTACGGCGCCCGTCTGCGCCACCGCGAAATCCGTCACGGCAGCGGTACCCAGCGCGGCGACGAACGCGGCATGAATTCCTAGTTTAATATTTATTTTCTATATTTCCCCTAAATCTATGAGAGAGATAAATCAGCCTTGCGACCCACTAGCAGGCGAACGAAAATCGATTTTTCCGCTGCCCAGCGCCACGACTCGCTAGTCGTGTTGCGTAATAGACTACTAAATACGGCAGACGTTCAGAAACCTACAAATAGATGTTGTTTTTTTGTAACAAACGAAATCGCTTATGATTCGCAACAGAAACAATGGCGTGGGCGAGTTCGCAGCGACCCGCACTAATTCGAACAAGAGCAACAATCGACGAGGGCTGAGATGTTTCCGAGTGTTGACTTCACGTTTTGTAGACGTTCATTCGTAGCGGGAGTACTGCTCCCGCCAATTCTCGGCTGGACGAGTTTCAGTTCGGCACAGGTCTCCGAGATCAATCCCGCCCCGGCTTTCTCCGGCGAGCAACTGGTCGCGCTGCCAACGACTGATTGGATCACCAACGGCGGCAATGTCTATAACCAGCGTTACTCGCCGCTTGACGAGATCGATCGCGACAATGTCGCGAACCTACGCGGTGTCTGGCGCGCGCGACTCGGCGGCTCGGGCGTCGCAGCCAAGTACTCCGGTGAAGCGCAACCGCTGGTCTACGATGGCGTCATCTATATCATCACCGGCGCCGACGACGTCTTTGCGATCAGCGTGGACTCGGGCGAGACGCTCTGGAGTTACGAAGCGAATCTCGATCAGGCGATCGACACGATCTGTTGCGGCTGGACTAACCGCGGCGTCGCGCTAGGCGAAGGGAAAATCTTCTTCGGTCAACTCGACGGCAAGCTCGTCGGGATCGATCAACGCACCGGCGCCGTCGTCTGGTCGACGCAGGCCGAACGTTGGGAGGAGGGCTATAGCATCACCAGCGCACCGCTGTACTACGACGGGCTCGTCATCACCGGTTTCGCCGGGGCCGAGTTCGGCGTTCGTGGCCGCGTCAAGGCGTACGACGCCGACGACGGCTCGCTGGCGTGGACCTTCTACACGGTTCCCGGCCCGGGCGAAGTCGGACACGACACCTGGCCGCAGGATAACGACGTCTACCTCTACGGCGGCGCAACCGTCTGGCAGACGCCCGCCGTGGATCCGGCGCTGAATCTCGTGTATTTCTCGACCGGCAATCCTGGTCCCGACTTCAACGGCAACATCCGCGCCGGGGATAACCTCTTCTCAACCTCGATTGTCGCGGTCGACGGGCATACTGGCGAGTACCGCTGGCACTTCCAGCAGGTCCACCACGACATCTGGGACTACGACGCACCGAGTCCGGTGCTGTTGTTCGACATCGAGATCGACGGTGAGATGCGGCGAGCGCTCGGAGAGCCGAGCAAGACCGGTTGGGTCTATATTCTGGACCGAGAAACCGGAGCGCCGCTGATCGGAATAGAGGAACGCCCCGTGATGCAGGAGCCCCGACAGGCGACGGCCGCAACCCAGCCCTACCCGGTTGGCGACGCATTCGTGCCGCAACATGTCGATATCGGACCGGAGGGTTTCCCGCCGCTCGTTAATCAAGGCCGGATCTTTACGCCGTTCTGGACCGACGGTGTCGTGGTCAAGCCCAGCCATAATGGCGGCGCCAATTGGCCCGGGAGTTCGTACGATCCCACGACGGGATATATGTATATCTGCGCGTCGGATCGAATGTCGTTCTTCAAGGGTGGTGACGAAGACGAACAACTGCCGCCGCAAGAGGGCGAACGATTCCTGGGTGGGGAATTCGGCGTCGTACCGTTTCATATCTCCGGCATTTTTGTGGCCATGGATATGCACACGAACAAAATCGTCTGGCAGCAGCGTCTCTCGGACAGATGCTATAGCGGCTCACTCGCGACCGCGGGGGGACTGATCTTTCTCGGCCGCAACGACGGCCGCCTAACGGCACTCGATTCTAGCGACGGTTCGCTGCTGTGGGAGTTTCAGACAGGCGCGGGCATGAACTCGCCGGTGAGCACGTTCGAACAGGACGGCCAGCAGTACGTAGTCGCCTACTCCGCCGGTAACCTGTTCGCGGGCTCTACGCGCGGCGATAGCGTCTGGCTGTTCTCGCTTGGCGGCTCGCTCGAAGAAATCGTTCCGGCTACCGAAGCGTCTGAATTCGCGGCGACCGCCAACCGAACGGCGGATCTGGCAAATGGAGGTACGCTGTATAACGCGGCCTGCACCTTCTGCCACGGTCCGGTAGGTGAGGGGGGCGCCGGCGGCGTAGCGCTGACATCGGCGACGAATCTCGCCAATGTCATGCAGCAGGTTCGCGAGGGCCTGAATGCGATGCCGCCCTTCGGCGCTGCGCTAACTCCGGAGCAGATTCACGACATCAGCACCTATGTCGTCGAGGAGTTGCCGCACTAGTTCGCGCCTACAGAAGGTCGCGCAGCGCCGGAATATCCTCGACAGCGGGCGGTTCGGGGATCGACCGCATGTAGTCGTATATCGCCTGAAATTTTGCATCGCTCAGTACGTTCGGCGAGTAGGCAGGCATGAGCCTGACCGGTGTTCGAACAAACGCCGAGAATGCCTCGATGGGATAGACGGTCGAAGCGATTCTCGGCACCGGCGGCGGGGCTGAACTGCCCTGTCCCTGATACCCGTGGCACTGATAGCAACCGAAATCGGAATACAGCGCCCTGCCGCCGGTATAGCGATGACCTCTGGCGGCTCGAGCCCGACGGAGCTTGAGAGTTCGTCGTAGCATGCCAGTCGCTGCAACGTATCGTCGACTTCTGCGCAGTCCGCGAGACCCTGCTCAGCCTGGGCGCCGGCGGAACAAGGCATAGCCGCGAGAACAGCGATCGACCATGCCCACGTGAGCTTCATTACCGTCTTCCTTCCGCCTAAATCGAAGAGCAGTCTACTGCATTGGCGGTCTTATAGATTCGTACAGATCTCGCCCATCCAGGTCATCCGGCGCCTCGATCTCGAGTATGCGAGCGAGTGTCGGTGCGATATCCGTCGTTTGAACGCGCCCGGAATGATGTCCCGACGCGATACGCGCGCCGAGAAACACAATCGGAACATGCGTATCGTAGCGATAAGGTGACCCATGGCCCGTGCCGGTCGCTGCCGGTCTCAGCAGCTGATTCTCACGCAATTTTATCGTAACGTCCGGCGCCCGGTCCGGGTGGAAGCTGCGCCCGAAGCTGTCGGCCCAATCATCGTCCTCGATATTGCCACGAAGCTGATCGTTGTAGGTGTAAGTGGCTGCGACCAATGGATGCTGCAACAGCCGGGCCGCCACCGCGAGCTGCAACGCGTCGAGCACGGCCGGCGAAGGTTGTTCACTGGAAAATCGTAAAGCAGGCCCGGCCTGATAATCGATCTCGGGCATCGCGGCAATATCGCCGCGGGCTAAAGCCGCTTCTACCACGGGCATCACAAACGCGACCAACTCATCCGGGTGTATGCGCGACGCGTCGACGCCGAGCTCGGCGAGTTGCTCGGGAACGGGTAGAGCGCCGTGGTCGGCACTCAAGGCAACGACGTAATCATCGAGGCCAACTTGCTCGTCTAGAAATTCAAAGAAGTCGCCGAGATAGCCGTCGAGGCGCAGGAAATGGTCATGAATTTCGTGTGAGTAAGGCCCATATCGATGCCCGATGTAGTCCGCAGCAGAAAGGCCGATGAACAGCAGGTCCGGCACCTCATCACGACCGAAATCTTCATGCTCAAAGAGCTCTCGAGCGAAGTTCAACGTGACCAGATCCGCGTAAGGCGAGCTTCGATGCGCTGCGAGAAACCGCCGATCCGGAGCCTCGCCGGACGTACCCAGCAGATGCGGAAACATCGAATACGAGGCGGGATCACGGCCCGCAAGCTCCGGCCACGGCGATTCGTCGTAGACGGCGTCTGCCTTTAGCTTGGTCCATTCCGTGCCGTTATAGCGAGTGACGGCTCCAGCCGAGTTGAATTCAGCCGCCCAGACGGGCAAAGCGGGCAGATAGTAGTCCGACGTCACGAACTGACCCGTTCGAAGGTCGGCCCAGAAAGCGACATCCGGACTCATCCCGCTCAGCAGAATCGCGGCGCGATCTTTGATGGAAACGGCGGCGACCTTGCTTCCTGGCGACTGCATCTTGAGCCAGTCGCCCAGGCTCGAACGAAGCAGCCGAGAGGGAGAGCTGCCAGCCCTGCCGTCAACACCAACCAGTACTGTCGTCGAGTCAGCTACCGCACCGACGGCCTGTTGTGAGGTTCGATCCCAGAATTCGTTCGCAACGAGGCCGTGGCGCGACGGGTAGACACCGGTCGCGATCGTCGCATGGCCGGCAGCCGTCTGCGTGAGCGCGTGACCCTGATGACCGTCGGTGAAGACGGCGCCGTCCACACGAAGCCGGCGCAGGCCGCCTTCATAGTTGGCGGCAAAACGATCCAGGTAGTCTGCCCGCATCTGATCGACGGCGATCACGACGACGAGTCGTGGTGGCTCGGCCCAGACGCTATACGTCGCGAGCAGCATGATCAGACCAAGCAGCAGCTGGATGATGACCGACATTATTTTTTCCTCTATACGCACTGACTCACGACAGCGCGAACCGTCTCCGGCATAGCGCGCTTACGCGAGCCGCGAAGTCGAGCTACTTCGTCGTGTAAGTCTCGCGATGTTGATTACGGCCATTGATGATTGTGTAGCTGCTGCCGTCGAGCTGAACCTCAGCCTTGATCCAGAAGCCCTCGTCGTTCTCCTCGGTCAGGTTGGCGATCATTAGCTCGCTGGTATTGTGAGCCGCGTCGGTACCCAGCGCGAGATGAAGCTGCCAGATGCCCTCCATCCCCGGGACCGCCGCCATCGCTTCATAGCCTTCCGGGCTGCCGCCTTTTCGGGCGCCGGTGCTGGAGACGGCCGCCGTTGCGCCGAGCGCCGACATCAACTGGGGCGCAATACCGTTACCGTGATGCGGAATCTGCATTAGATCCACGACGCCGATGAGATTCTCAGGGCAGGCAAGCGCGTGCTGACCACCGAACGTCAGATCGCCCAGGTTGAGGAACTGAAAATCCCCAAGAGTCACCATGTAGCCGACGCTACGGCTGTTCTCACCCGCGTCCTCGGGACCCGGATCGGCGTCCTGACACAGTGCGTTAGGCCCCTGAGGGTCCAAGGGGCTGTGGGGAACCTCCCGGTTCGATGACACGATCGTGAAGTCGACGCCTCGCAATGGCAGTATATCGCCCGGCCTGACCGGCGACGGAGATCTTCTCGTTCCGGTCGCGGTTGCCGCGAGATAGGCCTCCCAGGCAGGCTGGCCGCGCTCAGTGGTCTGTTCAACACTCTCGCCGTGATCGATGAACTCGCCAATCTGCACGAGATGCCCGAGCGCCGCCGAACCGCCGACATGATCACCGTGGAAATGTGACGCGATGAAGAAATCGAGGCCGTCGATTCCGGCATCCTCCATCGCGGCTACGACGCGTTTGGCATGCGCGTCGTCCGGCCGACTATAGCCCGCGTCCATGAGAACCGATTCGCCCTCCGGAGTCACGAGAAGCGTCGCTGCGCCGCCCTCAACATCGATCCAGTAGATATCCAGTGTGTCCTGCTGGGCCTGGGCATTGAATCCAAGGCAGCACAACACAAAACCGACGCACAGGTTTAATCGTCTCATTAGTTCCCTCCAGTATCCGGACTTCGCCCCGGGCTCTTATGGCCGGTGCCGGTGACCGTAAGTATACCGTTAACGCAACAAATTCTTCAGGATCAGAACCGGCGGCGCGTTTCGTGCAAAGTCTTCGTAGATGTCCATGTGCGCTGGCATCCCGGTAGGAATGTTACCGCCGCCCAGAACGACATCGATGTCGTCGTCACCATCGACGTCGCCGATGTCCATCGTCATCCATCGTCCGCGCATGACCTGCCCCTATTGAGATACCACCTAAAATGAGAGAGTCCGAGGTCATTGTGTCGTGATGGCGCGGCTGGCAGGATTCGAACCTGCGACCCCTGGTTTCGTAGACCAGTGCTCTATCCAGCTGAGCTACAGCCGCTCATATCCCATGGCGATCGGGAGACTCGTGCGCGGCGAGCGCCGATCGTTCGCGTATTGTAGGCAGAGTTGCATATTGTACTGTTCGGAAGAGGCTCAAGCCTAGACCTGAGATTCTAAAACATCGATAACTCGGCGTGGTCACTCACATAGGCCTGCAGATGCTCCTTGTAATACGCGATTACCCTGCGGGTCTGGGGTCCGCCCCCCGCAGGAAACTCAAGCTGCCTCCCGTCCAATAACCGCAAGCTAATCACCGGCATCACTTCACGCGTCGCGCTCGTGATGAAACACTCGGTGGCCGCGCCGATCTCGCCGACCGCGATATCTCTTTCCTCGGTTACGACATCTCGTTTCCGGCAAGCGTCATGCACAGCGGCTTTCGTCAAGCCCTGTAGATTACCCACCGATTTAGCCGGCGTGACGATCTTGTCGTCGATGACGAAAAAGACGTTGCTGTTCGACGACTCCGTAACCAAACCGGCATCGTTCAACATGATGCAGTCGTCCGCGCCAACCGCGCGAGCCTGGATGACTCCCAAAATGTTGTTCAGATAATTTCCACCTTTGATATTCGGATTCAGGGCATCGATCGAGTTTCGCAATACCTCTGGTATCGCCAACCGCACTCCCTGGCTGTAGCTAGCCGCAGGCCAATCATGAAGCTCCTTGACGATAATCACGTAGCGCGTTCTGAGCGCCGGGCTCGGGAACAAGTCCGCCGGCCCCTCGCCACGGGTCATGATGTAGCGCACGTAGACATCTCGACCGAGCGTGGCCGCATTCGTTAAGGCCACAGTCTGACGAATCTCCTGCGTCATCTGTTCTTTCGTTGACTCCAGCGGCATATGAATCAATCTGGCGGAGTTTTCGAAACGAGTCCAGTGCTCATCGTAGAAAAGCGGCACGCCGTCATAGGTTCGAAAGACTTCGTAGATGGAATCGCCATATAGAAAACCGCGGTCCATAACTGGGACGTGCGCGTCGGCGGTGCGAGAGATCACGCCGTCGACATTCGCCATGCTTTTAAATCCGTTCACGACATTCTTCCGATTCCTGGCACCGAGAGGTTACGCGAACGACAGAGGAGAGGCTAGGCGCCGATTGGAAGGCTCACTTTAATGATTTCGGCGACGTCGGCAACGCTCTCGACCCGGTAGGCACCGACGCCTATCGGCACAATCGCCGACTCGCCCTGATCGAGTTCACCGATCGGCTGACTCTCCGCATTTAGAAATCGCGCGCTGCCCCGTATCGCGTGTAGACAATGAGGTTGCTCGGCCGGTATCTCCACGCCCACCGTCCGCTCGGGGCGTAAATGCTCGACTCGAAACGACGCCGAGTCGACCGAGCAAAAAACGCCGGTACGCCCTGCAACGGGCATCGGGTCGACGAGATACTCGTCGGCTCGCGTTCCTTTGAGATTCAGCGCGTCGATCGCCGCATCGACATCGATTTCACGAATCGGGAAGCGCACATTGTCCCAAGCTCGAAAAGTCGGGCCGGGTCGTCGTATCTCCAGGACCAGAATTTCCTTACCCTCCGGATTTCCGAGCGCGTGCACCTCGGCTGAGGGACTGCGACCCGTCGCCGCCACGATTCGAGCCGGGTTCGCATTGAAGATCACCTGCCCGGCGCTCACCGGTATCGCGTTCATCGAATCCAGAACCTGCCAATAGAGGTCCTTGAGATTCTGCAGGATCCTCAAGATCTCATCCTGGTTCGGTACCGTCTTCGGCAGCGACGATGCAAGCTCGTCGGCCCCAGCATCTCGTCGAGCCAACCACGGCGCAACAAGTAGCTGAAGCTCTGCCGGTTCCTGTGTACCTTCTAGCAGAGAGAGGACGGCTTCTTGCTGTCGACGCCCTTCGATCAGGTCTCTCTTGAACGGACCGGCATCCAGATCCTCCCTGAAACCCAACCGGATCGTAGCACCCGGTTCAGCCTCGATAATCACGTAAACCTCTGTATTCCCCTCCGGGTGTCCCTGCACAGAGAGCAGTTCTCTAACGTCGAGCGTCTTGGGCAGCAGCGGCAGACATGCACCGAAGCGCCCGGCGAATTCGCTGCCTAACAGTCCCTCGACCTGACGATCGAGCAAGCTGGCGAGACTGACTTCCGAACCATCGTCGAAACGCAGGCGGCTGGGATACTGACGGGCCTCCGGGTCCCCATCGAAGGCGGCTATCTCGAATGCCTCCCCCAAACCCATGCCGCTTAACTCTCGCTGATCCGGCAGCGGCACAAGCCCCTTGAACGGGCGAATGCAGATTCCGCCCCATGGCCGCTCGACGAAATTGTTCTTAAGGGGTTTCAGCAGCCTTGACGCCGCCCGACGTAGCGCCTCACGATCGCCGTCGAGCAGGGCCTGGGCCTCAGTGAATGTTGACCGCAACCCCCTGTCCTCCTCAGAGAAACTACATAATTATGCCACGAACGATTTCTCAAAACGTGACTCCGTACCCGTTCCGCCCAGGGCAATGCGGGTAGCATCATGTGGACTACAATGGACGAACGTCAATATCGAATTTCATGTCAAGCCCCAAAGAAGTAGCCGCAGAGGCTTTCAGCCTGCTCAATAGCGCTCTGGAGGAGTCCGAAGCCCGTGTCGAGGAACTGACAAAGGAACTCTGGCGTAAGCGCCCCACAAAAAACAACTTGGAAAAACAGCTCGATGTCATCAAACATCGGCTGGAGAAATCGGAACAGGATCGTGATCGCTGGAAAACCGAAGCAGGCCAGCTTGAAGAATCAATCGACAACGCCAACGCCAAACTCGAACAGCTAAAAGCGAAGTTGGAGATCGCGGAATCCGGCCCCGAGAAACTAACGAAGCAGGAGATTAACTACTGGCGAGCCCAGTCCGGTTCGCTCGATAAGACGACCACCGAGTACACGGCGCGCATTCGGTCATTGCGACAGGATGTAAAGGCTCGAGACGAAGAACTTAGTGAACTTCGATCCACCGCTTTGGCCGATGAAGCAACCACACCGGCCGCGGACAGTCAGGCCGACGCGCTCGGCGCCGCCCTCAGTCAACGCGACCAGGCACAGGAACGTCTTGCTCAGATCAGCACCACAGTAGCGACTGTGAACAAACGCCTGGCCGCTCGAGATACGGAGCTGCAAGAACTGAATGCTCAGCGCACTCTACTGGGGTCCGAGATTGGTCGCCTGAAAGAGGCGCTACGGGAAGAACGAGAATGCGCAGAAAACTTCGGCGAGATAACGAACGAGCGGCTGGACTAACTGAATAAATCTCGCGAGCTTCATGAAGAAATGGGGGAACGCTACGAGGAAGCGAAGTGGCATCTCGGTAAGGCCGGATATTTCGAGCGCCTCGCCAAATGACGCAAAAGCCTGATATCGTCGCTGCTTGCGGCGATTCGCGCAAAATAGAAGGCCAACGTTGCGCTCAAAGCGGGCCTGGATAGCCTTAGAAGGCACAAGACCAGAGCACAGGCGAGCGAACAGGAACTTCTTAAACAAATCGATCAACTGAAAGCGGCGGCCGGCGAAGCGCGAGAGACTATTCAGCGTTATCAGGACGCAACGCTGACTCAGAAAAGAATCTCGGATAGCCAACTGCGAATAGGCGAACTCGAGAGTTGCGTAAACAGCCAGGCCGAAGTCATCAATTCCCTGGAAGAGGAGCTGAAACTCTCCAAGGTCGTTCAGAATGATCTCAGCATCAAGACGGCGGAGGCCCAGAGCGAGTTGGCCCAGCGGCAGCAAGCTCTCGGCACGCCGGTATCGAGTTCTCAATCCGACCGGGAGAACGATCAGCTGATGACCGATGCCTTGCAAAGGGAAGTCGCCGAATTGCGTGCCCAGCTTGCAGCTCGTACCGATACGACTGAAGAGTCAGCTGGCTCGGATGAGGACCGTGACAACGAACTGAACGCCAGACTCCAACAGAGCGAAGCGAGAATTCAGGAGCTGACCGAAGCGGCTGACTCCTGGAAGCGCAAACACGAATTCTTGAGCACCGGCGCCCCGGCCGCCTATCAGACTCAGGAAGCGGCAGAGAAGTGATCCAGCCCTAGCTTCAACTGAGGCTCTATATCTCGACGCACACGCGCTAGCTCGGAGATCGCGCTGAGCTGACGAAGCTGCGTTACTTCCAGATCTTCAAAGCCGCACGGATTGATACGTCCGAACGGCTCGAGGTCCATATCGACATTGATCGCAAGCCCATGATAGGAGCAATTCCGCCGAATCCTCAGGCCCACGGCTGCGAGTTTCCTGCCTTCAACATAGACGCCCGGTGCGTCTCGTCGCCCATAGGCCTCGATACCATAAGCGGCGACCGTCTCGATTACCGCAGCTTCCAGCGCCTGCACCAAGCCGCGAACGCTGATTCTTAGTCTTCTCAGGTCCAGTAGCGGATACACGACGAGTTGTCCCGGGCCATGGTAGGTGACCTGGCCGCCACGATCGATCTGCAATAACGGGATTTCTCCGGGCGCCGGTACATGTGACCGATCGGCATTAAGGCCGAGTGTATAGATGGGCGGATGCTCGACGAACCAAACCTCATCGCGCGTGCCAGCATCACGCTCATCGGTGAAGCGCTTCATATCTGCCCAGACTGCAGGAAGAGGCTGTAATCCTAAGTCTCGGCACAGAAACGAGCTCACAACACCATCATAATGTCATCGCTGTCGCTGAGTTCTCGATATAGGGCGTCGACTTGTTCGCGAGTCTGCGCCCGTATCGTTATCGTAAGACTCGTATAGCCGTTGTCGCGACTTAGTCGTTCCCTGATGTCATCATCCGCCGGCTCCTCGAAATGCGAGCTGACGATGTCTACTACCGTGGCCCGAAAACCGTCTACGTTTCGGCCGAAAACCTTGATCGGAATATCACAGGGAAACTCCAGTAGAGACTCTTCGCTCATAAGGGCGGGGCGTTATTGGAGCCACAACGTGAATTCGTCCGTGATGCGCGTCCAGAGACCGGCCGGCATCACTTCATGTAACGCTATCAGCGGGACCGTCGCGATCTCCTCATCGTCCAGGGAAACTCGAACTTCGCCGACATGCGCAGCATCAGCCAACGGTGCCAACAATTCTGTCTGCAGATCCATCAGCGCCTCGAGCGCCTCATAGCGACCGCGGGGAACGGTAACGTACAGATCATCAGCCAGGCCCAATGAAATCTCCGGCGGCTCCCCCTTCCAGACACGCGCCGTCGTGACCTCTTCTCCACCGCTGTAAAGCTTGTGAGTCTCGTAGAACCGAAACCCGTAGTTGAGAAGAGCCTGGCTGCCGTCTTCCCGTGCCTGCGTACTGGCCGTACCGGTAACGACTGAAATCAGCCGCATGCCGGAACGCTCGGCAGAGGTAACCAGGCAATAACCTGCTGAATCCGTGTAACCGGTCTTCAGGCCGTCGACGGACTCATCTCGCCAGAGTAAGGAATTACGATTATGTTGCCTGATCCCGTTATAAGTGAATTCTCGCTCTGAATACCAACCGTAGTATTCAGGAAATTCATAGACGATCGCGTGTGAGAGCATCGCGATATTGCGAGCGGTAACGTAGTGGCCTTCTGCGGGAAGTCCGGTGGTGTTCATGAATGATGTACCAGTCATTCCGAGCGATCCCGCATGCTGGTTCATCAGCCCAACGAAAGCCTCCTCGGTGCCTGCAACGTGTTCTGCGAGCGCCACGCTAGCGTCGTTACCGGACTGGATTATCATGCCACGGAGCAGATCTTCGACCGAAACCGTTGTATCCACTTCGATAAACATGCGGGAGCCCTCGGTTCGCCACGCTTTCTCGCTAACGTGGACCTCGTCCTCAAGCGAAATCTGATTCTGCCGCAGGGCGTGAAAGACCGCGTATGCCGTCATGAGCTTGGTAAGGCTGGCCGGCTCGACGCGCTCGTCGGCGCGCGACTCCGCGATGATCCGTCCGCTGGAAAAATCCATAAGCAAATAGCTACTCGCCCCAATCTGAGGCGGAGCCGGGATGGGAACGTCAGCGGCGAAGCTGGGAGCCGCGAGCAACAAAGTCGGTAGTAACCAGGCTCGTATCATCAGCAATCTCCTAATCGGTCATCCAGTGTTTAAGGTGTATCTCAACTCACCGCTCCACAATCAAACGGCTCTCGTTCACGCCGAGCGAAGCGAGGCTCTCAGTTAAATCATCATACTCGTCGAGATCTGCCAACGGTCCGATTCTGACTCTGTGGAGCTCACCGGCACTACCGTTGTCGGACAAAACGAAGACGGCATCATAGCCGCCTGCCTTGAGCGTGCCCACCAGTCGGAGCGCATTGTCGCGATCTCTGAACGCCCCGACTTGGGCGTAGACTCGCTGCATCGGCCGATCGTCTATTCCCGGCGTCGCAGCGGCCGCGGCCGCGATGATAGAGAAGCCTGGCGATACGACTTCCGTCAGTTCGGCTGTCACCGAACCAACCGCCGCAGGTCCGACCGGCTCTCCCAGAGCTCGCACCTCGACCATTGCCGTGCCAGCACGCACCATTCCGAGTTCCTCGGCCGCCGCGTACGACAGATCGATTATCCGGTCATCTACAAACGGGCCACGATCGTTAACCTTGACAATGACGCGGCTGCCGTTGCCGAGATGGGTCACCTCAACCCAGGTCGGAATCGGCAACGACTTGTGCGCTGCGGTGAGCGCGTACATATTGTAAGGTTCGCCGCCCGATGTAGAACGCCCGTGGAAATCCTTGCCATACCACGACGCCATGCCTTGCTCTCGATAACCGACGCTGGTCTCGAGCACGAAGTAACGTTGACCGAATACTTCATAGACCGCCGGGTTTCCGCGATTCCCTCGTGGCAGATTGATTATCGTCTCGCTCGCTGCGACCTCATCCGCCCTCTGCACAGGCTGAGATGAACAGCCGCCCAGCGTCACCAGCGTAAGGGCCACCAGCGCGAGCAGCGCGCGTAGTGATGAGTCATGATTCGCAAAGCTGCGCATCATGCTCCGTCGCGTAACCGCTCGTAGGCGACGCGAACCGCCAGGCCGAGCTCGTGGGCCGCCAGCGCATATTTCACACTATGGTTGTAACGCGTAATCACGCGGAAGTTGTGGTATCCGATCCAATATTCCTGTTCAGCTTCACCTTGCAATGACAGGATGGTCGTGGCTGCCGTCCCCGGAAGATCCGTAGAAAATATATATCCGAGCTGACTGGCCGAAGCGACAGTCTCGGTCAACTCCATACTGTTCTCAGGCTCGGGACCCGCCCACTCCGCACCTAAGGTGGCGCGAGCGACGACGGGCTCTCCATGCTGCCAGCCGTGAACTTTGAAGTAATTCGCGACGCTCGCGAATACGTCCTGCCAGTCTCCCCACAAATCCCGGCGTCCGTCGCCACTACCGTCTACGGCATAGGCACGAAAACTCGACGAGATGAATTGGCCGGCGCCCATCGCGCCCGCGTAAGAACCGAGCGTGTCGCGAGGATCGATACCCTCCTCCCGAGCCAGCAACAAATACTCCTCCAACTCGGACGTGAAGAATGGAGACCGGGGCGGATACGCGAACGCCAGAGTACTGAGCGAATCCACAACGCGATACGTGCCGGTCCGCTGACCATAGAGCGTTTCAATACCGAGGATGGCGACCAACATCTCCGGGGCGACGCCGTATCGGGCGCCTGCCTCACGAAGATTGTCCTCATGCGCTAGCCAGAACGCCGCGCCGGCTTCTATACGGGAAGCGGTAACGAATAACTCTCGATATTCATCCCAAGGCATCACCCGCTCGGCGGGACGGGAGATCGCTTCCAGCACGCGATCGAGAATCTCGGCCTCGCCAAGCATCTCCGTGAGAGTCACACGATCGAAGGCGTGGGCCGCAACCATGTATTCGATAAATTCTGATCGCGAAACGCCGACGGCGTCGTGATCGACGTCATACGCTCGGGCTGCACTACTGGCACACAGCAGCGCTATCGTCCAATACCACTGTCGCCCAATCCTTTTCATGGCGCTAACAACTTCCTGTTGCCCTGAATCGCCGCGAGCATACCGAAACCAGCCATTAGCGCCACCATCGAAGTACCCCCTGCACTGACGAGCGGTAACGGCACACCGACGATCGGCAATAATCCACAGACCATACCAGCATTAACAAACACATAGAAAAAGAAAGTGAGACTCAACGCGCCCGCAAGCAATCTCGTGAAAGTGTCCTGAGCTTGCGCGGCAATCAGGAGACCCCGACCGACGAGAAGCAGATAGAGCGCCAGCAACAGCAGTAGCCCGAGTAACCCGAACTCCTCTCCCATGACCGCAAATATGAAATCCGTGCTGCGCTCGGGTAGAAACTCCAGATGCGCTTGGGTTCCGTTTAACCAGCCCTTGCCGAATAATCCTCCAGAGCCGAGGGCGATCTTCGATTGAATAATGTTGTAGCCGGCACCGAGTGGATCGGACTCCGGATTAAGAAAAGTCAGGATGCGCGCACGCTGATAGTCACGCATGAAATGCCATAGCAGCGGCGCCGACACGACACCGATCAATCCCAGCGCCGAGATGACTCTAACGCTCACACCAGAGACCAGTACGGCGAAACCGCCCGCCGCGACAACCAGTATCGCAGTGCCTAGATCGGGCTGACGAGCGATCAAGAAAGCGGGAATGGATATGATGAGGATGACTACCAGTAACTGAGTGAATGTCGGGGGCAGCCGCCTTTCATGCATGAACCACGCGACCATCATCGGTACGGCGAGTTTCAGTAACTCGGACGGCTGAAAGCGAACGATCCCCAGATCCAGCCATCGCTGAGCGCCCTGCCCAACCACGCCGGTCACGAGGACCAGGACCAACAGCGTCACGCCGAACAGGAAAATCCACGGTGTCCACAGCTTCAGCGTGCGGGGCTGAATCTGCGCCACGACGACGAACACCATGAGAGCAACGAAGATACGAATCCCCTGGCGAACGAGCAGCTCCGTCTGACCCCCAACCGCGCTGTACAGCACAACGAAACCGAGCCCGATGACGGCCAGTAGAGTAATCAGGAGAGGCACATCCATGACGAGGCTGCGTGAGCCAAAAGGCTTGAAAGTGAGCTCCGAGCCCGCGCCGATCTCAAGACTACCGATCGACATACTCTGTATCCTGAAAATAGGTGTCGAGAATCCGCCGCGCCACCGGCGCCGCGGTCGGGCTGCCACCACCGCGATTCTCGACGACGACAGCAACCGCGATACCCGGTGCTTCGACGGGCGCGAAGGCGATAAACAGGCCATGATCCCTTAGGTTCTCGGCGATAGTCTCGGCGTCGTATTCCTCGTCCTGCGCAAGCGAAAAGACTTGCGCCGTTCCCGTCTTGCCGGCAACCCGGTAGGCCGTTCCGCTCATCACCGTGCGGGCCGAGCCGCCGACTTCCTCAATGACACCGATCATGGCGTCGTGAATACGCTGCCAATATTCATCGTCGATCTCTATTTCCGGCTGAGCTTGTGGCTCCCGCATCACGACCTGCCCGGTGACACCGTCCTCGGTGCCGATAACCAATCGCGGTTGAAAACGTGTCCCGCGAACCGCCAACGTGGCGGTAGCGTGAGCCAGCTGCAGCGGAGTGAACAGCGTAAAACCCTGCCCGATACCGGTGATCACCGTCTCTCCCGGGAACCAGACCTGATCCTCGCGTCGAGAGAAGTTCTGCCGCTTCCAGTCGCGAGACGGGACCACGCCGCGGGTCTCGCCACGAATATCGAGGCCGGTTGCAGCCCCAAAACCGAACGACGATAGAAATTGATTGATGGCGTCGATCCCCAGCTTGACTGCGAGCTGGTAATAGTAAACATCACAAGATTCCACAATCGCCTGGTGCAGGTCCATGAGACCGTGCCCCTGCCGCTTCCAATCACGATAACGATGCGAATGTCCCGGCAGCACGAAATATCCCGGGCACATGGCTCGATGATCGGCGTCGACGACGCCATATTTCAAGGCCGCCAGGCCGAGAAACGGCTTAACGACCGAGCCGGGCGGATAACTTCCGGTAATCGCCCGATTAAACAGCGGCTTGTCCCGATCGGTATTCAGCGACCGGAAGTCCGCCTGGCTAAGCCCGGTCGAAAAGCGATTGAGATCGAAAGATGGCGCACTGACCAACGCCAGAACGTCACCGGTCGCCGGATCGATTGCAACCGCCGCGCCGCGCATGCCTTCCATCGCCTCCTCGGCCACCAGCTGCAGGCGAATGTCCAAGGCCAATACCAGGTTGTCCCCAGGAGTCGGCCACCTGGTTTCCAGGCCGGTCTGGGAATCGCTCTCCTCCGCAGATCCTATGCTGGCAGCCGGATAGAGGAGCACGCGCCCCTGCGCGTTGACGACTTGTTGACGGTAGCCGGCGGCGCCGTGCAAAACCTGCTCGTAGCTGCGCTCGACACCGGTCTTGCCGATATTGAAGCTACCCGCGTACTCACTGCGCTCGATTCGTTCCAGATCAGCCGGCGAAATTCGAGCGACATAGCCCAACGCATGAGCTGCCGCCGCCCCGTAAGGATAGTGGCGGACGAGACCTTCCCGAATGTCGACCCCCGGGAAGTGATGACGGCGCACGGCGAATCGAGCCGCCTCTTCCTCACTCAGATTACGAAGTATTACGCGCTCGAAGCCGCGATGCGAACGCACGAGTTCCGTGAGATCGGCGCGCTCGTCAGGATCGACGAGGCCAAGTTTCTCCAAAGCATCCAATGCGTCGTCGAGATCCGCAACTTCTTCCGGGATGACGATTAACTCCCAGGTAGGCAAATTCTCGGCCAGGACGACGCCGTTACGATCGAAGATCAAGCCCCGCGTCGGCGGCAAGGCCTCGATACGGAGGCGGTTACCCTGGGACAGATCGGAAAATTGCTGATGCTCGACGATCTGCAATTGGAATAGCCTGCCAACGAGTACGCTCGTGAGGAGAAAAATTACGACGGCCGCGGCGATCAAACGGGAGAGGAACAGCCGTTTCTCTTTCCAGTGATCTTTAAACTGGATAGCCTGATTCATACTAAATCCGAGTCTGCGTGTCGTGTCTCACGCTGGCCAGATAACCGAGAACCAAAGGCCAGACCAACGCGCCGCTGACGACCGGCGCCCAACGCTCAATTATCGGCACGCTTCGACCGGCGACGCCATCAATCCAAAAGAGTACGAACTCATAGATCGCGAGCAGCAGAAATACCGTCATACTCAGTTGCCAGATGGGAAATACTCGAATTCGCAGATGAAATCGGACACTCAGATAGACGACCGTGATCATCGCGAGCGCATGCTGCCCGAGCAACGCCCCCGACAGCGTATCGAGGGCCAATCCCATCGCGAATGCGGTGAGCAGACCAACACGCTCAGGGGCCATCAGGGCCCAGAAGATCAGTACGAGCGGAACCCAGTCTGGCCGATAGGGCGCGACTGCGGCGGGCAGCGGCACGATCGCCAGCGCCAATGCCGCGACTAGCGATATCAGCAACAAGTGTCGGTTGCCAGCCTCCCTCGACACTACGGTGCCTCCGCGACGCTTGTGGCACCACGAACTTCGGCCGCATCGTCCGCCGTCCAGACGAGCAGCACTTCCCTGTCGCGATCCAACTGTGCCGCAGGTACGGCGATCACCTCGGCGAATGACTGACCGGGTCGGCGGTGAACCTCGAGCACGCGTCCGACAGGATAACCGGATGGGAAGATCCCGCCGAGACCCGAGGACATCAATAAATCGCCGGGCTCGATATCGGCGTTATTCGTCAGATAAGGCAACCTCAGTCTTGAGCTATCGCCCGTACCAACGACGATCGTTCGCAATCCGTTTCTATTGATCGCAACCGGCAGCGCATGATCGGCATCGCTGATCAGGACCACCTCGGAAGTCATAAATCCCACACTGACGATCTGACCGACGACTCCTTCGGCGTCGAGTAGTGCCTGGCCGATGTATACGCCGTCGTTCAGACCATGATTGATCGTAAAACGCTGTCGGTAGGGATCCAGATCCACTGCGAGTATTTCAACACCCAAAACACGATCCGAGACGCGGGCGCTGGAATCGAGCATGGCACGCAAACGGTCGTTCTCGGCTTCGAGTGCCGCGAGTCTTTGCAAACGCACGTCGACGGCAAGCCGCTCGCTTCTGAGCTGTGAATTTTCCTCCAGTAACGCGCTCTGATCAGTAAGCGCGCGGCTCACCAACCGCCATCCGGCGAACGGCAGATCGACGCCCACCTGGATCGGGTAAACGACGAGGGAGAAAACCTGACGAATTCGAGAGAGATGCTCTTCCCGATGATCCAGTAACATCAACAAGGCGCTGACGATCGAGATCAGGAGAAAACGAAGCCCGAGAGGTACATTCCCCCGCCCCATGAGTTTGACGTTTCCTCCAACAGCATTCATGGCCTACGCCACTCCCGCTAACTGTCTGCGCCGACCGAGAGTGAATTACTCCACCACAAAAGTAGACGGACCGTACTCGTCCAGTAACTCCAGAATCCGGCCGCCACCCCTGGCCACACAGGTCAGGGGTTCGTCGGCGACGATTACCGGCAGGCCGGTCTCCTCGGTCAGTAATTTATCCAAGTCGATTAATAACGCGCCACCACCTGTCAGTACGAGGCCGCGCTCCGCCACGTCGGCACCCAACTCGGGCGGCGTCTGCTCGAGAGCAGCCTTGACTGCTCCTACGATACCTTGCAGCGGTTCCTGGAGCGCTTCGAGAATCTCATTGCTATTCAGAGTGAAGCTACGCGGTACGCCTTCCGACAGATTACGCCCTTTGACGGAGATCTCTTTCACCGCCTGTCCGGGGTAGGCCGAACCCACCTCCGTTTTGATACGCTCCGCCGTTGCCTCGCCGATGAGAATACCGTAATTACGGCGAACATACTTCGTGATTGCCTCGTCGAACCGGTCACCACCGATCCTGACCGACGCCGCGTAAACGATGCCATTGAGGGAGATGACGGCGACCTCTGACGTACCGCCGCCGACATCCAGAACCATCGAGCCCCGCGCCTCGTGCACCGGCAGACCGGCGCCGATGGCAGCCGCCATTGGTTCTTCCACGAGGTAAACCTTGCGCGCACCGGCGCCTTCGGCTGACTCTCTTATCGCACGACGTTCGACCTGAGTGGAACCATACGGCACGCAGATCAAGACTCGTGGGCTGGGTCGAAAATAGCGTGAGCCGTGAGCCTTCTTGATGAAATACTGCAACATCTTTTCCGTCACGCTGAAGTCAGCGATAACGCCGTCTTTCAGCGGCCTGATCGCCGTGATGTTGCCCGGCGTACGTCCCAGCATGTTCTTGGCGTCGACGCCGACCGCCTCCAATACCTTGCCGCCGCGGCCGGGATCCTCGCGAATCGCGACGACGGAGGGTTCGTTGAGGACTATTCCGCGCGTACGGACATAGATCAGGGTATTCGCAGTACCCAAATCGATGGAGAGATCATTGGAAAAATATCCGAGAAAGCTCTTTAACATTAGGCCTCAAGGCCTCTATCTAAAACTAATTGCGCACTTTAACAACGGGTAGGACAATGGGCAAGCGAGGTGTATAGTTAGGCGCCTTTCTTTCCCGAAACGTGAACCGTGTCACTCAACCGAGAAGACGTCGAGAAGCTCTGCTTACTGGCCCGCATTGAGATCACGACCGAAGAGATCGCCGATGTCCAGGCGAAACTCTCGGATATCGTCAAGCTTGTCGACCAACTTCAGGCGGTGGACACATCGGACGTCATACCGATGGCGCACCCGCTCGATCGAGCACAGAGGCTACGACCGGATGAAGTGACGGAAATCGACGAACGCGAGCGATTTCAGCGCAATGCGCCGCTCGTCGACAAGGCTCTGTATCTCGTTCCAAAGGTTATCGAGTAATAATAAAGGAGTCGACTGCCGCAACTGGCGCAGCCCAATGCTGATGTTGAGGTGAGATGGCGCTAGCGATGCACAACAAAACACTCGCACAATTGGCTGACGATCTTGCGGCAAGGCGCGTCTCTGCAACGGAGCTTACCGACCATTACCTGAAGCGCATCGAGCGGCTCGACCCGCAACTAAACGCCTTCGTGACCGTCACCCGCGATGAGGCGATGGCACAGGCGAAGGCAGCAGATAAACGTCTTGCAGCAGGTGACGCCACACCGCTAACCGGTATCCCAATCGCGCATAAGGATCTCTTCTGCACGCAGGGCGTGAAGACCTCCTGTGGTTCCAAAATCCTGGACAATTTCATCTCACCGTATGACGCAACGGTCGTATCGCGGCTAAAGGAAGCTGGCGCCGTCATGCTCGGGAAGACCAATATGGACGAGTTCGCGATGGGATCATCCAGCGAGGCGAGCTACTACGGGCCGGTGCACAATCCATGGGACCACGAACGTGTACCGGGCGGGTCCTCCGGCGGCTCGGCCGCCGCTGTAGCAGCCGGATTGATCTGTGGCGCCACGGGCACCGATACCGGCGGCTCTATTCGTCAGCCGGCGGCGCTATCCGGAATCACCGGATTTAAACCGACCTACGGAAGAGTATCCCGCTATGGCATGGTGGCTTTTGCGTCGAGTCTGGATCAGGCTGGCACGCTGACACGAACAGCCGAAGATGGCGCGCTCATGATGCAGGTGATGGCCGGCTTCGACGAACGCGACTCAACCGCATTGCCCGATCCGGTACCGGCATTCTCCGCCACGATGCGAACGCCCTGGGAGGCGATAACGATCGGCGTACCGGAGAATTTCTTCGACGACGGCCTCGACGAAGACAGCGCGCTGGCAATCCGCGATGCGATAGGAGTCTTCGAAACGCTGGGCGCGACGATCAAGGAGATCCATCTCGACCACATTCATTTATCGGTGCCGGCCTACTATGTGGTGGCGCCGGCCGAAGCTTCGTCGAATCTCTCTCGCTTCGACGGCGTGCGCTTTGGGCATCGCGCCGAAGAAACAGACGATCTGACAAAGTTCTATATGCGCACGCGCGGCGAGGGCTTCGGCCCGGAGGTCAAGCGTCGGATACTGACCGGAACCTATGTGCTGTCTGCGGGTTACTACGATGCCTACTATCTTCAGGCGCAGAAGGTTAGGCAGTTGATCAGCGACGACTTCGCCCGCGCATTTGCCGATGTCGATATCCTGGTAGGACCTACATCGCCGACCCCGGCATTCGGTATCGGTCAGAAAATGGATGATCCGATCCAAATGTATCTGAATGATATCTACACCATCGGTGCCAATCTCGCCGGGCTACCGGCGCTCTCGATGCCGTGCGGATTCTCCTCAGGCCTTCCCGTCGGCGTGCAGCTCATCGGCCCACACTTAAGTGAAGCCGAACTGTTCAAGGTTGCCCATTACTTCCAACAGGAAACCGACTGGCACACCCGAGTGCCCGACGGTTACGCATAGGCCCGCAGATGAAATGGGAAGTCGTCATCGGCCTGGAGATTCACACGCAGCTCGCGACCGCCAGCAAGATATTCTCCGGCGCGTCTACAACCTACGGCGCGCCACCGAACTCCCAGGCCTGTCTAGTGGATCTGGGCTATCCCGGCATCTTGCCGGTATTGAACGAGCAGGCCGTTCGGATGGCGATCAAGTTCGGGCTCGCCACCGGCTGCGAGATATCGCGACGCTCGATCTTCGCGCGGAAGAACTATTTCTATCCCGATTTACCCAAGGGTTACCAAATATCCCAGTATGAGATGCCGATCGTTTATGGCGGGCACATCGATATTGTTCTAAACGATGGCGCGGTCAAGACGATAGATATCACTCGTGCCCACCTGGAGGAAGACGCCGGCAAATCGCTGCACGAGAATTTTCTCGATGTCAGCGGTATTGACCTGAACCGAGCGGGCACACCACTACTGGAAATCGTCTCGGAGCCGGATATGCGCTCTGCGGAGGAAGCCGGTATCTACATGCGCAAGATTCATACGCTGGTGCGCTACCTCGGTATATCCGACGGTAATATGCAGGAAGGATCATTTCGCTGTGATGCCAATGTCTCCGTCAGGCCCGAGGGTGAAACGAAGCTCGGTACTCGAGCAGAGCTAAAAAACCTGAACTCGTTCCGTTTCGTAGAAAGAGC
>CAUZMW010000021.1:0-29478 GCA_963581225.1 Gammaproteobacteria bacterium
CCGCCACTCGTTATCACGGAGTGAATGCGCGTCTGCTGCGGGACGTGCTCGCGCATTAGATTGATCATGTAATTGAATACTTCGACACCGTCGAGTGCCGAGCGCGCCTTCTCGGGCGCTCGGGCGGCATGTTGCGACAAGCCGTGGAAACGAAACTTAGCGGATCGGTTCGCGAGCGACGTAAGGGCTGCGGCCGTATTGAAGCCAGACGCGTGCCAATGCAAGGCGATGTCGACATCGTCGAATAACCCATCGCGCACCATGTAGGTCTTACCGCTACCGCCTTCCTCCGCTGGCGTGCCGTAGAGACGAATCGTGCCCTGTGTTCCCGTTTCGTCCAGCCAATGCTTGACGGCGATCGCCGCGCTGACCGATCCCGCGCCGAAAAGATTGTGGCCGCAGGCATGCGCAGCCCCCTTGTTCTCGACCGGGTTTCGCGTGGGCGTGGCGTCCTGTGTGATGCCCGGCAGCGCGTCGTACTCGGCGAGAATCGCAATGACCGGGCCGCCGCCGCCGTAGCTGGCGACGAACGCCGTGGGTATCCCAGCGACACCCGCCTCGATCTCGAATCCCTCTGCCGACAGAGTGTTCTGCAGAAGTGTGCTACTCATCTCTTCCTGATAGCCGACCTCCGCGTAGTCCCAGAGCGCCTTGGCGATCCGCTCCGTCTCAGCGTAACGGGAATCGAGGAACTGATGAATATCGATCTGAGCGGCCGCGTCGGCCGTGAACGACAACACGAAGATGCCGGTAGCGAGTCTGGTCACGGTAATGTTTATCATCAGCCTGATCACATCTCTATGCTCTTATCTCTCGCCCTGCTCTTCCTGATCTTCCTACTCCCGTTGTGGCTTCTCACACTCCAGCGAGGCCCAATCAAGTTCTCGTTGTGCGTCCAGGTTATTCATCGCGTTCGCCGCAGCTTGCACAAAATACGTACTTGAGCGTATTCCACTTTCGATCTTCCTTACGTCCATCCTCGAGATACGAGTGCCTAATCGTAGTTTTCCCGTTAGCTCGCAACGGAAGCCTTGTTCGTTGCCGAATACTGAGAAATCTTCGAATCCTCGTCCGGCGGAGCTCCGATTGCCCCACGTCCAGGTAAAGTCGTCTTGCGGCAGACGCATTTGCCCACCGAAGCCCGTATTGAACTGCGCGCTAGCTGTAGCTAGAAGCAACGGAGCCGACAACAGGACTACAGCGATTATCCCTATGAATTTTGCGGGGCGGGCTGCGATATTCGCATCAATATTCATATTCTTCTCTCCGGAGATACAACAGCGAGTAGTTTAAAAGCGACTGGGTTACGGACTCGCGCTCGTGACTTCGCCTTCCGTCTCGGCGACCTGATCGGTGTCGAATGTTCCAGCGACACTATGGTGTGCGACCGCAGCGAATGGTGCGAGAAGCATCCCGCTGACTAGACTGGCGTACTGCAGGTTCTTGTTCATGGATGATTTCCGTGCCGTCCCGTGACGACGCAGTCTAACTTCTCGCTTAACCGGCGCCGACCACGGCCGTCGCCTTGACTTCGAGCAAGATGCCCGGCCGCGCGAAGCCGACGACGGTTATCAATGCGCTCGAAGGATAATGACCCGGCTCGAACGTCCGGCCACGTATGTCGACGAACGGATCGCCGTAACGCGTATCTCCGATGAAGACGGTCATCGTTACGATGTCGGCGAGCGTTCCGCCGAAGGTCGCAAGCCGTTCTTCTATCACCCTGAAGATCTCGTGAGTCTGTGCCTCGAAGTCGCCCGCAAGCGAATTTCCGTCTGCGTCGAACGGCGCCGTTACGCCCGCGAGCCATACCGTCTTACCGCCCTGTGTTACGACCGCGGGTGAGAAGGCCCGCCCCTCGGTCCAGTCCAGCGTTAGATATTCTCTGGTTACCGTCTCACCATCCTGCGCGGTGGCTAACGCGGGTATCGCAGCGAGCAACAGGACTGACGCCGACAGTACGATCCGGCTTCTGAGGATTTCGACTATCCAGCTCATGATGATCTACCCCTCATTCAATTATTACTTATTCACGGTCAGACTGGTCCGCCGCAGGAATCTAAGTGATCAGCTACTAAGCACCGGCCTGCAGCGTGCATTCGTACGGTTTAATCTGCTCTCCCGGCACCCAGCCCCAGTATCCGCTCAATGTTACGGGCTCCGTGAAATTCAACGAATCCGTAACCGTCGCCTCCCAATCCAGACGTGTGTCACTCTCGCTCAGCGTAAATAGTTCGACGATCTCGGCGTCCGGACTCTGTGGCGTGCCAACGTCGTCGAAAAACGGATAGTCGACAGCGGTCGTGGTCACAATCAACGTATCGCCCTCCCATCGACCGACAGAGAATCCCATATGCGAGACCCGTTGATCGTCGGCATTCGCATCGGCGTTCATGTGAATTACACGAACACCGTCCCACTCCTCCAGACGCATGATAATGGTGTCGCCACGGTTCATGAAGTCGATGGGATAAGGGTTATCCATCGCAACAGGGATCCCCGGTGGTATGCAGCGCAGCGCGGGGTCGTCCTGCAGAGGATCCCATGCGTCTCTGGCCGCCTGACCGGCGGGTGTCAGCGGCCATACGTGTGTACCGCTACCGGTGTTGGGCCGCGATCGAGGCGTCCAGACGCGAAAGATACGGACTGCCGCATCCTCGGCAGCAGCGACGACTTCATCGTCCAGCGCGAGCTCCTGCGGCAGAGGCTCGCTGCCAGGCCGTTGGATGCGTGCTGCGAGATTGGGGTTCAGCACGACCTCGTCGCCACCCGGCGGGACGACGAAGACGACAAACATTGTATTCAGACCGTGTCGGGAGGGCGGACCGGCGACGCTGATTCTGGAACCGACGCTAATAACCTCTTCGCTAATACCGAAGCGCTGCAGTGTATTCACGGAGCCCGCTTCCATGTCCCAGGATGCGATGGCACCACTGTCATCGACGACATCTAACGTGAACCTTATGTGTGGGTTTCTCCAGAATACGGAGGTGATTTCCCCCTCCAGCTCGACGACCCCGTCCATGTCATAGAACGCGCCGAAGGAATGATGCGCGTTCGCCGCGGCCGACATCCCCAGAACACATACGATCAAACCAAGTCGTCTCATAACGAGCTACTCCTCTGTTCCTTCCCATAGCGTACATTCGAAAGGCTCGATATCCACGCCGGCAACCCACATCCAATGCGCCGTTCTCAGGGACGGCCGCAAGAACACAACCGGATCGGTCGCCGTCAATTCATAGTCGAGCCGGCTCTGGTCTTCGGTTACGGTGAATCGTTCGATGAGTTCAACATCGTTGGTCTGGGGCGTGCCCACCTCATCCGAGAACGGCCAATTTACGCGCGTGGTCGTTACAACCAAGGTACCGCCATCCCACTCCCCGACCGAATAGCCGAGAGGCGTCGCGGGCTGCTCGACCGCGTTGCCAGTCGGGGCCATGTGAATCGTGCGGACTAGATCGTGTTCATGAATCCGCATGACGATCTGCTCACCCTCGTCGACGAACTCGATCGGCGTCGGGTGCAACATCGCTCGTGGCATTCCGTCCGGCACACATTCCAGAATAGGCTCATCGGTAAGCGGGTCGAAATCGGCTCTGGCAGCACGGGCGATCTCAGTCAGCACTGACTCATCGTTGTCCGGCTCCGCTCCGCCGCCGAATTCGCGCACGCCTCGCGCCCAGACTCGAAAAATTCCCGTCGCGCGCTGCTCTGCACCAGGAACCTTTGCGACCTCCATCTCCTCGCGGGCTATATCGACGCGCTGCTCGGAAAAACGCAGCTCTCGGTTGCCCACTGTGCCCGTGAATTCCTCACCGTTCGGAAGCAGAAGATTGAATAGAGCCATTTCGTTAGGTCTGCGATTGGAGACTCGGCCCGCAACACTCACGTTATCGCCGATCTTTAGCAGCTCGGGGCCGATACCACGCCGTGCGAGCATGCCGACCGGCTCGGTTTCGAGCTCCCAGACCTCTCTCTCGCTTACACGGATCCTGAATCGAACATGCGGATTCCGCCAAAAAATCTCGACGATCTCGCCGTCGAGCTCCAGAAGACTCTCGGTGTTGTAGAGCGGCGCGACTGGCGGGCCGTGATGCGCCCGGAGAGGCAGCGCGAGAAGCAGAGCCGCAACGGTCAGAAGCGAAGCCGCACAGGCGATGCGGCTGACGGATTTGGGGGGGGCACAATCAGCGAAGAACATCGGCATACCAGGCAGCGATCGTTGCTCGATTCTACCAATATCCTGCTGCGAAAAAAGGTGCCGCGGCCGCCTGGCCGTGAGTTGGAAGGAAGAATCGCGACGAGGCCGTCGCTCCAACAATGAGTTAGTTAGATAGTTCTTCGAGTCGCTCGAGCAACTCATTCGGCGGTAGATAGCCGCCCAACTGTACGCCTGCCTCGGAGAACACAGTAGGCGTCCCGCGTACGCCGACGAGCTGGCCTAGCTCGTAATGATTCTCCACCGGCGAAGAATCGCAAGTCTCTTCTGGAATTTCGCCGCCCAGCTTCGCCAGTGTCAGAGCGCTGTTGCGCGCCTCCGGACCTGAGCACCAGACTTTGTCCGCCTTGAACCAGGAATCGGTATCCGGTCCCGTTCGAGGATAGAACAGGTAATGGACTGCAATGCCCATCTCGTTCACTTTGGCGATCTCGCTGTGAAATTGGCGGCAGTAGCCACAGTCGATATCCGTAAAGATCGTGATCGTATGCTCGACCTCTTCAGACTCGGGACTGAACACGATCATGTCAGCCGCATCGACACCGGCCAACATGTTCACGCGCTCTCGCGCGCGCCGAGTCTCGGTCAAATTTTCGTTCGTACTGAGATCGTACAGGTCGCCCTGCAGCAGAAAGCGGCCGTCGGATGTGACATAAGCCACGTTGGAACCTACCGTAACTTCATACATTCCACGGATGGGCGAATCCACGATTTCTGATGCCTCTACACCGACCAGCGTTTTCGCGAGTTCTTCCTTGCTGAGATCGGCATCATCCTGCGCCACCGAGACGGCGAGGATTAGACTCAACGGTAGTATCGACCATCCAGTTTTCACGAAGC
This sequence comes from Gammaproteobacteria bacterium, assembly GCA_963581225.1. GTDB lineage: Bacteria > Pseudomonadota > Gammaproteobacteria > Steroidobacterales > Rariloculaceae > SMWC01. The sequence goes on from CAUZMW010000021.1 coordinate 5,063, forward strand.
ACTCCGCGAGGAAAAATGTTCGGATCTAAGCATTAAGACCCGTCTCAGCTAGCGTAGTTCGGCGGCTGCGTCGTGATTCTAGCAGAATCGCGGCAATCGGCGCGATCGATCAGCCCCGCGGGTGGTGCTGAGAATGGAGTTCCTTCATGCGTTCGCGCGCGACATGGGTATAAATCTGCGTCGTCGACACGTCGCTGTGGCCGAGTAGTAGCTGGACGACGCGCAGGTCGGCGCCATTATTCAACAGATGGGTTGCGAACGCGTGGCGTACGGTATGTGGAGAGAGTTTCTTCTGAACGCCGGCCTTCTTTCCGTAACGCTTGATGATGTGCCAGAAAGCCTGACGAGTCATACGATCACCGCGCCGGGTCGGGAACAGATAGTCGGTTTGACGCTCGAGCAGTATCTCGATACGAGCCCCGTCGATGAAATCCCGGAGCCAATCCTGCGCCTCTTCACCGAGAGGTATCAAACGCTCGCGATCACCTTTACCGACGATACGTATGACCCCCTGATTCAGATTCATCTGGCTCATTTTCAAGTTAATGAGTTCCGAGACTCGCACGCCGGTGGCGTAGAGAAGTTCCAGCATCGCCCGGTCGCGATTACCTAAGGGCTCGGATACATTGGGCGCGGCAAGGAGCGCATCGACCTCATCCTCGGTGAGCAGTTGTGGTAACGAGCGGCCAATCTTCGGCATGGCGATATCGGCAGTGGGATCTTCAATGATGACGCCTTCTCTAAGGAGATAGCGATAGAACCGCCTGAAACTCGACAACTGTCGGGCGGTCGAGCGAGGTTTCGCCCCACCTTCTACGCGCCAGGAAATGTACTCAAGAAGATCGGCCTTCGAAGCGCGTACGATCTCGACGTCACGTCCCTTCAGACGCTGATCGAGCGCAAGCAGATCGGCACGGTACGCATCCAAGGTATTCTCGGAGAGACCTCGTTCCATCCAAATGGCGTCTAGGAAGCGATCCACGGTGACTTTAGAACCCTTTGGGGCGTCGTTGCCGGCGTCTAAGGACGAACTCGAGTGTAAAAAGTTATGGGCCGAGGCTGTGTCAAAAGTCCTCAGCATACCTAGTATAATCCTAAGGTCTAAGTGGTGCGGTATCCGAAATGACTCGATTCATTGAAGGTGAGAGCCGATTCCAGGCCACGTTACTCCCCCAACGCCCCGACGAAGACATCGCAGACGATAACCCAGTCCGGGTCATCGAAGCATTCGTGAATCGACTGGATCTAAAGGATCTGGGATTTGAACGGGCGGAGCCGAGTGAGATGGGCCGTCCGGCCTATGATGCCCGAGTGATGCTGAAGATCTATGTCTACGGCTATATGAATCGGTTGAATACGACGCGAGTCCTGCGTGAGTCCGGCCACGGGAAAAGTCAGCGATACAAGAGCCACGATCAGGCCCCGGAACACAGCCCGCTGTAAGCGGCTAGCCCGCATCGGCACGTCCTTTTCTTGTTCGGCCATCGCCCCAGTGCTCGATGACGGTAGCAGACTCCTTATTCATGCGCTCCTTAAAAACGGCATCGGAAAATTTACACGGACCCAGGAGACTGTAGTAGGAAGGAGTAGCATTGTAACATCGTGAGTACAGACCTGACTTGCGAGCGCGCGGAGGCGCCCGGATGAACGAGCCGATATGGCGACCCTCGCCGCAGCGAATCGCGACAAGTAATATGCAGCAGTTTCTGACACGTCACCGTCAGAAACTGCGCAGCGAAGACTATCCCGGACTCTATCAGTGGAGCGTCGATGACCCCGGAGCATTCTGGGCGGCGGCCTGGGAATTTTTCGGTATTCGCTCCCAATCCGATTACGCCAGTGTGGTGGATGATCCTCAGCGCATGCCGGGGGCTCGCTGGTTCGAAGGAGCGACGCTGAATTTTGCGGATAATCTTCTACGACCCGAATACTCCGGCGTTGCCCTCGTCTCTTACACTGAAGACGGGCGCCGAGTCGAACTGACTTGGGAAGCACTGCGACAACAGGTCGCGAGCGTCGCTCAGTACCTGCGCGCTGTGGGCGTTCGCCCGGAGGACCGGGTCGCCGGATTGCTACCCAACTGCCCCGAGGCGATTGTCGCGATGCTTGCGACGGCCAGCATTGGCGCGATCTGGTCATCATGTTCACCTGACTTCGGCATTAACGGCGTACTCGACCGCTTCGGTCAGATCGAGCCGAAGATTTTATTCGCGACGGACGGCTACTTTTATAACGGCAAAAACATCGACTCGAGACCGAGCGTCGAAACAATTGCTGGGAAGTTACACGAGCTACGAGCGCTCATCATAGTCGCCTATCGAGGTGATGAATCCGATCTACGCGCCTTTCCGGACGCCGTATTATTTCATGACATCTCCGGCGACGATGCGGAACTCGTCTTCGAACCCCTGCCGTTCTCGCACCCGCTCTACATCTTGTACTCGTCCGGCACGACGGGTGTTCCGAAGTGCATTATCCATGGCGCAGGTGCCTCGCTAATTCAGCACCAGAAGGAACACGTGCTACATACGAACATCAAAGTAGGCGATGCACTGTTTTATTTCACGACGTGTGGCTGGATGATGTGGAACTGGCTGGTATCGGGTCTCGCCAGCGGCGCTACTATAGTGCTCTATGACGGCTCACCGTTCTATCCTGACCCGGGAGTACTGTGGCGAATTGCCGAGCGCGAAAAGATCAAAGTATTCGGTACCAGCGCCAAATATCTCAGCGCGTTGGAGAAGGCGGATTATCAACCGAAAGATCATGTGCGTCTCGATAGTCTACAGAGCGTGCTGTCTACCGGCTCCCCGTTAGCTCCGGCGAGCTACGACTTCGTCTACCGAGATATCAAGACCGATCTGCAACTATCGTCGGTTGCCGGCGGAACCGACATCGTCTCCTGCTTCGGCGCGGGAAACCCGATCCTCCCGGTCTATCGCGGCGAGCTGCAGTGCCGGGCGCTGGGAATGAAAGTGGACGTTTTCGACGACGAAGGCAACTCGATCCGGCAAGAGAAGGGCGAGCTGGTCTGCACGGCTGCGTTTCCGTCGATGCCGATCGGATTCTGGAGCGATCCGGACAACAGCAAGTACAACGCGGCATACTTTGAACGATATCCGAACGTATGGTGCCAGGGTGACTACGCCGAGCTTACCGAAAACGACGGCATCATTATTTATGGTCGCTCGGACGCCGTATTGAATCCTGGTGGCGTTCGAATCGGCACGGCTGAGATCTACCGTGTCGTAGAAAAGTTCGCGGAAGTCGTCGACGCTGTCGTCGTGGCCCAAGACTGGCTGGACGACGTGAGAGTCGTGCTATTCGTTCGCATTCAACCGGGCTATTGTCTCGACGAAGATCTTGTGCGCCGACTCCGAGATGAGATCCGAGCCGATGCGAGCCCAAAACACGTCCCGGCAAAAATCCTGGAAGTGCCGGATATCCCCCGTACAGTCAACGGTAAGATCGTGGAGATAGCGGTGCGCGATATTCTACACGGACGACAGGTTCGAAACACTGCCGCGCTGGCTAATCCGCAGGCGCTCGACTACTTCAAAGATCGCATAGAGCTCACCGAGTGACCACACCTTCGGCGAACTATCAGCGTCGCCTGAAGAGCGGCGAGCTCTCACCGGATGCCCGCAGCAGCGTGCAGTACAGGCACTCCAGAGATGTTACGAAGCACTCATCGCTGCGGGCCCTCCGCCTCGAGGCTGGCGGAGGCGATTCCTTCGTCTGACCGGAAACATGCCACGGCCGCCAAAGGGCGTTTACCTCTAGGGTGGCGTCGGCCGCGGTAAGACGCTTCTGATGGATGCCTTTTCCAACTTTCTTCCCTTCGACAACAAGCTGCGTCAGCATTTCCATCGTTTCATGGGCTCAATTCACGACAACCTCAGACGGTTCCGACAACACGCGAATCCCCTGCAACTGACAGCCGACCGCCTGGCCGAAGACGCCCGGGTAATTTGTTTCAACGAATTCGCCGTAATGGACATCGCGGACGCCATGATTCTGGGTAACCTGTTCGCGGCATTGTTCGATCGCGGTGTCACATTGGTAGCGACGTCGAACAATCAACCCGATGAGTTGTAGCACAGCGGCCTGCAGCGCCAGCGGTTTCTTCCTGCGGTCGATCTAATAAGAGATCATACGGAGTTGGTACATGTCGATGGTCCCTTGGACTATCGCCTACGTGTACTGGAGCGAGCGGACGTATACCAGCAGCCGATCAGTCAGTCGGCAGAAAGGGCGCTCGCGGACTATTTCAGCGGCATCACACCCGACGAGGGGCACAGCGATATTCACATTTCTATCTTGGGTAGATCCATCCCGTGCAGGAAGGAAGCGGAAGGCATCGTCTGGTTCGACTTCCCACAGATCTGCGATGGGCCGAGGAGTCAAGACGACTACGTAGAGCTCTCTCGTTGCTATCAGACCGTGATCGTATCCAACGTCCCGCGGTTTACCAGGACGACAGAGAATCAGGCGCGCCGTTTCATCGCGCTTGTCGATGAGTTCTATGACCGGCGAGTGAAACTCATTGTATCGGCCGCGACACCAGCCGCTTCGCTCTACGCGGGCGAGCGGGTACGCCTGGAGTTTCAACGTACACGGAGCCGGCTGAAGGAAATGCAGAGTCACGACTATCTGGCTGCTCCGCACCTGCCGTGACGAGGTGCTCACATTTCGTGTCTGAGAGAGGGTTCACGCATGGCACGTCAAAGCCTGGCGGACTATAGTCGATAAAGGTAGTTAGAGACCCGGAATGACTCAGCGACTGCCAATCCATAGCGCCGACTTGCTCGACACGATCGTCCGGCGTTCCCGCGGCCAGCGAATTGACCCTCGGATCCGGGGCAGCCGAGCCGGTCTCCTCAGGGCCTATTATGCCGACGTGCCGAAGGAAAACCTCCGTTATCGCGATCCCAAAGCATTGGCGGCGGCAGCCTTGAGTCATATAGCATCCGGTCGAAGCCGCCGCCGCGGTAAACGCTCGCCACGGGAAGCGTTGACGGAATGGCTCCTGGCATCCAAGGATGGGATCGGCCGCGCCCGGAAGAATCTCAAGGACATGGAAACGTCGGGCGTAGCCGATTTCGCCACACTGTCCGTCGCCATACGCGAGATCGAGCGGCTGACCTGACGCGGTGGCGTTACAATACGTACCACCATGACCCAACTCAGCAAACCAGGAACACTCGTACTCATTCGGCACGGCCAGAGCGAGTGGAATCTCAGCAATCTCTTTACGGGGTGGACGGATGTCGACCTCACCGAGAAAGGCATTGCCGAGGCAGCCCTGGCCGGCCAGACGTTAAAAGCCGAAGGCTATTCCTTCGATATCGCCTTCACTTCCGTCCTGACCCGCGCGATACGTACGTTATGGCTGATTCTCGACGAGATGGAGCTCATGTGGATACCCGTCGTACGCGACTGGCGACTCAACGAACGTCATTACGGCGACCTGCAGGGTCTGGACAAGGCTGAAACGACTAAGAAGCACGGCGCTGATCAGGTGAAAATCTGGCGTCGTAGCTATGACACGCCGCCGCCACCACTTGAACCGGAAGATGCGCGCCACCCGAAGCACGACGCACGCTACGCGGCGTTCGCGCCTGCGGATTTACCTGCGACAGAATCTCTGAAATCGACGCTCGCACGGGTCGAGCCCTATTGGCACGAAGCCATCGCCCCTGAGCTTCTTGCCGGACAAGACGTCCTGGTCGCCGCGCATGGTAATAGCCTTAGAGCGCTGCTCAAAATGCTTGAAGGCATCTCCGAGCAGGACATTACCGAGATCAATATTCCAACCGGCGTACCGCGAGTCTATGAATTAGATTCCGCTCTTCGCCCGCTTCGCGCCGAGTACCTGGGAGATGCAGAAACGATCGCCGCCGCCGCACGAGCCGTCGCGAACCAAGCGAAAGGGTGACCGTCACGCGAACTGACGGGCGCGACGCAGTATCTGCACGGAATTGAAGACTATCGTCCAACTGCCGATCCTGAACTAACTCAACACGCTTCACTGGCGAGATGACTTGCGGGGCGGCGTACGCGTAGCTGCCTGAGATTTCGCCGCCGCCTGAATGCACTACACTACAGCGCAACGTTGGTAAGCGAGCCAGAGGCTGATGAAACATGATCTACGACTTGGGTGACGATTGCGTTCAAACGGTCGGCGATGACTACTTCGTAGCACCGAATGCGGCCGTCATCGCTCGCGTCAGTCTCGGCAAGGATACCAGTGTCTGGTTCAATGTCGTGCTCAGAGGAGACAACGACAGCATAACCATTGGAGACCGAAGCAATATTCAGGACGGCTCCGTCTTTCATGTCGATGCCGGGGCGCCGATCACTATTGGCGATGATGTCTGCGTCGGCCACTCAGCGACCGTGCACGGTTGCACGGTGGGCTCCGGCACACTCGTCGGCATGGGCGCTACTATCCTGAGCCATGCCGTCATCGGCGAACGCTGCATCGTCGGCGCGCAGGCGCTAGTTACCGAGCGCAAAGAGTTCCCGGACCGGTCCGTCATCATCGGCTCCCCCGCCAAACGCATTCGCGAAGTCACGGACGAAGACCTCGAACACATACAGTGGATCGCCGATCACTATGTCGCCCGAGCGAAACGCTATCGCGAGGAACTGAAGGCCCGCTGACTAGCTCTCCGTCTTCATTGTCGGCGTGGCCAGATTCTGATCAGGCCTTCCTGAGCCGTCGACGCGACCAGGACGCCGTCGGTGTTAAAAAACCTACCGAGTGCGAAGCCGCGGGCTCCGGCTGCGTTGGGACTCTCCATCGAATACAGCAGCCATTCATCGGCGCGGAACGACCGATGAAACCACATCGCATGATCCAGACTCGCCATCTGCACTTTGCCCTGCTCGAAATGAATTCCGTGCGGCAATATTGCCGTGCCGATCAGCTGGAAATCGGAAAGATAGGCCAATAGATTGCGGTGCAGATCGAGTTGGTCCGGCAGCCGGTCAACGGTACGCATCCACACACGCCGAATGGGTTTCGCAGGCTCCAACGAGAACAGGCTTTCAGGATCTACAGGCCGGATCTCAAACGGCCGTTTGCGCGTCAGGAAACGACGCATCTTCTCGGGGACGCTCTCCAACACGGCGTCCGGCATGCGGCTTAGATCCTGTAGTTCGTCGGGACCGGGCACATCGGGAATCGTGGCCTGATGTTCGAGCCCTTGCTCCGGTACCTGGAACGACGCCGTCATGTTGAATATTGGCCGGCCATGTTGGATTGCGACAACCCGCCGGTTACTGAAGGTACGCCCGTCTCGGGCGACATCGACGTCGTAGACGATCGGCGCAGTTACGTCGCCGGCGCGAAGAAAGTACGCGTGCAATGAGTGCGCCTCGCCGCCATCGACCGTGTAGTTGGCAGCCGTCAGCGCCTGACCGAGTACTTGCCCGCCGAACACGCGAGGACTACCGATATCGCGACTTTGACCACGGAAGATGCGATCCTCGAGCTGCTCGAGCTCGAGCAAACTCAGTAAATCGGCGAGCAGCGGCTCCATGGGATTAGTCCTCGTTCGATCTATTCAGGCGCGCGATCAGGCTGGACGTGTCCCAGCGCCTACCACCCATGCCGACGACGTCAGCATAAAACTGATCGACAAGCGCCGCAACGGGTAGCTCCGCACCGTTGCGCCGGGCTTCCTCAAGACAGATGCGCAGATCCTTGCGCATCCATTCCACCGCGAAGCCGAACTCGAATTCTCCTGTCGACATGGTCTCCCAACGATTATCCATCTGCCAGGACTGTGCGGCGCCCTGGCTGATCACATCGACGACGGCGGCCGGATCGAGCTCCGCGCGAAGCGCAAAGTTCAACGCCTCCGAGAACCCCTGAACAACGCCCGCAATCGCTATCTGGTTGACCATCTTCGTGAGCTGCCCGCTGCCGGCGGGTCCGATCAGACGCGTCATCTTTGCGTACGCGTTGATCAGCGGTTCCGCTCGTGTGTACGCAGCCGCCTCACCGCCCACCATAACCGTAAGCTGACCGCCTTCTGCGCCCGCTTGCCCCCCGGATACCGGAGCGTCGAGACATTGCACTCCGCGAGCCTGTCCGGCCGCCGCGATCTCACGCGCCAGGCCGGCGGATGCCGTCGTGTGATCGATTAGAAGCGAGCCGGTCGTCATGGCCTGCATCACGCCTGCGGGGGAAAGTACGACTTCGCGAAGATCTGGATCATCGCCTAAGCACATAAGAACGGCTTCGGCATCCACTGCAGCCTTGACCGCGGTCGCGGCCACTTCACCCTGATACTCGCGACACCATAACTCGGCTTTTTCCGTGGTTCGGTTGAACACGGTCACGTTGAAGCCCGACTTGCTCAACCATCCGGCCATCGGAAAGCCCATAACACCCAGACCGAGAAAAGCGACGTTCTTTATCACGCAGATCTCCGGCCGACAGGCCGGTCCTTCAATGAGAAAAGTGGAGCGCTACCTTAGCACCGCAGTCAACTTCTCAACAAACTGTTCGGCCGCCGCATCCGGGTAGTCTTCGCGGTGACCCGCAAGTGCCCAGAAATAACTGACCAGTCGTATCAATCGCACGACGTCAGTGAATTTTGCCATCGTGAACGGCCGATCTGCACCATGATAGTAGGCATCGACTAAGCGTGTTTGCTGATCGGGACTGAAGTCATTCATACCAGCCAGACTTGCAAGATCCAGAATCGGCTCGGCGAGTACGGCGTATTCGAAATCGATTAGCCACAACCGACTGTCGTCGAGAATATTCGCAGCGACGAGATCGTTGTGGCAAAGCGTGGCCGGATGACTGTCGGCATCATACGCGCGCGCTAACGCGGCGAGTTCGCGACCCCATTCCCGTTGCTCGGCAGTCAGCTGCCGCGCCACCGCCGCCAGGCGACAGTAGTGTTCTGCTACCTGGGTCGCTACGAACGGCGGCAGATCATGCGCGACCCGATGTAGCTCGCGAAGACGCGCGACCAGACGAGCGATATTATCGGCGTCGCGCGCATCGGCAGCAGCCCAAGTCGTCGCAGCGGAGAGATAGCGCGTTACGAGTATTTCGCAGTCCGCTCGGCCGCGTGCGAGAGGGGGAGTGATTTCAACGTCACCGAGAATTTCCAGCAGTCGCCGCTCGACAGACGGATCGAGGCTACCAGGTGCGCGCTCGCGTAACGGTAGACGAACGGCCCAATCGCCGCGGGCACTTGAGATGCAGTAACTACGCCCGTACAGTCCCCCGCTTAGCGCGGTCACGCTCACTTCTTCCGCGTCGACGCCGAGGGTACGACACAAGCTTTCCAGGCGAGCGTGACTGAGATTCACCACGGTAGTCGGCTAGGCTTCCGCCGCCGCCTCGGCCCGCCACTCGTGCCGCCAGCGGCGGAAACCAGCGACGACCAGCACAAGGTAGACGATGAACAAAGCGCTCGTCAGATATAGTTCGCGCGCGATATAGAGGTAGATAGCGACAGAATCGATCACGAACCAGTACACCCAATTCTCCAGTACTTTTCGCGCGACCATATACGTCGTGACCACAGCAGCCACGGTCGTGAAGGAGTCGAGATAGGGAAAAACCGCGTCGGTCGCCGTCATCGCCCAGCCGACTCCAATGCTCAAGATCGCAACTCCACCAATCACTAAAGCGTGAGTACGAAACCTCCAGGTGACGATGTGCAGGCCTCGCCCATCGTCTCCTCCGCGCTTCCATTGATACCATCCGTAAACGGCCATCGCCACGTAGAAAATCTGTAGAGCCGACTCCATATAGAGCCGGGCGTCGAAGAACAGCCAGAGATAGATTACGGAGCTGCACAGGGCCGCTGCCCAGCACCAAATATTCTGACGAATCGCCAGCAGCAGATAGGCGACGGCGAGAACGACCGCCACGAGCTCGGCTACGGACATTGGAGCGAGAGACTGAGCTCAGCTGTTAGTCGCATTGACGTGTCCTCGACTAGAAGGAGTACCTGGCCGAGATTCCGAACACGCGAGGTTCGCCATATTGATAATAATTTTCGTTCACCCAGCCCTTACGGGGATCGTTACCGAAGTACAGACCATGGACGGCGTAGTCGTCGTCAGTCAGGTTTCTGGCCCAGAGTAGAAACTCGGTCTGTCCCAGTCGATAGCGCAGACTGGCGTTCATCAACGTATAACCATCGATGCTGCCGTCGTGATAGTAACCAAACTGGCTGTCATCACGTCCTTCGAGCTCTAGTCGAGCACTGAGCCTAGCGGTGAAAATAAGGTTAGCACCCAGACCGAATTGCCACTCGGGCGATTTGGCCTGATCGATATCGTTGCGGATAACGAAATCGTCCAGATCCAAATCGAATGTCGTAATCTCTTCGATCTCCGTATCGAGCCAACCGAGAGAACCAAACAATTCAACTCGATCCGAGAGTCGATAGCTCAACTCAATCTCCGCGCCCCGATTGGATCCATCGACATTATCAAGAAAACCGATCCACAAGAAATTCACGCCGTCCCACATCCACGATTCGACCTGCGCATCGTTCCTGTCCATATAAAACAGCGCAGCGCGCAACGTAAGCCGAATATCGAAGTAAGTCCCTTTGAGACCGATCTCCCGATTCAGCAACGTCTCGGTATCGACTAGAAGCCGCGGCTCTATGAACGATTGAAACACCGGCTGCACGAAAGGCAGGTTCGCGCTCGCCTCCGTGTTAACACCGCCGGGCTTACTGCCGCGCGACAGCGTCGCGTACAGCAGCGTGCTCTCTGCCAGGTCATAAGTCAGAGTGAGCTCCCCATTGTGAAGCGTGTCACTGCTACTCGATCGAAGATCGAAAGTATCTTCGTAGCTGTCATCGAAGCGCTCGTATCGCAGACCCGCCGTTAGCCTGAGGCGATCCGCGAGCCCGATTTCGATCTGCCCATAGATGGCTTGTCGCTCCGCCTCGTAGACGCTGAAGAAATCTCCGTAATACATGCGCTGCAGATCTTCGTCCCTCTGCTGAGCGTAGAGGCCGACGACGTACTCGATATCGGCACTTTGCGATCCGCCTAGTAAGCGTATGTCAATAGATACCTCGTCGCGATCTCGAAGGTAGTTATCCGTATTCGAGAACAAGTCGAAAACCGGGTCGCATAAGGTACCGTCACAGAGACCAACGTACGTCCAATCCTCATCGAAACCGTACTCGATATCACTCTCGAGCCACGTCGCGACCGCCTGAAGCGTAGACGCTGCACCGACCTGCCATTCGGCTCGGCCTGCGAGCGCGAGGCTCTCCTGGTGGTCGCGACCCGGTTGATCCGATAGCGTGTCGCGCGTGTTGTCGAGAGAAAAGGCATCGTAACCGTTCCGTCCATCGTAGCGGAATGCAGTCAGGCTGTACGTAGAGCCGTCACTCGGATCGAAGTGCAGGGACGCACGAATGGACGTTTCATCGAGGCCATTGGTGTTATCTCGCCCGAGAAAAACGTTGTCGATGTAGCCATCGCTCTTGCTTTGCTGCACGGCCAATCGTCCGGCCGTCGTTTCGCTCAACGGACCGCTGACAACACCGCCAGCATTCCAGCGTCCGTAGTTACCCGCACCAAGCTCGATGAAACTTTCGAATGTCTCCTTAGGCCGGTTGCTGCGAATATTTACCATCCCGGCGAGTGCGCTGCCTCCGAATCGCGTTCCCTGAGGTCCTCGCAATATCTCGACCTGTTCGACGTCGAATAGCATTGCCGCATTGGCTGTGCCGCCCAAGCTGATATCGTCCACCGTAATGCCAACCGAGGGGAAGTGCTTCGGATCGACGAACTGCTCCAGATCCCCGACCCCGCGCACCTGCACGAAGCGGGCGCGGGAGCCGCCGCTTGAGTAACTGACATTTGCTGCGGTATTGAGCACGGCTTCCAAATGCTGAGCCGCCCTGGCCTCGATAATACTTTCATCGATTACCGTAACGCTGACCGGCGTGCTCATCAGATCGCTCTCTCGAAATCCTGCGGTGACGACGATCTCTTCAAGCACGGGAATCGGCTGTATTTCCTGCGTAAACGCGAGTGCCGGCGATAGCGATGCCATCACGGCGATCGTGGTCGCTCGTTGATCGAAGCGGCGGCCCTTGCGAGACGGGAGTGTCTTGTTCATGTCGGATCTCCTCTGCGAACGAGATCCGGGCAGACTGCGAAAGGGGAAATCCGTGACGGCATCCTGTCCCTTCGCCGGTACTAACCGGATCAGGTTCAAAGGGTTGATCGGCTCGATGCCAATCTCTCAGGCCGTCTCCGGCCACCCCTCGGTTCTATCGAGCGTTTATAGTAACTTAAGCCGCAGCCGAATGTGAACTCATTCTTTGAGCCGCGGTAGAAGCTCCGCAAGGTTACATGGTCCCGTGCGGCAGTCGAGTTGTGATGCGATGATCTTGTCCCATCCCGTCGCACAAGCGTTGGGCGATCCGGGCAAACAGAAAATATAGGTGCCGTTGGCGACGCCCGCCAGGCACCGAGACTGTAAACTCGAAGTGCCGATCTCATCGAAAGAGATGGTCCGGAACATCTCGCCGAAACCTTCGATCTCTTTATCCAGTAGCGCGCGAACGGCCTCCGGCGTACCGTCTCGTCCGGTAACCCCGGTCCCGCCGGTGCAGATGACGACGTCAATGGTCGGGGCAGCGATCCAGTCGGATAAGATCGCCCGAATCGCATAGACGTCATCCTGGACAATCGCCCGGTTGCGAAGCTCATGTCCCGCCGTCGCGACGCGTTCTGCGAGCAAGTCACCCGAATTATCGGTAATCTCTGTCCGGCTATCCGAAATCGTGAGCACGGCCGCGTTGAGCGGTACGAACGATTTTTTTTCTCTACCGGCCATCGCGTTACTACCTTGTCAGGATTTCTTCCAGGTCGCAAGCCGATGGTGGACTGCCGCAGTTCTATGCGATCATCGCTTTGAACCGTCCCCTCCTCCTCCGTTCTCCTGCCATGGTCACTTCGGAACACCGTTCGCATACTGACTCCAGCCTGAGTCCGCTCAAGATCAGGGTTTTCCGAAAAATCTGGTTGGCGAATCTTGTCTCGAACATCGGGACATGGATGCACGACGTCAGCGCCGGCTGGCTGATGACCGACCTGGCACCGGACCCCTTCATGGTCTCCTTGGTACAGGTCGCAGTCGTATTGCCCGGTTTCCTCTTTACGATTCCGGCTGGAGCGTTGGCCGACATCGTCGACCGGCGACTCTATATGCTGACGGCGATCCTCTGGATGACGTGCATGGCCGCGGGCATCGGGGCGATAACCGTTACCGGAGCCATCACTCCATGGTCACTGATCGTATTCACGTTCGGGCTGGGTGCAGGCACGGCAATGATGTTGCCGGCATTTACGTCGCTCATTCCGGATCTCGTCCCTCGACAACAATTAATCGCCGCTGTGACATTGAACGCGATTGCGATGAATGCCACTCGAGCGATAGGACCGGCAATCGCGGGCGCGCTTATCGCTCTGACCGGCCCCGGACCGGTGTTTCTACTCAACGCCGTCAGCTTCACCGGCATCTATTTCGTCATCCTTCGGTATCGCAGCACGCAGCCCCGCAGCACGCTACCGTCCGAGCGTTTCTTCGGTGCATTGAAGGCCGGGCTCCGATTCGTTCGCCAGTCCCCATCTTTACAGACCGTTATCATTCGCGGCGTCGCGTTCTTCACGATGATGAGCGGGCTGTTCGCTTTTCTGCCGCTGATCGTTCGCGTCGAGGTCGGCGCAGGACCTCAAGCGTACGGCCTGTTATTAGCCAGCATGGGTGCCGGTGCTGTGACGACCGGGTTGGCGTTAACTCGGCTTCGCTCACGCATCTCGAGCGATAAGCTCGTGACGATCGGCACGATCATCGGTGCGTTAGCGCTGCTCGGACTAGCGCATGTCCGCATGATCCTGCCGTTAGCCGGAATCACGTTCGTTGCCGGAGCTGCATGGATCAGCGTCATCTCAACCCTGCAGGTCTCGGCACAAATGTCCCTGCCGGCGTGGATTCGGGCGCGTGGCCTCGCCGTCTATCTCGCCAGCTTCATGGGCAGTATGGCGATCGGCAGCGCAATCTGGGGCCGCCTCGCGTCGGCCACCGATACCACGACCGCGTTGACCGTCGCCGTCGGGCTGGGCCTCATCGCCAGCTTGATCGCGTCGCGCTGGAAGCTCGCCGCACATGCGCGGGTCGACCACTCTCTTGCCACTACCGTGACTGAAGGGCTCGTGGCCATCCCGGAGCAGACGCACGATGGTCCGGTCATGGTCAATATCGAATATCTCATCGCCGCGGATGAGAGGACGAGCTTCGAAGCTGCGATGCGCGATGTCCGCCGCATGCGACTCCGAAACGGAGCGGTCGCCTGGGGGCTGTTCCGGGATACCGAAGACGACGCTCGCTATATCGAGCACTTCATCGACGCAACCTGGCTCGATCATCTTCGTCGCCGCGAGCGGCTGACCGTTGACGATGCGGAATTCAAAAACGTCGCGGATTCGTTTCATCGCGGCGACGGCCGGCCAAAGGTTAAACATTTCATCGCGCGCGGCGCTCCTAAGCGGCGGCGCCGTTGGCTAGGAAGAAAGCTGCGAGATTAGAGAATGGATGACGCCGAATATTGCGCCACGACCGAAGGTCTGGAGCAGTAGCCTGCTAAGCCGCCTTCACCGCGAGATCGCAAGCCATGCGCACGGCATCTTCTCTGCCGGCGTAATAGCCGCGTCGCGCACCCGCTTCATGGAAACCGAGGCGTCTATAGAAGGCGAGAGCCGGCTCATTTCCGGCGCGCACTTCGAGATGGACGAGAAACGTACCTGCAATCCGCGCTGAGCTATGTAACCACTCGAGCAGAGAACGTCCAACGCCCCGCCGCTGATAGCCGGGCCGGACCGCCAGAAGACTCAGATGCGCACGATCGTCCAGAAATTCCATAATCGCGAAGCCGACGAGTCTACGCCCGTCCTGAGCCGTAATCACTACGCAATCGAGATTAGCAAGGCAGTGTGTAATTCGCCTTTCGTTCCATGACCACGGCAGCCCATGCTCGATCAATGTTCGAGCCATATTCGCAATGGTAGGCGCGTCCTTGCGTTTCGCAAGGCTCATCCGGATGTTCACGAAGCCCCGTTCCCTGTCTCTCGTTTGCATAAATCGTGTAATGGACAGTGATCGATAGACTACCGCATTTGCTCTGCTACAGCGATGCGGCCAGTTATGTAAGAACTCGGTTCCAGTATAGTGAGCGCTATGAGTTCCCCCGCGTGGCCACCTTCGAACGCACTCTGGTGCGTACTCTTGGCGGCGGGAGGGTCGCTGCGCCTCGGCTACCCGAAGCAACTCGTTCGCGACCCGGTGCGCCCTCTAATGCTGCGCGCGATGGATGCGGCTCAGTCCGTCGTGCCGGGCCGTGTGTTGGTGGTCTTGGGCGCTCACTCGTTGCGCCTGCGGGCGTTATTGGCCCGAAACTACGCCGGCATCCTCGTCGTGAAGAACGCGAGTTGGCAAGACGGCATAGCCGGTTCCCTGGTCGCAGGTGTCGGCGCCGTCCCACGGGAAGCGAGGGGCGTACTGGTACTCCTGTCCGATCAGCCAAATCTCCGCGCCGCTTCGTTACAACGCCTCGTCGACGCCTGGCAACGCAGGCCAGGCCAACCTGTCGCCGCAGGGTACGCGGGCGACTTTGGCGTCCCGGCGATTCTGCCGCGCAGACTCTGGCCACAACTCCGCAGCCTTGAAGGCGATACCGGCGCCAAAGCCGTACTCCGCAGCGCCAGTTCGCGTATGAGGATCGTGACGATGCCGGAAGCGGCCTTCGATGTGGATACGAGCGAAGATCGACGGCGCGTAGAGCACGCGCTTCGCTGAGCCTACGGCGTTAAGAGGGCGTTTCGCGATCTGCTGAAGCCGACCCCGTCACGCTGTTAATCCAACCCGACGGGCCGCTGCGATAGTGCTCTTTCTTCCAGATGGGAACGCGCTGTTTTAGTTCATCGATAATGTAGCGGCAGGCATCGAACGCCACGCCCCGGTGGGCAGCGCTGACACCAACCCACACCGCACACTCACCAATCTCGAGACGACCGACACGGTGGCGGCCAAAGGCTGCGAGGAGATCGAAACGTTCGGCCGCTTCTTCGAAGATCTGCTGCCCTTCTTTATTCGCCAGCGGCGCATGCGCCTCATACTCCAACGCAGTCACCGCCTCACCGTCGCTGTGATCCCGCACCCAACCCTCGAATGAGACGCAGGCGCCGGCGGCCTCACGGGTGAGCGCGTTCTTGAGCGCGTCGGGGTCGAGGCGCTGGTCTGTGATCTCGAAACTCACCCTCCCGCCACCGGAGGGAAGAACAGAACAACGTCGCCTTCCGTCAACGAAGCGGTCCAGGCTGCCAGCTCCTCGTTAATCGCGACCTTACAGCGTGCCATGGAGTCTGCGAAACCGTGCCGGGCCGACACCTCTACATAAAGATCCTCGGCAGTCGTCGCCGAGGTCGTCAACGACTCGACATGGAGACCGGCCTGCTCTCGGAACACGGCGAAGTACTGCGCGGTGACGTTGATCACGGTTTTGCCGCTGCCCCGAAATCCTTTTTGCCGCCCGTTTTTGAAATCAACCTGACCTCTCTGATTTCGATACCTTGAGAGAGCGCCTTGCACATGTCATAGACGGTCAGTGCTGCCGTCATCGCCCCGGTCAGGGCCTCCATCTCGACGCCCGTCTTATGAGTTGCTCGGACAGCGCAGTCAATAACGACTTCACCCGCCGCGCCCCAGTCGATCGAAATATTGCAGTCCTCCAACGGTATCGGATGACAGAACGGTATCAGCTCATGCGTGCGCTTCGCGGCCATCACACCGGCCACGATTGCCGTATCGAATACGGGTCCTTTTTTCGTGCGCAGCGTCTCCCCCATCTGCGCGTCGGCAAGCACATCCTCCGGGAAGACGACGACCGCCCGGGCCAGGGCCGTTCTTCGCGTCACGGTTTTATCTCCGACATCCACCATGGTCGGCCGGTTAGCCGAATCCACGTGCGTCAGCATCAGCCGCCGATCCTATACATCTCGATACGGGACTCAGAAGAGGCCTCGGTATTCTTCCCTCGGAGCTCGCTGTAGCGATCCGTCCGCCGCCGCCAGATGTTCTGGAGTAACCCGACAAGATCTGCGTCGCTGATGCCGCCGCGCAGCAGCCCGCGAAAATTGACTCCTTCGCTGGCGAACAGGCACGTGTAGATGGTGCCGTCTGCCGACAACCGGGCCCGGTGACAAGCGCCGCAGAACGGCTCACTGACTGAGGAGATGAATCCGATCTCCCCCTTGCCGTCTTCGAACGCATAACGTTGAGCGACTTCGCCTCGGTAATTCCGCTCCAGCGGCACAAGTTTCCAACGCGCCGAGATCTTCTCCACGAGTTCTTTCGATGAAACCACTTCATCGAGGCGCCAGCCGTTCAACGTCCCGACGTCCATATACTCGATAAACCGCAGGATCAGTCCCGAGCCGCGAAAATGGTCGAGCAAATCTAGAACCGTATCGTCATTCTTGCCCTTCTGGACGACAACATTGAGTTTAATCGGGCTCAGACCCGCGCTCTGCGCAGCCGAAATTCCGTCCAGTACATTCTGGATGTCCCCACGCCCGCCACTCATCTCTCGGAACACGTCGTCATCGAGACTATCCACACTGACCGTGACCCGCCGAAGTCCCGCAGCCTTTAGATCTTTCGCCTTGTCGGCAAGCAACGTCCCGTTGGTTGTCAGCGCGAGATCTTCCAAGCCGGGCAAGGAACTAAGCTTGCCGACGATCTCGACGATATCCCGACGTAATAGCGGTTCCCCACCGGTCAGACGTAGCTTCGTGACGCCGAGTTGCATGAAGAGACGTGCAAGTCGTTTGAGCTCGCGGGCGGTCAGCCAATGATGACGCGGCATGAATTCGTGGTCATCGCCGTATATCTCGGCGGGCATACAGTAGGGGCAGCGGTAGTTACAACGATCGATGACAGAGATCCGCAGATCGCGCAGCGGTCGCGACAAGGCGTCCGTCACCTCGCCCGAAGAGTGCCATTGAGTAACCTTGTTCGTCATCTTATTTACGGTGCTGGTAAAATCTCGCGAATCGAACGCCAGTGGTCCACTAGTTTAACTCATTCGGCCTACTTCTTGGCGGCCTGCAGGGCCTGCCTTTCCAGCTTAGCCCACGAGTCGCGCAGACTCACGGTGCGCGAAAAAACCGACTGCCCGTTCGGCGCCTCACCCGTATCGACAACGAAGTAACCCTGGCGTTCAAATTGAAATATCTCTCCGGGGCCCGCGGCGGCGAGGCGTGGCTCGAGCACCGCCTCGCGAAGCACCTCAAGCGAGTCCGGATTCAAGTGCTGCTCGAATTCGGCATCCCCCCGTTCAGGGCTCGGGACTTTAAAGAGCCGATCGTATAGACGAACTTCCGCACGGGCCGCGTGGCGTGCAGACACCCAATGAATCGTGCCCTTTATTTTTCTCTGGCTTTGCTCCGAACCACTCCTCGTCTCGGGGTCGAAGCTGCACCGCAACTCAGTGATTTCGCCGGAAGCATCCTTTATTACTTCCTCACACTTAATAATATATGCGTAGCGCAGACGTACCTCGCCACCGGGCACCAGTCGTCGGAACTTTCCAGGCGGATCCTCCATAAAATCGTCACGCTCGATATAAATCTCGCGGCAGAACGGCACCTGGCGGGATCCCAGCTCGGGGCGATTGGGATGATTAGCCGCCTCTAAGCTTTCTTCATCGGCTTCGGAATAGTTCTCTATGACGACTTTGAGCGGCCGAAGGACAGCGAAGCGCCGCGGCGCATGCTCGTTCAAGTCCTCTCGCACGGCGCTCTCGAGCGACCCCAGCTCGATGATGTGATTTTTCTTGGTAACGCCGACGCGACCGATAAAATCGCGTATTGCTTCCGGCCGATAGCCGCGCCGCCGCATGCCCGACAACGTCGGCATGCGTGGATCGTCCCAGCCGTCGACATGGCCCTCGTCGACGAGCTGTTTGAGCTTGCGCTTACTCATAACGGTGTACATAAGATTGAGGCGCGAGAACTCGATCTGCTGCGGATGATGGGGAACGGGCAACTGCTCGATGAGCCAGTTATAGAGCGGCCGATGGTCCTCGAACTCGAGACTGCAGAGGGAATGAGTGGTTCCCTCCAGCGCGTCGGAGAGCGTATGCGCGAAGTCGTACATCGGATAGATGCACCAGGTATCCCCCGTTCTCTGATGACGTACCTTCCGGATACGATACAGCGTCGGATCGCGCATATTCATATTGGGTGACGCCATGTCGATCTTCGCGCGCAAGACGTGCTCGCCCTCGTCGAAGTCTCCACGACGCATCGCTTCGAACAGTTCGAGATTCTCTTCGACGGAACGCTCTCGGCACGGACTCGCTTTGCCGGGCTCCGTAAGCGTCCCACGGTACTCGCGAATTTCCGCGGCGCTGAGACTGTCCACATACGCCTTCCCTGCGTTAATGAGTTCGACCGCCAGCTCGAATAGTCGTGGGAAATAATCGGAAGCGTGAGTCAGCTCGGCCCACTCGAATCCCAGCCACCGGACGTCTCGCTCTATGGCCTCCACGAACTCAGGGTCTTCCGCGGCAGGATTGGTATCATCGAAACGAAGATAACACTGGCCGCCAAACTCGGCCGCGATATTAAATGACAGGCAGATTGCCTTCGCGTGGCCGATGTGAAGATAGCCGTTCGGCTCGGGCGGAAACCGTGTCTGCACTCGTCCACCGTGCTTTCCTGCTTCGATATCGGCCGCCACGATCTGACGGATGAAGTCCGGCCCTCGGGTTGATTCTGTATCCATAAGGCGCAATTGTCGTTCATGAACCCTGGCTTGCACAATTCAGCGCAGCCACGGGACTCTGGTAGAACGACGAGACCCAAGGCAGAATGGGCCGCTGCGCAGACGTTCTTTTCTCTATGGCGGCCTCGGTACACTCGCCGCCTGCACACAGCCCGAGAGTACCGATCAGGTCACCGTCACCGCTGAAAAGCATCAGTGGCGGATGGTTACCTCCTGGCCACCGAACTTCCCCTGTCATGGTGTCTCGACTTCGCGGCTCGCAGACAGGCTCGAGGACTTATCCGGCGGACGCATCACGGTCGATGTTTTTGCCGCGGGCGAATTAGTCCCGGCCCTCGAGGTCCTCGATGCCGTGTCGCGAGGTACGATCCAGTTGGGGCACAGCGCCCCGATCTGCTGGCGCGGCAAGATACCGGCGGCTCAGCTTTTCGGCAGTGTACCGTTTGGCATGACGCCCGACGTCTTTAACGCCTGGCTATTCCACGGCGGCGGCCTGGAACTCTGGCAAGAAGCGTACGCTCCGCACAACGTCATCCCATCTGCGGGCCGGTAATACCGGCCCGCAGATGGGCGGTTGGTTCAATCGAGAGATCAACTCCCTGGCGGATCTAAAGGGCTTGAAGATGCGTATCCCGGGCCTCGGCGGTGAGGTGATGCAGCGGGCAAGCGCGTTACCCGTGATCCTGGCGGGATCGGAAATTTTTACCGCGCTGCAGACCGGCGCGATCGACGCGACGGAATGGGTCGGGCCCTACAATGACATGGCTTTCGGCCTGCATCAGGCCGCTCGATACCGAGGATCCGCTGGTTGCGCGCATCTATGCGTCGTACCTGAACTTCACTGCCGAGATCGAGCCCTGGCTAGAGATATCCACGCCGAGCAACGCGCCTTCAGGCGACGGCCGTTAACCAAAACTTTGACGTTTTCTAGACGATACATGCATGTTGACGACAATTAGGCGCATCTTTAGGCAATTCTCTAATTTGTTGCTGGTCTTAGCGCTGCTCGGTGGCGCTGGCTGCACCGTCAATCCCGTCACGGGCGGGCGCGAACTGGCACTGTTGTCGACGACCGACCAAATCGCCATCGGCGAGGCGCAGTACTTTCCTGCGAGGCAAATGCAGGGCGGCGATCTCGTCGCGGATCCAGAGCTCACGGCCTACGTCGCAAGTGTCAGAAATCGTCTCGCCGACCAAAGCGGCCTGGCATTGCCCTACGAATTCGTCGTCCTCAACAGCTCCGTTCCGAATGCGTGGGCACTACCGGGCGGCAAGATCGCCGTCAATCGGGGCCTATTGCTCGAACTCGACTCCGAAGCAGAGCTGGCCGCCGTCCTCGGCCATGAGATTGTCCACGCAGCAGCGGGACACGGCGCTCAAGCGATGCAGCGCAGTATGATTCTACAGGGTGTGCTGTTAGCGACGACCGTCGCCGCACAACGTAGCGACTACTCAGATCTCTCGATCGGCGCAGCCAGCGTGGGTGCACAGCTACTAAACCAACGCTATAGCCGGAACGCGGAGCTTGAAGCTGATTATTACGGTATGGGTTATCTCGCGTCGGCCGCTACGATCCCGAAGCGGCCGTGGCGCTGCAGGCGACGTTTGTGCGGCTTGCTGAGGGCCGGGACGAAAGCTGGGTCGCCGGCCTGTTCGCAAGTCACCCGCCATCGCAGGAACGTGTCGACCGAAACCGATCGACTGCCGCGGCACTTGCGACGGACGGCGTTCTGGAACGAGAGCGCTTTCAGACGACGAGCAGCGATCTACGACGCAACCAACCCGCTTACGCCGCCTATGACAAAGGTCGAATCGCGCTCGTGGAGAATCGGTTGCAGGACGCGACGCAGCTCGCCGACGAAGCGGTTCAACTCGTGCCGGAAGAAGCGCACTTCCACGCGCTGCTGGGTGACATCGACGTTCGGCAAGATCGCCTCACGGCCGCGGTCGATCATTACGCGGATGCGATCACGCTCAACGACGCGTTCTTTTACTACCACCTGCATAAAGGGCTCGCTCATCAGGCACTGAATCAACCGAACGCGGCACAGGCGGATCTGGAGGCCAGTATTGTTCTATTCGCGACCGCCGATGCGCACTTCGCGCTGGGAGTGCTGGCCGTGTCGCGCGGCAATACCGCGGCGGCGCTCGAACACTACTCGGTAGCCGCAGACTCCAACAGCCTCGCCGGGCAGGCCGCGCGCGACGCGATGGTTCGTCTCGATCTTCCGCAGAATCCCGGCCGCTATCTGCAACTCGCGGCCTACACAGATGCTCAAGGCCAACTCATCGTTCAGATCGGCAACCCATCGGCTGTGACCGTGACGGATCTCGGCCTCGTCATTCGATACATCGATGGCCAGGGAGCGCTTCGTCAGACCGACCGAGCGCTGCGGCAGACGCAACAGCCCGGAGCAGGAGCACAGTTCGCGACCGGATTGGGCCCGTTCACGAGTCCCGATTCCTATCAGGTCGAAATCCAGACGGCTCGAGTCATCAAGAACTAGACTCCGGAGTTGGCGCGACATTCACGCTAGCCAGCGGTCTTGTTAACCGATCCTCGGCTTCCAAACTGACAAGCGCTTTCCTGAGCCAGATCGCTGACGCGATACCGAGCAGCACGTGGGAGACGGCATTCGCCCAGAAAATCCCCGTGATGCCGATCGATCGAGTTAACACCCACGCCAGCGGCAGATAGATAATAACGAACTTGACGAAGGTCAGGATCGCCGGAGGCATCGGACGGCCCAACGAATTAAAACCCCCGAGAGAAATCATCATCACCCCGAATGCCCCATAGGTGAAAGGCACGATCCGCAGATAGGCGGTGGCGGTCTCGACGACCACGGGGTTCTCGTCGAAGAGCTCGGCCATGGGGCGCGCGAACATGAACAAGATGACGGCGAAGACTAACGAGTAGATCAGCAGAAATCGGTTAGACAGGGAAATCGCGTCGCGCACGCGGCCCAAGAGGCCCGCGCCATAATTCTGACCGACGACCGGCCCGACTGAGGCCTGCACGGCGAATATCACGATTAGAACAACCGACTCCAGCCTTGACGCAACCGCAAAACCGGCTACCGCCTCTGGACCGTAAACCGCGACCATCGCCGTGATCGCGGCAAAGGTGACCGGCAGAAGGAGATTCGTCGCTGTCGCCGGAATGGCAATATGAAGCAAGCGTCGCCACGAATCCCAGAGGTCGTCGACGCTCACGTAGCGCCAGCGAATCATGCGTTCGCGGCGGTACAGAATCGTCAGCGACGCGACGACGGTCACGGCATTCGCCAGGACAGTCGCGATCGCCGCGCCCTGCAGTTCCAGTCGCGGGAATCCCCAGAGTCCGAAGATCAGTAGTGGATCGAGGACAATGTTCACGATCGCCGAGAGACTCAGAATTACGGCAGGCACCTTAGAGTCGCCCATCGCCCGAAGAGAGAAATTGCCGACCATGGGCAAGACGAACAGCACGCTGCCGAAATAATAGGGCCGCATGTAATCACGAATGAGCGGCAGCGTTCGTTCGTCGGCACCCAGGGCTAGAAAAACCGGCTCGATGGTCGCAAGCCCGATTACGAGCAACGCAACTCCCAGCAGCGCACCCAATAGCAAAGCGTGAGTCGTGATGCGCTGAACAGCGTCGCGGTCACCGGTACCGAGGAGGCGCGCGAGAACGCTAGACGTCGCGATACCCACGCCGAGACCGATAGCAACCATTGTAAAGGCCACAGGAAACGTAAAGCCGATAGCCGCCAACTGCAGCGTACCGAGCTGCCCCACGAAATAAGTGTCTGCGATGCTGTAGGAATTAAGAGCGACAAAACCGACTGCCATCGGCAAGGCCAACGCTTTGAGATGACGGCCGACAGATCCGGTCGTCAGGCGCGGAACGATGGTCTCCACAGACTAGAAGATGCGATCCAACTGGAAGACGAAACTTCGGCAACCTGGTCGCGGCGCTGCATTAACACGATCAAGCCACGGTTGATACTTCGAACTCATCAGCGCGTCGAGGCTGGAAGCACGAAAGATTTCGTCCGAAAGTTCGACGAACTCGGGGTCGCGTACTTCACCAGTCGGGTCGACCTCGAAACAGAGTACGACACGCCCCTCGATCGCCTCGCGAATCGCCTGCCGTGGGTAAGCCGGAGTCGCCATGACGCCGGTATGAGCGGTACCAGCATCGCTCGTGATTCGTCCTCGGCTGCAGCGAAGATACCGAGATCGACCTCCTCTCGGGCCTCGGAGCACCACCAGCCACCGAGCAGATTGAGAGCCCGCCATT
Source organism: Gammaproteobacteria bacterium (assembly GCA_963581225.1). Classification (GTDB taxonomy): domain Bacteria; phylum Pseudomonadota; class Gammaproteobacteria; order Steroidobacterales; family Rariloculaceae; genus SMWC01. The sequence goes on from CAUZMW010000021.1 coordinate 29,209, forward strand.
CGCCGCCCAGCGTCGATCGGCGCAGGTTTGCCTGAAAGTCACGACCTGTTCGGGAATCACGGAAGGAAAGTATCTCGTCCTCCACCTGCCAGCGGGACAATGGCGCCCAGGGACGAGCGTCATCCACGCTCGGTTTCGCCATGAGCGTCGATTGGTCCGGCGCGAAACTCAGAAGCACGCGCTCGTCTCCGAGGGCGGGGTTACCGTATAACACACAGGTCCAAGTGTCGCGAGGATCGATGACTCCCTCATCGGGCGACCAGTCTTGCT
>CAUZMW010000022.1:0-28997 GCA_963581225.1 Gammaproteobacteria bacterium
GCCCACAACCGAGATCGTTGCCGTCATCGTCGAGCACGTTGACCGCGTCACCGCGCTCAAATTCGCCATCTACTCGGGTCACGCCGGCCGGTAACAGACTCTTACCAGCGGCCAGCGCTGCCTTCGCACCACCGTCAATCGCGACGGCGCCCTTGGGTTGCAACGTCCCGGCGATCCATTGCTTGCGAGCCGCAAGCGGTGTCGATCTCGGCAGAAACCAGGTCACTCTCGCGCCTTCCTTCACGGCCTGGATGGGCCGAGACACCTGCCCGGGCGCGATCAGTATCCGGCACCCCGCGCCCATCGCGATTCGAGCCGCATCGAGCTTCGTGCGCATCCCCCCGGAGCCGTGATCCGATCCCGGGCCGCCGGCCATGCTCCAGTGCTCCTTCGTCAGCTCCGTGACCTCCGGAAGATGCCGGGCGGTGGAGTCCGTGCTTGGATCGCGCGTGTAAAGACCGTCGACATCGGACAACAGGACGAGACAGTCCGCACTGACCATCTGCGCGACACGAGCCGCGAGACGGTCGTTATCCCCGTAACGAATTTCCTGGGTCGCGACCGTATCGTTCTCATTGACGATCGGCACGGCGCCACTGTTGAGCAACGTAAATAATGTGTTCGCAGCGTTGAGATAGCGGCGTCTACTCTCACTGTCGTCGAGCGTCAGCAGCACCTGAGCCGCGGTGATACCGTGGCCTCCAAGAATTTCCTGATACGCGTGAGCGAGTTGAATCTGACCGACCGCGGCGGCGGCCTGACTCTCCTGCAGTCGTGCACGACGAATGTCCACTCCGAGCTGGCTCGCGCCCAAGGCGATCGCACCTGAGGAGACGATAATGATCTCCTGCCCGCTCGCATGCATCTCTGCCACATCCTCACACAGCGACTCGAGCCACGAACGATGAAGCGCGCCGCTGCCCTGATCGACGAACAGCGAGGAGCCGATCTTAATAACGACCCGCCGCGCCTCGGCGAGCCGTGTCGCGCTCATTGCTTTTGATTCAGCGTCCATGATCGTTGTCCGAGCGGAATGAGGCAGACGTCCTACGTGGGAGTCAGTATTGGTGCGCCCCGGGCAACCGCCATTGCGCCGCTGCGCACTACGGTTAGGATCTCGGCGAGATCGACGACGCTCGCCATAAAGCGATCGATATCATGACTGCCGCCGATCAGCTCGACGGTGAAGTGCCCCTCGTGATCGTCGAGTATCCGGGCGCCAAAGTCACCGACCAGCGTCGAGAGCTCATCCTGGCCCACCTCGTGCAGCTGCAGTTTGAACAACGCGAGCTCTCGCTCGATATGATCTCCAGCCGTCATATCGACGATGTTGACGACGTCAACGAGCTTAGCGAGCTGTTTCGAGATCTGATCCATGACGTCGTCCGTACCGGCAGTGACGAGCGTCAGGCGCGAAACCAGCTCGTTGTTCGTCGGAGCGACATTCAGGCTCTCGATATTGTAGCCGCGCGTGGAGAACAGGTTCGCCACACGGGCCAACGCACCAGCTTCGTTTTGCAGCAGAATTGAAATGATGTGTCGCATTCTGTCCGCCCGGTTTTCTCCTTAAGCGCTGGGACCTTAGCCGATGAATGTTGGCCTAGAACAACGCCTATTGCAATGCACAAACATTTCGTCAACACTTCCAGGCAACTGAGAATTACCCACGAGAATGGTCGGCAAACCTGAGGAAATCATATGCCGGCTCGAGTAGCGCCATGGATACCCGGACCCGACCCGATATGAATCACCCTCACCCTCTGACGGGTACCGTGATGACCGGAGCGGACACGCTCGTCCAGGTGCTGGCCGACGAGGGCGTGAAAACGATCTTCGGGTACAGCGGTGGCGCGATTCTGCCAACGTACGACGCCGTCTTCCGTTATAACCAAACTCACGCCGAGGGTGGCGCTGAACCGATGCCGTTGATCGTCCCCGCCAACGAACAGGGCGCGGGTTTCATGGCCTCGGGCTATGCCCGGGCGACTGGGCAGGTCGGCGTCGTCATCGTCACCTCGGGTCCCGGCGCGACCAACTGTGTCACCCCCGTTCGCGACTCCATGGCCGACTCGATCCCGATCGTTGTGATCTGTGGGCAAGTCGCCACAGCCGCAATCGGTACGGATGCTTTCCAGGAAGCCCCGGTCATTGGCGTCATGGGTTCGGTTGCCAAGCACGTATTTCTCGTCACCGATCCCAAGCGGTTGGAAGCCACGATTCGATCTGCATTCGAGATCGCGCGGACGGGGCGTCCCGGCCCCGTCGTCGTGGATGTTCCCAAAGACGTACAGAACTGGGAAGGGGCGTTCCAGGGTGAGGGCCTGCTGCCGATGCCCGGCTATCAGCATCGACTGAATGCGGTTCGGCAGAATCGGCTGGGCGAGACGCACTGCGAGCAGTTTTTCTCGATGCTCAAGGAGAGCAAACGGCCGTTGATCTATGCCGGTGGCGGCGTCATCAACGGTAACGCGAGTGACGCCCTGCGGGCTTTCGCCTCGAAGTTCAATATTCCGGTCGTAACGACCTTAATGGGTCTGGGTAGTTTCGATACGACTCATCCGCTGGCGATGCATATGTTGGGCATGCACGGTACGGCCTACGCCAACTATGCGGTTGACGACTGCGACCTGCTGATCAGCATGGGCGCCCGTTTTGACGATCGCGTAGCGGGCGATCCGCCTAAGTTCGCCCCCAATGCACGGCACGTGCTTCATTTTGATATCGATCCGTCCGAGATCCAGAAAGTGAAGGCAGCCGACTGGTTTCATGTCGGCGTGCTATCCGAGGCGTTAGAAACGCTGACCGCTCAGGGACGTAAGAACGGGTTCACCACGGATTTCGACGCGTGGCATGCTGAACTGAAGGAACTCAAATCTGTCTACGCGCTGAACTACGACCGCGACAGCTCGACGATCCAGCCCAACTTCGTTATCGAGAAGATCAATGAGATCACGAAAGGCGAGGCGATCATTACGACTGGTGTAGGCCAGCACCAGATGTGGGCAGCGCAATACTTCGACTTCCGCGAGCCCAGGCTCTGGCTCACGTCAGGCAGCATGGGCACGATGGGCTTCGGGCTACCCGCCGCGATCGGGGCCCAGTTTGCGCGTCCCGACCGGCTCGTGATCGACGTAGACGGCGATGCCAGCATCCGTATGAACCTTGGCGAACTCGAGACCGTCACGACCTACAACCTGCCGATCAAAATTGTTGTGCTGAATAACTACGGCGACGGCATGGTCATGCAGTGGCAGCGGATGTTCTTTAAGGGGCGCCTGTCCGGTAGCGACAAATCGCTGCGTAAGAAAGACTTCGTCAAAGCTGCGCAGGCCGACGGCTTCCGCTATGCGAACCGGCTCAATAACAACAAGGATGTCGCCGGCGTGCTGGCCGAGTTTTTGAGCTTTGACGGCCCGGCGTTCCTCGAGGTGATCATCGACCCGGAAGCAGGCGTGTATCCCATGGTGCCGCCGGGCATGTCTTACCAGGATATCGTCACCGGCGATTTCATCCCGAACCGCTACGGTGATCGCGAGAGCGCGGCACCCGACGAGTCGAAGATGTTCTAACCTCGAATACGGGGACGGTCTACCTAATTATTAAAAAGGTGCCGGGTTTATTTTCTCTGGAAAAATAAACCCGGCACCTTTTTAATAATTAGGTAGACCGTCCCCGTATTCGGCTGGACCAGTCCTCGACGACGCGACGGACGGCCTGGATCAACGTATCAAGGTCATCGGGGCCGATCACGAGCGGCGGCATCAAGTAGATCACGTCCGCGAACGGCCGCACCCAAACACCCTCCTCCAGAAATCGCTTCCGCATTGCATCCAGATCGGGTACGCGATCCAGCTCTACAACACCGATAGCCCCTTTGACGCGAACGTCGACTACATGCGCAATCTCGCGGCACGGCGCCAGACCTTTCTGGAGTGCGACCTCAATAGCAGCGACCTGTTCGAGGCGCGGCTCCGACTCGAATAAATCCAACGATGCATTTGCCGCCGCACAACCCATCGGGTTACCGCAGAATGTCGGCCCGTGCACAAGCGCCTGATCGATCGAGTCGGACAGAAAATTTTCGTAGACATGACGTCTTGCGATCGTTGCGGCCAGTGGCAGTGTCCCGCCGGTCAATGCCTTGGACAGCGTCACGATATCCGGCACAACGTCAGCCTGCTCGCAAGCGAACATCGAACCGGTACGGCCGAATCCCGTCGTAATTTCGTCAAATATAACTAATAGATCGTGCCGCCTCGCGATCTCGACGATACGCGCCAGCACGTCGGGTTCGTGAAATCTCATGCCCGCCGCTGCCTGGACGAGCGGCTCGATGATGAGGGCAGCAAGTTGGTCGGCGTGATCGACGACGAGCTGTTCGAACGCCTCGAACTCTTCCGTGCTGCGCGGAAGCCTGGCAACGACCTGCTCCGGCAGTACGCCGGTCAGCATGCGATGCATCCCCTTGTCGGGATCGCAGACCGACATCGCCGCGAATGTGTCACCGTGATAAGCATGCTGAAAGCTCAAGAATCGTCGCCGACCCTGTACGCTCTGATTAAGCCAGAACTGCACCGCCATCTTCATCGCGATCTCGACGGATACCGAACCGGACTCAGAGAAGAACACGTAGTCGAGATCGCCAGGCAGTAGTTGCGCAAGGCGACGGCTTAGATCCTGAACCGGCTGATGTACCAGGCCGCCAAGCATGACATGGGGCACTGTTTCGAGCTGCGCGGCTACAGCAGCGGCGATATGCGGGTGGTTGTAGCCATGGCAAGCCGTCCACCAGGACGATGTGCCGTCGACCAGGGATCGGCCATCCGCGAGATGGATGCGCACGCCCTCGGTCCGTGTCACGGTTTGCGGCACAGGTGCCGTCCGCATCTGCGAATAGGGCATCCAGAGGTGGGGCGAAGTCATGCGGAGATCTGCTGTTACCGGGCTGCGCCAATACTAAGGACAGCCGGATGAACCGGCAACTCATTGTCGCGCGGCCCGAATCAGTATACTCGCAGCTGATCCAAACGACTCATCGACTATGACAAAGATAACCTGCTTCAAAGCTTACGACGCCCGTGGCCGGGTTCCCGAGGAACTCAACGAGGAAATTGCCTATCGCATCGCTCGAGCGTATGCGAAGTTCGTCCAGCCGCAGCGTGTCGCCGTCGGTCGGGACATTCGGTTGTCGAGCGCCGGTCTTACCGACGCCGTCATACGGGGTCTTACGGACTCGGGTGTCGATGTCATCGATATCGGAATCGGCGGAACCGAACTCGTTTACTTCGCCACGTTTCACGAAAAACTCGACGGCGGGATCATGGTAACCGCGAGCCATAACCCGCCCGATTACAACGGCATGAAATTCGTCAGAGAGGAATCAAGGCCGATCAGCGCGGACACGGGATTACAGGAAATTCAGGCGTTCGCCGAGCAGAACGAGTTCGCTGAGGGGGCCAGCAAAGGCTCCGTCACCGAGCTGGATATCAAGTCCGATTATATTCATCACCTGCTGTCTTACGTCGATACCGAGACGTTGTCGCCGCTGAAGATTGTCGTCAACGCCGGAAACGGTGGCGCCAGCCCGATCGTCGACCTTCTGGAGCGCAACCTGCCCTTCGAGTTCATCAAGCTACATCACGAGCCCGACGGCACGTTTCCAAATGGCGTACCGAACCCGATGATAGAGGCCAACCGGCAGAGCACGATCGACCGGATCAAGGATACAGGCGCCGATCTCGGCATCGCCTGGGACGGCGACTATGACCGCTGTTTTTTCTTCGACGAACAAGGCCGCTTCATCGAAAGCTATTACATTGTCGGGTTGCTCGCCCAATCGATCTTGAGTAGCTCCCCCGGCGAGTGCGTCGTCCACGACCCGCGCCTGACCTGGAACACCCTTGAAGTTGTACAGCAAGCGGGTGGCGAGACTGTTCAGAGCAAGTGCGGCCACGCGTTCATCAAGCAGACCATGCGCGAATATGACGCGGTCTACGGAGGAGAGATGAGCGCACACCACTATTTCCGGGACTTCTCTTACGCCGACAGCGGGATGATTCCGTGGCTGCTCGTCGCGGAGATCATGAGCCGAACAGGTAAGTCTCTGTCCGCGCTTGTCGATGCGCGCATGGCGCTGTTCCCGGCCAGCGGCGAGATAAATCGTCAAGTCGATGATGCGAACGAAGTTCTCGAGCGAGTAGAAAACCTCTACGCCGATGATGCCGTTGCTGTAGATCATGTTGACGGCGTCAGCATGGCATTCACTGATTGGCGCTTCAATCTGCGCGCATCGAATACCGAGCCACTCGTGCGGCTCAATGTCGAGACGCGCAATGACCCCGAACTGATGCGCAGACGAACCGAAGAGCTGCTGAAAGCCGTGGGCGGAAAGCCCGGGTAGATATCTGCGGGGGGCGATCCCGGATTCTCCTCTGACAGCCACTGTGTCAGACTTACCGGAGCCTTCCGCCTGGAACTCGGTTTTTGCCACAGGATTCTTTGCAGCAGTTCGCCCGCGACAAGCTGGCTCAGTTGGATTCCCAACTTCTGAGGCGGGAACTCGTGGTGACCGATCGCGTCGCCCCCGGAATCGGCCGACACGACGCGAGGGACCTGATCTCGTTCGCCTGCAACGACTATCTCGGCTTGTCACGGCACGCGGATGTAATACAGGCGAGCGAGGATGCGACACGACGCCTTGGCGTCGGGGCCGGCGCATCTCGGCTGGTTACGGGCAATCATTCGCTGTATCAACGCCTTGAGGCACAGCTCGCCACGCTTAAAGGCACCGAGGACGCCGTTGTCTTCGGTAGTGGCTACCTGACGAATATCGGCACAATCCCGGCGCTTGTCGGGCAACCCGATTTGATCTTGATTGACGAAGCCGGCCACGCTTGCCTGCATGCAGGTGCCAGGCTCGCGAGAAGCCGCCTACTCACGTTCAGACATAACGACATCGAACACGCCGCGGAGCTGCTGAGCACGCACCGTGCCGAACACCGCTATTGCCTGCTGCTGACAGAAGGCGTGTTCAGCATGGACGGTGATCTCGCGCCGGTCGCCGCCTTGCTTGCGCTCGCGAACCAGCACGATGCCTGGCTCATGACCGACGACGCGCACGGCCTCGGCGTCGTCGGCGATGGCCGGGGCTCGAACGTCCATGCGGGGACTGCACTGCCCGTGCCGTTGCAGATGGGAACGCTGTCCAAAGCCCTCGGCGCCTACGGCGGCTACCTGTGCACTAGCCGGGCGGTCGCCGAGTTAATACGGAATCGCGCGCGGAGTCTGATCTATACGACCGCCCTCCCCCCGGGGACGGTGGCGGCGGCGGCGAAGGCGCTCGAGATTATCGCAACGGATAAGGATCTGGTACGGGCACCGCTTGAGCACGCGCAGCGCTTTACCGATCGGCTTGGATTGCCGCCGGCGCAGAGCGCGATCGTTCCGCTCGTGCTTGGCAGTTCGGAACGAGTGCTCCAGGCCAGCGCGCAGCTAGAGAGGGACGGCTATCTGGTTGTCGCGATCCGCCCGCCGACGGTCCCCGACGGCACGGCGCGATTACGCTGCACGTTCTCCGCCGCTCACCAAACATCTGACATCGAGGCATTCGCGCATGCGGCGGCGAAAACGCTGACCGCACCATGAGCCAGCTTTTCATCAGCGCGTCGGGGACGGAGATCGGCAAGACGTTCGTTACCTGTGCACTGATCACTCAGCTCAAAGCTTCGGGTTACAGCGTCGATGCGTTGAAGCCCGTGGCGACTGGCTTCGATCCGCTGCGGCCAGAACTCGGCGACAGCGGTGCGCTACTCACCGCACTCGGACGACGACCGGACACGGCGGGCGTCGAGGAGATCACGCCGTGGCGATTCGGGGCAGCGCTGTCGCCGGACATGGCCGCAGAACGGGAGCAGCGATCGATCCCTTTTTCACCGCTCGTCGATTTCTGCGCGGATCGTCCCAACGTGGATGTCACGCTGATCGAAGGCATCGGCGGCATCATGGTGCCGCTGACTTCCGCACATACGGTACTCGACTGGATAGAAGCCCTGACGGTACCGGTTCTACTCGTCGTCGGCAGCTATCTCGGCACCTTGAGTCACACGTTGACGGCGATCGGCATGCTGCGCGCGCGCGGTCAGAAACTCGCGGGCGTCATCGTCAATGAATCTGCTGAGCAGCCCGTTAGTCTGAGGGAGACCGCAGGCACGATCGCGAGGTTCGTCGAGCCGACGCCGGTTACGGTATTGACGCAACTGCGCAGTTACGACGAGGCGCCCGATCTGCTGCCGCTGATCGAACCGTACTTGTAGCCCGAAACGATCCGAATCGCGGACCTGGGCTGTTACACTCGAAAAAAAGTCATTCGTGACATCGACGATCAACGCTACACAATAGGGGATTAACCATGGATATCGCCTCGAATCGCACGCGTGCCGGATATCTGGCAGCCGCAGCGGTCGCCGTCATGATCGCAGGCTGCGGAATCGCGGCCACGGACTTCGAGTACGTCTATCTTCCCGGAACGGAACGAGAGTCCGGCGCCAATCTGCCATTCACTCCGGCGATTAAAGTACGCGGTGGCAATATCGTCTTTCTGTCCGGTATTACCGGCGCACCGGTCCCGCACAGCCATCCGCACGTCCCCTCCGAATTCGATAATCTCAACTTCGATGCCGCGGCCCAGACCGAGCAGGTCATGGAGCGGCTGCGAGAAACTGTGCGAGCGGCCGGCGGCGAGCTGAGCGACGTCATACAAATTACTCGCTTCGTGAAGGACATCGGCGCGAACCAGGATGCGATTAACGAAGTAATGAACCGCTACTGGGGCGTTCACCGGCCTGCGAGCACGTCGGTCGAGATCGTACGCCTGGCGACCGATCCACGATTTATTCTCGAGGTGGAAGCCGTCGCCGTCATCCCCGACTGACTGAACTCAGGGATCTTCGTAGTAGTTCTCGCAGTTATCGGTCTCGAGTTCTAGCCCCGGCTCCCAGGTCCAGACCAGGAACCCGGGCTTGTCGATCGGCTCCGTGAAGGTTGCCGGGTCGTAGCCCCAGAAGTCATAGACCAGTGTGTCACCATCCAGCGTGAACCGCTCGACGATTTCGATCGCCGTGGTCTGCGGAACGCCCCACCATGGCGGTAGATCGAAGAACGGGTAGCTGATCCGGTTGGTCGTCACAACCAGCGTTTCGCCCTCCCACCGGCCACGTGAATATCCTAGCGGAGTCGCTTCCATCTCACTCGTCTCGACTCCCGCGTTCATATGAATCAGTCGAGTCCGATTGTAGTTCTGCGAATGAATCAGAATATCTTCGCCGAGCTGCTCGAATTCGAGCGGCCGAGATCCCGCAATCGTTATGACTCGCGGCATGCCGGGAAGCGTGCACTCAAGGACCGGGTCGTCCCTGAGCGGGTCGTATGCTTGGTAGGCCGCCATCGCTTCCGGCGTCAACGGCGGCAGCTCGACTACGTCGTACGGCGTACCGCCCGTCCAGACCCAGACACGGTAGATTCCCTGGGGCGGAACGATGTCTGCGGCGATCTCGGCTTCCGGTTCCTGGCTACCGCCGACGAAGTTCACCGACCATCGCGGCCCGCCGCTCGTAAAGACCAGTTCGGGTCCGCTCGGCGCCACAATGTGCGCAAGCCTGAGCCAGGACTCGCGGCGGTCGGATCGCTGGCCCGCGGCCCTGACACGATCTCCTGCCTTGATATGACCATCGACCAGGCCCTCTCGCCGCACGGGACCCGCGCCGGGACCTTCAAGCACCCAGTCCTCCTCCACGCCCTCTTCTGTCACAGATCTGACCGTGATCATGATATGAGGATTGCGCCAGACGACCCGGATCACCTCGCCCTCGATCTCATGCATCGCGCCGTCGATGTACTCCACTCTCGAGTGGTGAGACGCCGCAATTAACGGCACCAACGCCGCCGCTATCAGAACAAAGAAAGGACCCGAATTCGATTTCATATTAGCGCAAACCCTACTAACGATTCTCCAGACGATTGTAGTCGAGTACACCGGATTCTAGAGGAAACTGTCACCGGTTCGCGAGGTGAAACGTATCGCTATTAGCCCAGAACTCCGGATTCGTAAGCCTAATTCCATCCGCGTCCACCAGGCGCGAATAGTCTTCCTCAGACTGCAGCTCTGAAATGGCGTCGACAAACGCCGTCAGCTCGGCCTCGGCGACCACGTAAAATAGGTTCGGGTAGCTACCGATAAATCCCGGTATCACGCTCAGCCTGTCTTCGGCCGGAATACGGTCCTTCCTATCGCCGAACATAGAAGTGATATTGAGATGCTCGCTGTTGTGCACAAACGCTCGTGCTCGCCGTGAACAGGAAGGCCATTCGCGCCGTCCTACGGATGATATTAAACATGGCCGAGGGGCGTCGTCCCGATTGTCCGTCGTCAAATAAATGGGACAGATCTGATTTCAGATTAAGCGAGTGTTTTGCTCGTCATTTTCATGTTACGCGGCGTACAGTTGATATTGCAAACGGCGTTTCGCGATGGTCTTTTGTTCGATCCTTTGTCTTTTGGCTAGTATGGATTGCCCACGCCCGAAGTAGACGTCGGCCTGGTCACAACCCGATGCCTGCAAATCGAGCTCTAGCGTCTCGGTCACGTCGCTGCTCTTCATGGTCGTACCCAGGTTCCACGCAATCACATAGCGAGAGAAGGCATCCAGAATGGTGCGCAGGCACATCCAACCCCAACCGATGATCTTCAAGTACGTGAAGTCCGTCTGCCACATCTGACTCGCTGGTCGCCATGTCATTCCCCTATCGTGGTTGCGTTCGATCGGCTAGTGCGACCAATGAGTCTAACCGCCAAAGCGTACGGTCGCTTGCCACTTCACGCCAACTGCCGACAAAGTTAGGCTTCTCACGCCACTGAACTTCTCGAACGCAAAACGACGCGCCGGTGGCCATAGCCACCGGCGGCCGCTCCGGTTACCGACTGGTTTTTACTGTCGAGCGACTCGCTCGGAGGAGCCTGTGGGTATCAACGTCAACTGAACACGACGGTCGAAGGCCAGCGCATCCAGATCTTTCTCGTCGGCGACGGAATGCTGCTCGCCGAAGGCGTCGACCGAGATTCGACTGACGGGTATACCCGCCTGTATCAACGTGGTTCGTACATTCTCAGCTCGCTGGGCGGATAACTGCGCGTTGTGTTCAGCGTCACCGCGAGAATCCGCATAACCGCCGACACGAATCGACGTCCCTTCCATATGCGCCAGCAAGCTCGCCAACCGGACCAAACGATCCTGCGTGTTGTCGGCGACCTCCGTCTCATCGGTTTTGAACAGGATGTGAACGTCCAATGCTTCCCTGACCGCGTTCTCGATAACACGGGCATCCTGCCTATTGCGGGTCTCAAGCGCCGCAATCTGCCGCTCGCTACTCTCAATCAAGCTATTCAGACCGGCGACCTGCTCGCGAGTCTCGGTCCAGCGTTCCTCGAATGTGTCGCGCGCGCTGCGCTCCGCATCGAATCGATCGCCAAGCCAGATTCCGGCGGCTGCGCCCAGCAGCAGCCCGACAGGCCCACCGGCGGCTGCGCCGATCGCTGCGCCGCTGCCCAGGCCGATGTTCTCAAGCCTTTTTGATTCGCCCGGCTCGGCGGCCCAGCCGGCGCTAGCGAATGTCGTGACAATTAATGCAATTATTGTGGATCTCATATCTATGCTCCTTTTGAATGATCGTGCCTACCCGCACGCCTTCATTGAAGCGTCACCCCGAGGTTATTCGGTGATGAATTCAGGCAAGAAGAGGGTTCGAATCTGACGAATTCTGACCGCTGGCGTGGCTGAGGGGGGAATACGGGGGAAAATGCGGAAACGGTCTACCTAACTCTCGAACCGCATCGAACTGTCTAGAGAGTTAGGTAGACCGTCCCCGTATTCCCCGTATCCGTTAGCCGCGCAGAGACGGCAGCGCGACGAACGTGCCGCCATTGCGCTGGCAGAGCACGCGCATGAGTATCGCGAAGCGGGCCGCGGATAAGAGTTCGCCGTTCGTCACTTCGTAGTACACCGGGAAAGCTACTGCATGAATCCGAACGCGGCGTTGGCCGTCCGCGCCAACCAGGTTGCGACGGTCGACCTCTCTCACAACCGCATTGATGGATCCGGACGCGAAGTCGTCGCTATAGACATAGAGACTGATCTTCTTGTCGGGATCGTAGAACGTGTCGATCGCCTCGAGTATGCCCTCCCGCGGGCTCGAGTTGGAAAAGGCCTGCCAATTTCTGAGCGCATCGATGATCGCGTCTCGCCTACCCTGCGTATCCGGAATCCATTCGTTCCGGTAGCTCTTGAACATGTACTCGCCCATGTCGTTGAATACCTGGATACCCTTGACCTGTGGGTAGACCTCCAGGGTCTCGCGGATCTGCTGCTGGACGCGATTCCAAGCGTAACGCCGCATGCTTCCTGACGTATCGATAATAAATATGATGTACTCGCTGTCGACCGGGATACCGCCGACTTTGTAGTCCGCCGGATCGGGCCGGTAGTCGGCCAGCAGACGCTGCATCTCCTCAGTCAAACGCTGTTTCGCTTCAGCGAGGCGCCCCGCCAGATCCATTGTGATATCCGCATCGTCCGTCGTCGCTAGAAACTCCGCACGAATACGCGTGAGTTCCTCTTCAAGCGACGCGATCTGCGTCTCATCCTCTTCGACGCGTTCGATCGTGGACGAGCGCTCGCGCTGAATGATCTCGGTCTCGCCAAGAATCTCGTGCAACTCCAGCTGGTAACGAGCGATCAGTCCTTCCAGTTCGACGTGGCTCTCTTCCAACCGGATCGGCTCGAATATCTTGGTCAACACCAGCAACAGGATAATGGCCCCGAAGCCACAACAGATCGCATCAAGAAAGGACAGACTGCCTGTCTCAACTTCGCGTCGTCGACCTCTCATGGCCAGTCCTCCGAAGGCGCTATCATCGACCCCCCCGTGCTAAGCGCCAGCCACCAGTAGGATGGCGCAGCCTGAGGGTCTCCCTCCATAGCGTACAGTATGACATTGACGGGCACGTTGAACGGTAGCTCACGCACCGCCCGATTGAAATGACCCTGCCGCTCCCTGCCGGTCACGCCGGCACGCGCCGGCGTAATCTCGCCCATCGTCGGCAGGCCGTCCGCGAGCAGATAGATATTGTCCGGCTTGGGGTCCAACGGGCGCATCGCGGCGAACGCCGCGTGTAAGCTAGTGGGACCTTGCGGAGCCGTCGCACGCAAGCTGTCCACGGCCTCTCTCAACTGACTGCCGTCGGTGATCGTCAACCATTGCCCGTCGCTGCCTTCGATCAGCGTCCACGCCTCGTCGTTGAAAGCAAAAATCTGAAACTGCGTACCGGGCGTGAGTTGTGCCGTCAGCCATTCCAGCGTGTTGACGACCTGAAGCCACTTCGGCGCCGCGAGCTGTTGATCGATCGGCATATTTCTGCGGCGAATGATGTTGACGATCGTCCGGTCCAGCATGCTGCCCGACGCGTCGACCAGTATGACGACGCGTTCTCCGCCCATTCTCATACCGGTCAGGTACTGCCGATTACCATCTCCCGTCACGCTGATGATGCGGTTGCCTGCATCTTCGGGCGTGATACTCGCCGCCGAGAGACGCTGCGTTTCTTCTTCCAACGCATCCAGCTCCGAGCGAAGTTTCTCGATGGCTTCTTCCTGGGCGACAGTATCCGCTGTCAGCGAACTGAACTCCTCAGCGGTGAGCTTGATTTCCGTAACAATCTCATCTTTCAGACCGCGCAAGATCGCCCACTCTTCGATTAGTTCGGCCAACTGCTCTTGAATTTGCACGAGATTCTTGCGGCCAACGAGCACCTGCAGTTCCATGCGGTCGACTTCACTGGCCAGCTCGTCGAGGTCGGCCTCGCGGCGCACATCGATATTCGCGTTGATAATCATGAAGAGTAGAATCACGGCGCCAAGACCGCAGGTCATGGCGTCGAGGAACGACAGCGAGAACACGTTGATGCTCTTACGCGCCATCAGATCCCTCCATCACGATCGCCTGCAGTTCCTCTCCCGGGGAACCGATGCGAATCACATCGGCGGGTCGAATCGCGAGATCGCCGGCGACACGTTTCTCATTGACGAATGTCCCGTGTTGACTCAGGTCCGTGAGCTTGAGTTCCCCATCGCGCCGCACCAGTTCGCAATGCGCGCGGGACACGCCGGCGTGCTCGCCGTTCAGAACAATCGAACGACGCCCTTCCCGCTCCTCTCGCCCAATCAGCAGTCCGTTGCCGTCCACGGGAAAGGCCACACCACGGTAGACGATATGCGTCGCCACGGACTCGCTCCTCCGCGCCGGCTTCTGGATCGTTTCGGGCTCCGCTCGCGTCGTGTCAGGCGGTAGCGCGGCGCTTTCCTCTCGCCACGGCAGCCGCTTCAGGAGTTTTACCTGATCGCGACTCACCTCGATGCTACCAAGACTCTGTAGTGCTCCCAGAGCCGCCTCACCGACCGGCAACGGCAAAATGTGCGCGTCGTCGAGCCGCGTCAGCTCGTGGAGAACGCCGGGCAACCCGAGCAGGCGATGGGAGACCTGCACCACGAGACGGTCCCCGGTGCTTCTGCACTGTGCGATCAGCTGTACCAGTGCACGATAAAACCCGGAGGCGACACCAGCCAACTGGTCGCGCTTGACCTCGACGCACAGCTCCTTGTCACCGTGAGGAAGCTTCAGCTCGGCGCTGTCGTGCTCCTGCAGGCTCTGCAACCACATTGGCAGGCGGTCGTACACGAGCTGCTCGCTAGCGGCGTTATGAAACGGATCGAAGCGCGTCGACAGGACAAAGATCTCCGCGACGCGTTTAGCCCAGAGGTCCATAAGCGAGGCAAGACCAACGCCATCGAGCGCCTGCTCCGTATTTGCGCCGACATCGACGCCCTGCTCTAGCGTTGTCGCGGTAACGCGATGCAAACCGGCGTCCAGATAAATTAATTGCTGGTCGGGGTAAGGCCTGGCGCTCGCCGCTACGGCGTTATTCAATAACGACCGCACGGGCATACCGCACTCCTGTGCAAGGCCCAACAGCAGTCCCAGCTGCTCGCGACTATAGTGGTCAGGCACAACCAGCACGGCATCTTTCTCGTCACCGCCATACCGTTTCCACAGATTCTCCAACTGTGCGAACGCGAGCTGAGCAGTGTTTGCAACACCCTCAACGCGCGCGCTCCCCTCTTCGAGACTTAAATTTTCCCAGAAACGATTGCTGCAATCGCGCGGTTTCCGGCGCGCCTGCGCGTACGCATCATTGCCAGTCAGCACTTCTCCGCCGGCGAGCAGCGCGTAACCAGGCTCGGCAGTAAGCACGCCTGATTCATCGGCAACAATCAGGTTCGCATCGTTGATGTCGATAGCGAGTGTGCTCATGAGGTTTTCGCTACTACACGCCGCCGCGCGACTGCATGTGGCGGATTAGGTTATGGTCGATGTAGATCTGCGTATCGAATACGGCTCGCTCCTGCAGCGACTGTAGCTGATGGACCAGGAACATCACGACGATCGATATTAACAACGCGATGAAAGTGGAGTTGAACGCCGTGCCAAGACTGAGCGTCACACCCATGATATCGCCATCGACAGCGCGGTGAGCTTGTCCCAGCGCGTCACCGATTCCGCGAACGGTGCCGATAAATCCTACCGAGGGAATCGCCCACGCAATATATCGAATCATCGACAGTTCGGATTCCAGCCGCTCGCTCTCCGATTCACACAGCGTATTCGCGACCGACGACACATCCTGAATGTTGCGAGTGGAGCCGAAGCGCTCCAATGAAGACAGCAAGACGCGCGGCAGTAGCATGTCTGATAGTCCGCTCGGCAGTGCCTGCAACGTACGCGCGTACTCTCGCGCATCTTCGGGAAGAATTCGGACACCATCCTGAACGGGTACGAGCTCCTGTTGCAACAGCTTTCTCTCGGCCAGAGACTTAGTCGCTTTGTAGCCCATGATAGAGAAAGCCCAAAGCATCAACACGAAGCACGACTCCTGCTCGAAGTCCTTGATCAACACCCAGAAAGAACGCTCGACCGTGAAATCCGTGTCTTCCTGAATCTGCAGCACCTGCTCATTCAGGATTTCGGTCGCTCTGGGCCTGACGATCGTCACATAGATCGCGTGCACGACAATGACCGCGATAATAAGAGCGAATACCTGGTAGAGAAATTCGGTTTGAAAGTTTCGCTTCATGGTTGATGGTCCAACTAGATACTGACCGGGAATATGATTTCTTCGTCCGCGTCGATTTCCTCACTGGGAATAAAAAGCTCGTCGAGCCGAAGAGTCTCCGCAGGCGGAGGCGGTGTCTCCGCGGGCGGCGCGGCCGGTACCGCCTCATCTTCAGGCGCTGCGGACTCCTGACCTACGGACGATACCGATAGAGCCATCAAGGCCAGGAGCGCCAATAGTGTTCGACTCCAGTTCATTGTCGATTCTCCGAACTAGGACTCATTACCGTTAGACAAAACCGATCGCAGATCATTCCAGATTTCGGGCGATTCGGAAACCGATATCTTCCCGGTTATTAGCGCTGTAACCTCGGGAAGCCAGGCGCAAATCGGCGATCATGTAGCTCCTCCAGCTGGAGCCTCTGATCACGTGGAAACGGCCCTGCTCGGGACCCAGCGGATCAACGGTAACGACCTCGGTCTGCGGGGAGCCGATCTCCCAGAAGTCGAGCACCCATTCCGCAACGTTTCCACCTAGATCGAACACGCCAACGGCGTTCGGCGCGAAGCTTCCGGATGGTGCCGTGACCTCGAAACTATCGTTGTAAGTGATGAGGTTGTTCCGTAGCAGTGTCGCTGCCGAGACATCCGCGAAGTTACCGGAACGATCAGGCGGCGGCATGATATTGCCCCAGGGATAAGTCAGCGTCTGCTCACGCTCCGCGAATCGAGCCGCCCACGCCCACTCCGCTTCAGTCGGCAACCGATAGCCGTTGCGCAGCGGTCTCACCACCGACCAGCCGCCGTCGATCTGTTCGTAGACAGGTTGAAAACCATCCCGGATGCTCAGCCAGTTCAGATACTCAGCGACTTCACCCCATGTCACACGCACGACCGGTTGATCGTCTTCGTTTAAAGAGGCGTTACCGAACGAACCCGAGTCATAGTCCGGACGGAATTCTCGAAAGTCTGCATTACTGACCTCCCGCACGCCGAGATAAAATGCCTCGCTGATACCGACGGAGCGAAGAACTTCGTTCGAGCGTCGCCCTTGCTCGCGGCGAGACGAACCCATCATGAATTCCCCGGGTCGGATCAGCACCAGCTCTTGCCCGAGGCTCGTCTCAACCTGTTTCAGGAAACCCGACCCCGTGCTCGTGTCCAGCTCCTCCAATGTCGCGTCAATTAAGTGCGGAAACCCGGGTCTCGGCGTCACCTCACTCGCCTGCTCCGCGAAGCCCTCCAGCCGGATCTCAATCTCATGACTGAGCGCGGACAGAGTCAGCTCGCTCGGCGTCACTCCATGCTGTTCGCCATCGACCCAGATTTCGGCGCCCAGCGGGTCGCTTCGAACCTCGACCAGCCCCATCCTTGCCGTCATTGGAAGCGTCAGCGTACGATCGGTATCGGCTCTGACGGACAGAGCCTGCGCGATCGAATCGTATCCCGGTTTTGTCAGTACGAGTTGATGCTCTAGACGTGGGGGAAGACTTAACTCCAATGGCGTCTGGCCACGGTACTCGCCGTTCACACTCACGGCCGCGCCATCCGGCTCGCTGCGGAGAACGACGCGACCGTCGGCCTCGGTCAGAGAGATCAGCGGCAACGTCTGCGGCTGGTCCGCCAGGACCGAGACGACGTCAGCCCAGGGGTTGTACCCGCCCAGTCGAACCTCGAAGATTCGTTCACCCGCACTGAGTTCCACGACGAGGGGTGTCGAGCCCGACTCGTTTCCATCCACGAACACGGCGGCTCCGGGTGGATCGGTCTCTACCGTAATCGGCGCCCAATTAGGCGTCAATTCGACCGGAAGACGCTGGCGCTCGCCGCCACCGATGACGTCCAACTCACGGACTTCCGTCAGATAACGTTCCGCCACGAACTCAATCTGGTGCCGGCCGGTCGTAATCTCCGCATCAACCAGCGGCGTGGTGCCAAGAGGCTCACCGTCAACACGCACTTCCGCAGCGGCCTCGGGCTCAGTGGTCAATGTCACCAATCCGGGAAGCCGGACCATCTCGAGTTGAATCGTCTGGTCCGGTGAAAGACTAACGTCGATTTCGGTATCGAGCGGATAGTAGCCGGTGAGCTCGGCCACGACTCGGTGGCCCCCCGCGCTCAACAGCAGGCGCTCCCCCATCCTGATTTTCAGCAGTGTCCCGGGCAACCCGACGCTCTCCGGCTCCGGCACGACGATCAGCTCAACCGACTTAGCGGTGAACGCGAACCAAGCCAGAGCCGCGAGGACCGCAAAGGCACCGCCAATGACCAGGGTTTTACGGCTCGGTGCGGCGCTCGTCCTGCGGGTTTTCTGTTCGCCCAGCCGCTGGAACGCGATAGGCGCGATCTCGACTTCGTCGAGATCGCTGGCCTCACGCGCCAACTCCTCCAAATCAGGCGGCGCGGTGTCGCCGCCGGTAACGACACCCGAGATCTGCAGAAGCAGCTTCCCGCCATCCAGCGAGCAACTGAGTCGGGCCGTATCGAGCGCGATCGTCTCGCCGGCCTTGATCCAGCGTGACCCGGTTACCGGCTCGCCTTCGACCCGCAGACTTCTCGTGTCTCGGCCCGGTTGGATGAAGAAAGCACCATCGAGTTCGCCGATCTGCAGCGATCCGGAAACCCCGTGCAGATAAACGCTGTTTTCGGCGCCCCCACCAATCGACAGAGGCAGCTCATCGGCGGCGAAGCTTTGCTCCTCGCCGCCGGCGGATGTCCTCACGACCCAGTTGTCCGTTGCGTTCATCAGATTGGTTCCACACACCGTACGTCGACCGGGGCCAGCTCACGTCCAGGCAGTACGGTAAAGGATGCACGGACGTCGCGATAGCCGTTGCGACTGCCGGTAGCGACATAATTTCCGGGCCGAAGCCGGACTTCGGTAACGGCAAAGGCTCCGAGCGACGTGACTCGAAGGATCCTGACATCGGTCAGCTCATCCGAGCGCAGCTCTACGGTCAGCTCGGTCGACGCGAGAACCAGTAGCCGGTCCAGGTCACCGATCTGCCCTTCGAGCCGCTGCCCCTGTTCCTCCACATTCCGGGCATCCGATAATAACGTGCCGGCGGAGGTCAGCACCTGATCGTCAAATAACAGCGTCGGGTTGCCGATCAGGTGAACGAGTTTCGCATCCAGATCGGCCCGCAGCATCGAGCGTTCTAATCCGGCTTGAGCGAAAATCAACGTCGCGTCGGTCGCGAGCAGATCGCGATAGAGCTGAATCGCTCGCTCCCAGAGCTCACGTTGTTCAAACGCAAGCGCACGTGCCTCGACGAGCGCGATCTCGTCCAGCTTCTCACCCTGCTCTGCCTGTATCTGGCCGTCCCGCGCCTCAGCGGAATCGGGCCGCACAATCAATGCCTCGGCGAACATCTCCCCAGCGTCTTCGAAGTTCTCCTGCGCCAGTGCGGACAGCCCCTGAGACATCAACGTCTCGAAATCTCGGTTGTCGATACGCGCGGTGACTGCTGCCAGCGCCGACCTCGCGGGCGCCCATAGAGAGTCCAGTCCGAACGCTTCCCGGTACGCCTGTGCGGCTTCGCCCATACTGCCCTGCCGTTCGAACTCCGCACCCTGCTGCACGAGCGCCAACACCTGCGGAAGATTCTCAGCTCGTTCGAGTCCCGCTTGAGCACGCGCATTCTCTGCGTCGATGCCGAGGACGAGCTGGAATTGTTCCAGGGCCAGTCGCGAATTGCCCGCATCCAGCGCCGCATTGCCGGCGTTGAGCGCGGCTGAAGTGATCTCCGCCGATCGACCGAGCAGCTGCTCACCAATCTCGAGTGCCTCCGCATAGGCGGGTCCGGCATCCTGAAACGCGTTTGCAAGATAAGCGTCGTCGCCGGCACGCGACGTCTCTTCGTAGCGATCCCAGGCTTCCTCTCCCCACGCCGGGGCGGCCAGTTCGTCCAACCTGGCCTGTTGAGTGAGTAGCTCGGCCAACAAGTCTTCAGCCTCTTCCCGAAAATTCGCCGGCTCCTCGGCCGTCAACACGGGGCCCTGCGGCTCCTCCGGCAGTACTTCGTCCGGTTCTACGGCGAGCGGCTCTTCGGGTTGTTGATCGACCACCCACGCAGGCAGCACGAAGATAACCGCCAGCGCCAGTAGTAACGACACGACGAATGCCGTACCGACTAGCAGACGCGGGCGGTCGCGGCGCCGGTCACGCTCCGTCGTTGCTGCGACAGGCTCAAAACGAGCCAACCCCGGCTTGACCGGGACAATGGTCTCTTCGTGAGCGGTCTCTTGATGATCAGTTTCTGCCACGACGGTCGCTTATTCGTAATCCGAGATTATAGATTCTAAAACATCCACGAACGGACGCACGCTCCCCGGGGCCGATCGGCGCTCGGGATTCAGTGTTTCCTCGACCAGATCTGCCAGCGTCTGCAAACCGGGATCTGCGCCGTCGCGAAGCACAATCGGCTTACTCGGCCCGGACTGCAACGTTTCCAGGGACGGGTTCACGCCAAAAGGCAGCCGCCCAGCCAAAAGCTCATAGAGCAATACGGCAAACGCGTGTACATCGTCGGCCGCTGCGGGCAGCGCTCCCTGTCGTTGTGCCAAACGCGCGTACGCCGTGGTCAACCCACCTTGCGGCGCCTTTCCGTCCACCACGGTGGCGAGCGCGAAGTCGACGAGCCGTGCCTCACCGCTAGCGCTATACAAGACGTTGCGAGCCTTCAGATCCCGATGCACCAGATCTCGCTCATGAAGATAGACGAGCGCCAGCGCCACATCGCGCGCACCTGTTACCCAGTGCCGCGGGTCGGCGCCCAACAGGGGTACCAGATCTCCCCCAGCCAGATACTCGGTCATTAGAGCCGGCATACCGTCGAAGTCGATCAGGCCCAGGGTTTTCAGCACGTGGACATGGGAGAGGCCCTCCAAGACCCTGAACTCCCGGCGAATCAGTGCGGCGGCTCCAGGGTGTCGGCGCTGGTCGCGCCGAGGGATTTTCAGCGCAACGACCGCGCCGGTATCGACAGTGGCGCGCCAAACTTCGCACAGTTTACCCCGAGCTAGCATCGCCTCGGCCCGCGCGCCGTTCGTTAGCTCGCTCTTACTCGCTCCTGCGCTCCGGCGATCGTTTCGGGCGCCGGTTGCTGCGCAGCGTCGTCCTCTACTTCGAGATCCTCCGGCTCGATTGTATAGACTTCAAGCTCCTGCGCTTCTGCTTCGGCTTCGGCTACTTCTTCTCTCTCCGGCAACGCCTCCGTGTAGACATTGATCTCCGGGACGAAGCCCGTCTCGGCTAAATAGAGTTCCAGCAGAAGATCCTTCCACTCGTCATATTGCGCATCAGCCGTACCGGTCAGGCGATGTTGAGTGCCTTCGATCTCGACGACCATGGGTTTCACTTCATCGTCGAAACTTATCGATAGTTCTTCCATGGCCTCACTGTGGAGCCGTTTCTCGTCACGGCGCACGGAGGCCGTCTTTATCAGATCCATGCCGCTGTACATCATGGCATCGCGCAGCATGCGGTTCGTGAAGTCGCCGTCACTATTTGCGCCGTATAGGACCGAAGCAACGACCGTGGCTACCCCCAGCGTCGTTCGCCAGCGACTGGAACGCTGCAACGCACGAATCGCGATGGATTCTTCTCTGGCGAACTCGCGCCAGCCGTTATAGGACTCATCCGCGCTCCGATAGAACTCCTCATAGTGCTCGTTGAGTGTCTCGATAAACAGATGTTCGCGTTCTCGGACTCGTAGCGTCCGATCGAACTGCGGGTCGCCCTCGGCCGGCAAGCGATTCAGGCTATAGGCGCCCTTGCGGTCGACCTCGAGGTAGTCGCCGTAGGCCTCCGGGCTAATGTCGCCTGCGAAACGCAACTGGGCGATTGCCCGGAGGTTCTCCGCTTCGCGGGCAGACAGTTTATCTTGAATGCCCGCCAGATCGTTGGCGATCGCGTTGAATAGATCCTGATAGGGATCGCGATCTGGATAACGTTGACGGTTATATGCCGCCGCGGCGGTGGACATCTCGTAGTCGTCGGCCAGCCAGACCTTGCCAGCTGCGTCGACTGCCTGCACATCCACGTGAACGCGATCTCCGTCAGAGTGAAGTATCTGCGCTGTAATCTGCAGATCCGCAGCGAGCGACTCCCCGGGAGTTACCCAAACGGATCCCCAATGACCGCTTTTCTGCAGAGTATCTCTGAGATGCACCGCCATGTAGCGAGCTTCGGTGCGGCGGATGTGAACGAACGTGCCGTCGAGTAACAGCTCCTCGAGTACGTCCTTGTCAACGTCGCCCTCTGGAACGCCCGGGCCGAACAAAGCGATGGACACATCCAGCAACTGCGCTTCAGGAATCGTCTCCGTCGCAGGTACGAGCCCGACGGTATGAGCCACGCGAACCTCGCTCGTGGAACACCCTGCAAGTAGCACTACGCCGAGTAATAGAGCGCCGATTCGTGGCATCGCAAATCTCTCCAAACTATTGCCGCAATATGATGTTCTTGTACTCATTGTACTCGTCCCAGAGTGCCGCGCGGAGGAATGGATCCTGCTCCTCGGTAGCGGCCTCACAGAGCTGGCGAGCGACCTTGTTCTGGTCGTTGCAGCCCTCGACCGGCGTCGTGGTTTCCTCGTTGCTGAACCGATCCTGGCGTGCCAGTACCGGGTTATCCGTTTCCGATCCGTCTTCGGCGCCCTGTGAGCCGTCGCCGGTCGGCATCTCGCTCGTGCCGATGGGATTGCCTATCTCACCAGCCGCACCGAAGGCTTCGTCCGCGGCCGTGCCGACGCCCGCTCGCGCCATGGCTTCCTGCTCTTCGCCCATAATCGCGTCGAACTCCTCAAGCGACCGATCGAAAGCGCCTTCGGCACTCGCCATCTGACCATTGCCGGCGGCCTGGGTGCCGTCACCAAAAACATCCTGGTCGGCCGGGTCGCCCTGAGCCTGGCGGGTATCCTCGCCGTCCTGACCCGCAGCGGGATCGCCTTCCTCACCGGATCCGGGTTGACCCGGCTGGCCACCGGCCTGTTGTTCGCCATCCTGACCAGGGGAACCACCGGGCGGCGGTCCCTGCTCGCCCTGTTGGGCCTGCTGCTCGCCCTGCTGGCCCTGTTCACCCTGCTCGCCCTGTTGGGCCGCTTGCTGCTCGCCCTGCTGGCCCTGTTCACCCTGCTCGCCCTGTTGCTGTGCCTGCTGCTGGCCCTGCTGCTGCGCCTCTTGGTTCTGCTGCTGAGCCTGCCGCTCGGCCTGTTGACCCTGTGACGACTGCTCGCCCTGTTGGGCCGCTTGCTGCTCGCCCTGCTGGCCCTGTTCACCCTGCTCGCCCTGTTGGGCCGCTTGCTGCTCGCCCTGCTGACCCTGCTCACCCTGCTCGCCCTGTTCACCCTGCTCGCCCTGTTGCTGTGCCTGCTGCTGGCCCTGCTGCTGCGCCTCCTGGTTCTGCTGCTGAGCCTGCTGCTCGGCCTGTTGACCCTGTGACGACTGCTCGCCCTGCTGCTGACTTTGCTGCTGGCTTTGCTGCTGGCTTTGCTGCTGACTCTGCTGCTGGCTTTGCTGCTGGCTTTGCTGCTGGCTTTGCTGCTGACTCTGCTGCTGGCTTTGCTGTTCGCTCTGCTGCTGACTCGGCGGTGGCGGTTGCTGGCTCTGCTGCTGGCTTGGCGTCGAGGGCGGCGTCTGCTGCTGGCTCTGCTGGCTTGGCATCGGCGGCGGTGTAACGCACCCCGCCAGGCTCAGTAGCGCGCTGGAAATCACCAGGGTCGTGCTAATCGTCGCTAATCTCACGGTTCTTCTCCGTCAACGGTCGCCTGAAGCCACGCGACGCCTTATCGCGGCTAGAGACCTATATTAACTTTAGTTACTTCGCCAGATACCGAAGTTCCCTCTAATTCTATTCTCTTTGCGCCGTTCGGCCCTAAAATCGTACGCTGCCGAGCGCCAACGCGTCTCCGCGGACGAAGCACAGCTGCCTGATATTCCATAACGCATCAAGGCTGCGCCCGGTTGACGTCGAGCCAACGCTGCGGAGGTGATAACATCCTCCGCGCTCACTCCTAAAGAAGGTCATCCATGAAAACAATAACACTGATTATGGGTCTGCTTCTATCCGTTTTGCTCGGGATTTCGATCGCTCAGGAGACTCCTGCGACGGGGCGCTCGCCAGCCCCCGACGGAGCCGATGCCTACATTCAATCCCCGGCGAACGGCGCAGTCGTCACATCGCCATTTACCGTACGTTTCGGGCTCCGCGGCGCGGGCGTTGCGCCAGCCGGCGTGCAACTGCCCAACACCGGGCATCATCATCTGCTCATCGATGTCACCGAGACGCCGTCCTTCGATCTGCCGCTGCCCGCCACCGACAACGTCAGACATTACGGCGCGGGTCAGACCGAGACAGAATTGGACCTGGTCCCCGGCGAGCACACGCTGCAGCTGGTTCTCGGTGATTGGCTGCATACGCCCCACGAACCGCCGGTAACGTCCACAATAGTGACGATCACCGTTGCAGGGTAAGGCATCTGAAGTTTCGTGACGGTTTCATCGACGCGGTCGGCAACACGCCGCTGATCAAGTTACGCAAAGCGTCTGAACAGACGGGCTGCACAATTCTTGGCAAAGCGGAATTTCTGAACCCGGGCGGATCCGTCAAAGACAGAACCGCAAAGTACATTGTGCTGGACGCTGAAAAGCGCGGCGTGCTGGAGCCGGGCGGCCTGATCGTCGAAGGCACTGCAGGCAACACCGGCATCGGCCTGGCCCTGGTCGGCAATGCGCGCGGCTACCGCACGCTAATTCTCATGCCCGACACGCAGACGCAGGAGAAGAAGGATGCGCTGCGACTCTGTGGCGCTGAATTGAGAACGGTGCCGGCCGTACCGTTTCGAGATCCGAACAACTACGTCCACCAGGCCGAACGTACGGCCGCGGAACTATCCAAGTCCGAGCCCCATGGCGTCCTCTATGCCAATCAATGGGATAACGTGGCGAATCGCGACGGTCACAGCGACAGTACGGGCCCGGAGATCTGGGAACAGACGGACGGGAAGATCGACGGTTTTACCTGCGCGGTCGGGACCGGCGGGACGCTGGCCGGTGTCAGCGCGTTCCTAAAACACAAGAGCCCCGGCGTCGTTACGGCAGCAGCAGATCCGATGGGCGCGGCAATCTATAGCTGGGTCAAGACCGGCGAACTGAAAGCGGAGGGCAGTTCGATCACCGAGGGCATCGGCCAGGGTCGGATCACGGGAAACCTCGAAGGCGCGCAAATCGACGACGCTTTTCAGATCCCCGACGAGGAAATGCTCCCTGTCTGCTACGACCTGCTGCAGGAAGAGGGCCTGCTGCTCGGCGGCTCGACTGGTGTCAACGTCGCGGCCGCCATCCGGCTCGCGAAGGTGTTGGGACCGGGCAAGACGATCGTGACCGTCTTATGTGACTCGGGCTCGCGTTACCAGTCCAAGCTCTTCAACCCGGAGTTCCTCGCGGCCAAGGGTCTGCCGCTACCGCCCTGGCTCAGCGAATAGCGTCGAGCACTTCCTGGATTTCTTGCGTCGTTGCTTCGCAGCCGGGTGCCGTCGTCGCCATTCTCGCCTGCTCGCGAACACCGAGCGCGCGACAGCCCCGCCGCGCAGCCGCTAGCGCGTTTAACTCGGCGCAGGCCGTGAGTAACGCGTCTTCAAATTCGAGCAACGTGTCATAGCGATCGCCGCTCGCTTCATCCTGCGCGAACGCCAGCGCAATCGCAACCGCGTTTTGGTCGCGGAATACACGCTCCACATAGACTCGGAATTCGGGCGAATTTAATCTTAGAGTACGTCCGTCGGTGGCCGTAACGGTGCTGGCGCAGCCGGCAAGCAGGGCGAGGGAGACAATGCTGAAACGTAGGCGGGCAAGGGGCACCGGTCTGCGAGTTAACTCAGCGGGCATCGTCCCGGATCGAATTCAACGTTGCAAGCCGGTCGGTTCCGTTGCCCTTGGAGTTGTGGGGAGGTAATAATGGTTAATGGCCGTAGTTACCCTGCATTCCGTCCACACCGAGTCGCAGCTCAACGACGCCGTCGCGACGGCAACGCGCTGGCTGGACGACGAGCAGAACGAGGAAAGTTTCTGGGTAGGGATGCTCGAATCGAATCCATGCATCGAAGCCGAGTGGCTTCTAGCAATGCATTTCGTCGGTTACGAGCATCCGCGAAAACACGATCTCGTTCAATCGATCCTCAATGCGCAGCGCGCAGACGGTGCCTGGCAGATCTACCACGACGCACCGAACGGCGACATCAACAGTACCGTCGAGTGTTACGTGGCGCTTAAGGCTGTCGGCATGTCGGCTGACGATGAACCGCTCGTTAAAGCCCGAAGATGGATATTCAGCCACGGCGGCCTAAGCGGTGTCAGAGTCTTTACACGCTATTGGCTCGCGCTGCTCGGAGAATGGCCGTGGAACAGGACGCCGAATCTGCCCCCGGAAGTCATAGCAAATCCGCGCTGGTTTCCGTTCAATATCTATAGCTTCGCGAGCTGGGCTCGAGCGACGTTGCTGCCCCTCGCCGTGTTGTCAGCCCGCCGTGCGGTCAGACCACTGCCTGCCGGAAGTCGTCTGGACGAACTGTTCCCTGACGGTCGCGAGCAGATGGACTACAAGTTACCGAGACGCGGACGCGCCTTCGGCTGGCGGCGCATGTTCCTGCTCAGTGATCGAATTGTGCACTGGTACCAGAGTCTCGGCTTAACGCCTGGGCGCGAGACGGCGATAAAAGCCTGTATCGAATGGATCGTCCGCCACCAGGATGCCGACGGCGCTTGGGGCGGTATACAACCGCCCTGGGTCTATAGCCTGATGGCGTTGGTCGCAGCGGGCGACCACGGCAGCGATGCGGTTATCCGCCGCGGCCTGAAATATCTTATCGAGACGCAGCGCCGGGACGGTAGTTGGGATGAGCCGTATTACACGGGAACCGGCTTCCCGGGCTACGGCTGCGGAGCGCGCCTGGATCTGCGCGATGAAGAGACCAAGAAACGTATCGCGCAGGGGACGGAGCTGCGGCGCGGCTTCATGATCAACTACAACCTCTATCGCCATTACTTTCCGTTGATGGCCATGGGACGCGCCCGCACGTTCCTGAGCAACTAGCCATGCGACCCGGTCGATTAGAACGGCTAAGAAGGCTCACTGCCCCTGCTATGAGCCTGACACTCGGAGAGTTGGGCATACTGTTAAGCTCGGCCATATTACTCACCGTGATCATGTTCCTGCCTCAGATCCGCGGCGATCAGCTCCCCGATTTCCGCCCACTCGAGACTCAGGTGCGCAAGACGCAGTTCTTTGCTTTCCTTGACCCTATCGTCGCGGATGTCAGTGCGGATGTGACTGAGGAACGGTTATTCATATTTGAGACCGCAGACCAGATTGAAGGCGGGACGAATCCTTCCTGGCTGACGCGCAGAAAGGTCGACCGGATGGCGAGATACTACGAGATCGAGACAGAGGACGCCGATCTGGCGACGGAAGTGCTCCCTGCATTACAGCAACGCGTCGACATCGTTCCACGGTCCCTCGTATTAGTTCAGGCGGCTAAGGAATCCGGCTGGGGTACTTCGAGGTTTGCGCTTCAGGGTAATAACCTATTCGGCCAACGCTGCTACTCCCGCGGTTGCGGTATCGCACCAGCCGGGATTCAGCCCGGAGCCGAATTCGGCGTCGCGACATACGGTTCGGTCAATGCATCGGTCGCAAGCTACGTGCGTAATCTCAACACGCATCCGCAGTACGAGGAGTTTCGTCGTCAGCGCCGCGCGCTGCGAGACGCCGAAGTCACACTGACGGGTATCGCTTTGGCGGATAGTCTTGTGGATTACTCCGAACGCGGAGAAGAATACGTCGCCGAAATCAAGGTGTTGATCCGGCAGAACGGTCTGGAATCCGATGACTAGTCTGTCACCTGCGCGCGGTGGCTACCGCATGCCGCTTCGGGGCAGACCGAGAGTCAGCGCCAGGACCGCTTTGCTCCTCATGCTCGCTGTAGTTGGCGGCACAACTCAACGACTAGCATATGCTGCCGACGGCGCTGCGATCCTCGTCTACCACCACGTCGCAGATGAGACACCACGATCGACAAGCGTTACGCCGGAGCGATTCTCGGCACATCTCGATTATCTGCAGCGACATGACTTCACCGTTAGTCCATTGCTCGAAGTGTTGGAGTCGATTCGGGCCGGAGAAGAACTTGCTGCGAAGACGGTCGTGCTGACATTCGATGACGGCTATGTCTCGGTGTTGGAGAACGCCGCACCCCTGCTGCGCGAGCGGGGCTGGCCGTTCACGATTTTTGTCATCTCGGACTACATCGACCAGGGCTACGGCGGGTACCTGACCTGGGATCAGCTTCGGCAGCTGGCCGGCGATGGGGCGACGGTCGGCAACCACACTCGCACCCACCCCCATCTCGTCCGGCACCAAACAGACGAGTCGGCTGCAGCGTGGCAACAGCGTGTCCGCGACGAACTTACCGATGCCGGGCAACGAATCGCTGACGAACTGGGCGATGCGGCCATTCCCGTAGCGGCCTATCCGTACGGTGAGTACGACGTGTCCGTCAAGGAAGTTGCGCGCGACCTCGGCCTGTTCGCCGTCGGGCAACACTCCGGCGCAATCGGACCGCAGTCGGACCTGCTTGCCGCACCCAGATACCCGGTCGCGACCGGATACGACGAACTAGAAGATTTCAAGTTGCGCGTTAACTCCCGGGCGTTACCGGCCGAATTGGTGGGCAGCGAACGGCATCTTGTCGATGCAGAGGAAACTCAGCCTGTCCTGACTCTCA
>CAUZMW010000023.1:0-28871 GCA_963581225.1 Gammaproteobacteria bacterium
TCAGTACGAAGGTGGTGGCGCTGCGGCCTTGGGCTCGATTTAGCCGCATCCGCTGGACTTTGAGGCTGATGGAACGCTGGAGCTGGAGAAGGTCGCGAAAGCTGTGAAGCCCGATGACATCCAATTCGCTCGCACAAAATTACTGTGCCTGGAAAACACCCAGAGTGGGCGGGTACTGCCGCTCGACTATCTTAGTGCGGCGCGAGACTTTGTGACGAGTCGGGCGCTCTGCCTACATCTGGACGGTGCCCGAGTCTTCAATGCTGCCGTGAAACTGGAGATCCCGGTAAATCAGATCGCCCAGTATTTTGATTCGATATCTTTCTGCCTGACAAAAGGACTCGGGGCTCCGATCGGTTCACTTCTATGCGGATCGACTGATTTGATAGATGAGGATCGGCGATGGCGGAAGACCTTGGGGGGTGGGATGCGGCAGGCGGCAGGCGGGAATAACTGCCGCTGCGGGTCTTTATGCTCTGGAGAAGAATGTCGAGAGGCTGGCTGAGGATCATGCGAATGCACAACGACTGGTCAGAGGTCTCGGCGAGATTGACGAGTTGTCCGTCAATCCTAGCCGTACGCAGACGAACATGGTTTTCGTCGATATTGGCGAGGCTGATCCGCAAGCTCTAGATGACTCTTTACGCCAGAGCCGTGTGCTGATTCATGCCAACAGGCAGATTCGCCTTGTGCCGCACCTGGATGTCAGCAAGAGCGATATTGAGACGGTTATCGCCGCGTTCAAGGGTTTCTTCAGGCACTGATCGATCAAGAACCCGCGTCTTACCTTATCAATCCCGCTTCGAATTCCACTGCCCGGGTTCTCGCGCCTCTAACGACGTTGATAATGCCGTAGTTCTGCTCATGGCATGCAAACTCGAATAACCCGGGCGGATCCATCGTCGGCCAGGGCACTTCGATAGTCCACGGCGCCTCCCACGTCGTCGGATCCGTCACCGTGGCCTCGTATAAGAGTGTGTCATCTGCGACTCGGGTGAAACGTTCGATCAGGTGTAGGCTGCCCGCAGTGCCTCGCCACTTCCTTTTGTCGTGAAAATTCGTCGTCTCGACGACGAGCGTATCGCCCTCCCAGTGACCTCGGGACACCCCGAGCCAACTACGAATGACTTCTGGAGGGGATGCGCTCTCAGCCAGCGGGATGATCCGCACGTCACTGTTGGCCTGCGTGATGAGCAGCAGGTAGTCTGGGGCCTGGACGATTTGAGATTCTCCGATCTGCTGGGTGAACGGAACGTTCGGTGGACCGGCTCCCAGGATACAGCGCTCGTACGTGCCGCGGGATTCCAATGTGTGCCCCCGTGCCTGTGCCTGGCGCCTTGCCACCCCTTCAGGTGTCAGAGGCGGTAATTTTCCATCCGGTGGATCCACGATCAGTGCCGTGCGCAGGTTCGGTCGAATCGGGCTTTGCCAGTTATCCATCCCGAATTCGGTCCAGTCATAGTGCACGGTGGCGGGATCGACAGAGGCGTCCCCGATCACCGCTCTCTGGAAGGCCTCGACCGCTTCCTGTGGCGTATAGAAAGGCTTTCCAGCCAGCTCCTCGGGCCGCTCCAGCGGTGTATAGGCGACGCTTATCCAGTACCCCGCCAGGTCGGGATCGCCCCACGCGGTGCGTGGTGCCCGTTCACGAGGCCGCGTCGGGTCCCACACTCTCTCTATGGCCCGCGCGAGAGCGGCTTCGACATCATCTTCGAAGTAGGCTAGCGTCTCTTCCGACGTATGCGGGGAGGCGGCGCGGGCGGCTTCGACGGTCTCCGCCGACCGTTGGTTCACCAGCGCGGATGGTGGGGGTTGCCCCAGAGCGGGCGCTGTGGCGCAAAAGGTCAGCAGCGCGGCAAGCAATGTCAACAAGGCTCTCGCAGCCATTTCACTCCCCTCCCGATGGTCCGTTACATCTTCGTCTAGGAGTTCTCGATCCTACCAAATCGGGCGGCAGACGCAATCTGAGCTGCGACCAAGCAGACGGTCGCAGGGTGGAGTCTTGCTCGGGGCGCTACTACCCCATTTGGTCAACGAGCCACAACGCCATTCCCGGAAACAGGATCAGCAGCGCGAGCACCAGCAGCTCGCCAATTACGAAAGGGAAGACGCCACGAAAGATTTCTTCCATTGGGACGTCCGGCGCGACCCGTCGCATGATGAATACATTGGCGCCAATGGGCGGCGTAATCAGAGCGAGCTCCGCCATGATGACGACGAAGACACCGAACCAGATCGGGTCAATCCCGAGTTCGAGGACAACCGGAAGGATGAACGGAATTGTCAGCACCAGCATCCCGAAAACGTCGAGCATCGCGCCCAGAACGAAGTAGAGCAACACGAGCAGGCTCAGAAAACCAATGCGTCCGAGTTCGGCCGCGATGATGAGACCCACCAGCGCATCTGTCAGCCGGGTGACCGCTAGAAAACGCGCGACCAGATAACCACCAACGATGATGGCGAATATCATCGCACTGATCAGCGCCGTCCCACGTAGCGCGGCGCCAATGGCCGCCCAGCTGAGCTTGCGTTGCACCAGCGCGGCGATCAGCACGCCCGCGCACCCTACGCCTGCTGCTTCCGTTGGCGTGAAGACGCCCGCGTAGATACCGCCGATGATGACGACGAACAGACCCGCGACGGGTCCGAGTTGACCGAGGGATATCAGGCGCTCCCGCCAACTCGTTCGAGGCCCTTTCGGGCCGAGTTCGGGGTTCAATACGCAGCGAATGAGAATAATGCTGGAGAACATCAGCGCCGTGATCACGCCCGGAATGATGCCCGCGATAAAAAGCGCACCGATGGACGTCTCTGTCATGACCCCGTAAAAGATGAAAATAAGACTCGGGGGTATGAGGATTCCCAGCGTGCCGGAGGCCGCCAGCGCGCCGGTGGCCAGGCGCGGGTTGTAGTTGTAGCGGCGCATTTCCGGCATGACGATGGTGCCCATCGTGGCTACCGTCGCGATACTCGATCCGGTCACGGCGCCAAATCCACCGCACGCGAGCACCGAGGCGATCGCCATGCCGCCCGGAACCCGCCCGACCCACTTCTGCAGGCTGCCGTAAAGATCGCTCGCGAGCCCGGCATGGAAAAATAGCTGGCCCATCAACACGAACAGCGGCACGGTGACGAAAATGAAATCTCGACCGTGTTCCCAGGGTACCAACGCCGCGTGTGCCATCGTCGGCAATGGGCCCTCGACGATCCACAGTCCAAGAATTCCGGTAAAGGCCATCGCGAACGCGATGGGCACGCCAAACGCCAGCAACGTGAGTAGCAGAACGACTCCCGCGATGCCGACGAGAATCAGATCCATTGGCTGGACTCACTCTCATCGCCCGCCGGAGTAGCGGAGGGATTCGCCAGCAGTCGTGCGGCGAATACGAGAGCACAGATGGCGACGTACATCATGAAGGGCCAAAATGGCGCATTTAGATCTTCACCCGTCTCATCGGTCACAAACATGTAACGGGAGAAGGCGACGGCTTGAGTTGCCAGGAGCGCGAAGAATACGAACCCCGTTAATGCAGAAAGAATGTCCGCGATGCTGCGCCAGCGTGGCGGCATTCGGCTATAAACGATCTCCATGCGAATGTGATAGCCCTGATCCCATGCCCGTGGTAACGCAGAGAAAAGCGTAATCAGTAGCAGGAGCCCATTGGTG
This sequence comes from Gammaproteobacteria bacterium, assembly GCA_963581225.1. Classification (GTDB taxonomy): domain Bacteria; phylum Pseudomonadota; class Gammaproteobacteria; order Steroidobacterales; family Rariloculaceae; genus SMWC01. The sequence continues at coordinate 3,668 of CAUZMW010000023.1, forward strand.
TCTCGACTCCATTGCAATGGGGCGTTGAAGACATACCGCAGCACGACTTCCAGTGTGACAAGCGTGAGCAGTGCCGGCAGCGCGCCGTAGACACCGAGGTTGTAGAGCCACCGAGACGCTCGTGCGGACCAGGCATCGAGAATCTCGACGATCACAGATCGATAATTCCCTGAGTCGGCGAATTTCTTATACGGTCGTTTATCTGATCGTCGGTGAGCGAGGCGTATTCTGTTGCGAGCGCCTCCATGTCCTCCACGACGGCGCTGGCCGGCAGACCTTCCGCTTCGTGTTGCGCGATATAGCGTTCTTTCAATGGCGTGAGCCGATCGCGCCAACGAGCGAGCTCCGCTTCTCCCAACTGAAACATCTCTACACCCGCGTCGCGCAATGCGGTCGAGGCGCGTTCAAGGCCCGCCCCGCTGTAGTAGTTTTGTACCGTCATCTGACTCCTGATCCGTAACAGCCGGTACAAGCTCGTCCGCAGATCATCCGGTAGAGCATCGAACGTTCGCCGGTTAAGGCAGTAATGCAGGAGAATGACATTGACGTCGACCTGCGTGTAGTAGCGGCCGATCTCCTGAAGTCGGTACGAGACCATGTCTGAGGGGGCGAGGCTGACCGCATCGATAACTCCGCGCTGAAACGCTGGATAAACCTCGGCGGCTGCAATGACGACCGGTACGGCGCCCAGTTCGCGGAAAATCTCTGCGGTGATTCCGCCGGTGACCCGAATCTTGATTCTTTGAAGATGCTCCAGCCGCCGAATGGGCGTCTTGGAGATGATGTTATAAGGGCTCGTGCAATCGCAATGCGCAAGATACACACCCATGCGCTCGTACTCGGTCTTGAAATGTTGCGGATAGAGCTCTTCGACCACGAGCGTTGCGACCTGCGGGCTGGAGAACAAAAACGGTAACTGCGGCGCATGCAGAAGCTTGAAGCTTCCGGGCTGATAGGTGACGTAGGCGTGGGTGTAGTCGGTGATTCCGGTTACCGCAGCTTTGAAACCGTCGAGAGGGCCGTGAAGCAGTCGATCGGCGAAGGATTCCAATCGCAGTCGCCCCTTCGTCTCCCGTTCGACGAGCTCGGCGAAGGGCACGAAGCCTTGCGTGTATAGACCGTGAGAGCTCGGGACATGGGATGTATAGCGCAGGGTAATCGGTTCCTCCGTCCATGCTCTGCGTCCGGCAATGAGCGGAGCAGCGAGACCTAGGCCCCCGAGCGAAGCCAGGAGATTGCGGCGGGTGTTGTCGACGGTGAGCGTACTCAAAAGGCCGATACGCCAGTAAGTTCCTTGCCCACCAGTAACTTGTGGACGGTCTCAGTGCCTTCGTAAGTAATCACGCTCTCCAGATTCAGGCTGTGCCTAATAGGAGCGTATTCAGCACTAATGCCCCCGGCACCGAGCATATCGCGGCACTCCCGTGCGATATCGAGAGCCATACGCACGTTGTTCAACTTCGCAATGGATACCTGGATCGGCTCCATGCGGCCTTCATCCTTGATGCGGCCCAACCGCAACGCAATCAACTGTGCTGCAGTGATCTGTCTGGCCATGTCGGCGAGCCGTTCCTGAATCGACTGAGTGTGCGAAAGAGGGCGCCCGAATAACACGCGGGTCGCTGTGAAATCCAACAGTTCCGACAGACAAGCCTGAGCTGCACCGATGGGCCCCCAGGCGATTCCGTAACGGGCCTGAGTCAGACAACTGAGCGGACCTTTCAGGCCGACAACGTCCGGCAGCAAACTTGCCGCAGGTACTCGCACGTTATCGAAAAACAACGCAGAGGTAATCGAAGCCCGCATCGACAATTTATTGTCAATCTCCGGCGCATCGAAACCAGGCGTTCCTTTGTCTACGAGAAAGCCGCGTATGCCATCGTCAGTCGTTGCCCACACCAAAGCCACGTCAGCAATCGTTCCATTGGTAATCCACATCTTGGAACCATTGATAATCCAGTCGCTCCCGTCGCGCTTCGCGTGAGTCTTCATGTTGGCGGGATCGGAACCGCCTTGGGCTTCAGTCAGCCCGAAACAACCTACCGCGTCACCGGCCGCCATCGCCGGCAGCCAACGTTGCTTCTGCTCGTCGGTGCCGTACTCGAAAATTGGATGCATGACCAGACTGCTCTGCACGGAAACAAAACTGCGTAAGCCACTGTCGCCGCGTTCGAGTTCCTGACAAATCAGTCCGTAGGCGACACTGTTTAGCCCAGCGCAGCCATACCCCTCGATGCTGCTTCCCAGGAGCCCGAGGCTGGCAAGTTCCGGTATCAGTTCGGCCGGAAATCGGTGCTCCTCGAAACACTCGCGGATGATCGGCAATACCTTATCATTGACGAAGCGGGCCACCGTATCCCGAACCATGGCCTCCTCTTCGCTAAGGAGTGACTGAATATCGTATAGATCGAGTGGATCGAGATTCGGCATTCCAACTTACTCGTGTGAGATTCGTTGGAATTATAGTCCTAAATCTGCCGGCGGCGCGGGGCATCATCTAGTGCAGTAAATAGCCGGACGATCTTTGCGTATAGTGCGCTAAGAATTCGGGAGGAAACCGAATGACAGAAACGGCTGTCCCCGCAGTGAGCCGGAACTTCGTTGCAGAAGTGATTGATGACGGCCAGGTCAGCGGCCAACAGGTCCTCGTCGTCGGCCTGTGCATGTTTTTTAATATGCTCGATGGCTTTGACATCACGGCTATGGCTGTCGTCGCGGGTGCCGTGTCAAAGGAACTGCAACTGACAGACGACAGGTTGGGGCTCATCTTCAGTTTCGCGCTCGCGGGAATGATGGCTGGAGCGATGTTGCTTGCTCCCGTATCGGATGTAATCGGTCGTCGCAAGGTGATCATACTGAGTCTGATACTTGTCGGCGTGTCGATCCTTTTTACAGCGAATGCGACGACGCTGAGTGAGTTCATCGTGTTGCGGTTCGTCAGCGGGCTAGGCGCCGGCGCCATGCTCGCATGCCAGGCTGCGCTTGCTGCCGAATACAGCCCGGAGAAATACCGGTCGTTGTCCGTTGCGGCTACGACTGCGGGCTACCCGCTGGGCGCCATGATGACGTCAGTTGTTGCCGGCCTCATCCTGCCGGACTTCGGTTGGCGAGGCATGTTCTGGTTCGGCGGCGTCGTCACGCTTGCGATGGGCATTATCGCCTGGACCTTCATTCCTGAGTCGCTGAAGTATTTGTTCGATCGCCGTCCGGCTAACGCACTTGAACGAGTCAATCGGATTCTGAAGAAGCTCGGTAAGCAGACGTTATCTAGTTTGCCAGCATCTGCGGAAGCGCAGACACGTGAACCGAGAGGAGTGGTCGGCAACGTCACGAGTCTCCTGATGAGAGAGCGCCGCTCGGTAACTCTTATGTTGTGGGCATCGTTTTTTCTCTGCTTCAGTAGCATCTATTTTCTGTTGAGTTGGATCCCACGGTTGATGGAACAGGCCGGCTATTCAGCTGAGATCGGGCGACTCGCGTTCTTCCTGTTCAACGCGGGTGGCGTCATCGGAATTTTCATTCTTGGTGGATTGGCGACTTACGGGCGACTGACGAATCTAGTTTTCTCTTTCTTGTTCTCGTCCGCGCTCTGCATGGTAATTTTCGCGATGGTGCCCAGTCAGCCTGCGTTATTGATGGGAATTATCTTTCTTATGGGTCTTCTTCAGCAAGGTGGCTTTACGGGGCTCTACGCTGTGGCGGCGAAAATCTACCCAACGGAGGTGCGTAGTACCGGAATCGGTTGGGCTATCGGCTTCGGCCGATCCGGCGCAGTAGTCGGCCCGGCACTCGCCGGAGTCCTGATCGCGGCTGGGCTCGGCATGTCGGGCAACTATCTTCTCTTCGCCGTCCCGGTGGCGTTCGGCGGTGTCGTCGCCTACTGGTTGAAAGTAGAATAGACTGACTCGTCTACCCTGTCTGTCCTTAGTTGAAATCGTCCAGGAACGTGAGATCGATGGTCGCGCCGCCGACGGAATCGCCAGGAGGACTGTGTAGAATCCGCCCTCGTTCAGCGCAATCGGCGTCGGGCCGGCCAGCACCGTGTCGATGCCGGCCGTCCGAACGGTAATCTCGAAGTTGCCCTGAGCGATGCGGAGATTGGGAACGCCACCGCCGGGGACCAGGCCGACTGTAGGTTCGATCGTGTTGAGATCTGTGCCGGGCGGAGCAACATAGACGTCGATGAACGGGTGGAGCTGCACGGCGTTATACAGATTGAGCTTTGCCTCACCTGCAAGGGGCCGATAATCGTCCATTTCTAAGATCGGTGTCGCCGCATCAGGAGCGTTGGCGACAAAAGCGGTCGCGGAACGTCCGGCGTCTACCCCGAACGGAAAGTCGACCAGTATCACGCTGGGGTTGCCGGCCGGGCTGGCGGTCAAAGCGTGAGTTCCAGGCGCGATAATATTGATGGATGGCACGCGTTGTTCAACCTACCAGACGGCAACCGCAATCGATTTCCCGAGGACCGGTTCGACTTTCGGTACAACGATCGCGGCGAGAACGCGTTTACGCTCAGCGACCCGAGTAGCGGGATCGGCGATATCCAAATCAGCCTCGCGCGAATGATCGGCGGGGACTCCGGTGTGCTATTGCGGGCGATCGTAAAGCTGCCTACCGGTGATGCGGATGTGCTCGCAGGTAGTGGCGCCACGGATCTCTCGATCACGGTGCTTCGACGCCGCCTGACATCATGGCGGTCGCAGCAGATCGGTTACTACTGGGGTTTAGGGTTGATGAAGGTCGGTGAACCGGAATTTCTCGCGAGGCGCAGCGAGGATTGGGCGGGATTGGGCGTCGTCGGCGGTAGCTGGCAGCCGTTGCCGAAGATCGGGCTGAAGGCCCAGCTCGATTTTCACAGCCGCTTCTATGACAGTGCACTGGACGAACTCGGCAAGGAGTCGATTCAGATCAGTATCGGCGGGTGGTGGGCGCTCGATGACCGCCGTACGCTGAGTTTCGCGATAAACGAAGATCTGATCGTTCGAACCGCCCCGGATGTATCGTTGCACCTGAGCTTCTCCTGGAGGCTGTGACCGACTCCTTTATAATTAACTGGCAATGCGCCGAACCTTCACGATACCGCTGCTTCTACTACTCGGCTGCACTCAATCGTCGGACGGCATCGATGGTAATGCCGTGACCGCTCCGGTTGAACCGCGATTCGAAGAAGCCGACTTAGACCGTGGTGAAATTCTGAGCTTGGCGTGTCAGGCGTGTCATACGCTGGACGCGGGACAAGCTGATCTGCTCGGACCGAATCTCTACGGCATGTTCGGCCGGGTCTCGGCGGGGTCGCCCGGTTTCGGTTACTCGCCGGTATTGCGCTCTGCTAACCTCATCTGGACGCCGAGAGCGCTCGACGCCTGGCTGGCCAGTCCGGAGGACTTCCTGCCGGGTAACGACATGGCGTTCGCAGGGTACAGCTCGGCAACCGATCGGCGCGATCTCATCGCTTTCCTGTTACATAAGACCGGCGGTGTCGCGGAGTAAGCTGAAACCTGCGACATGGGGCACCGTATAAATTCGAACTCGGAAAACGACGCCGTTGAATTGTGTTCTAATTCGAGTTCTATCCGGTTAACGGTGGAGATCTCACCAGGGTTCGTGACGACCTCTGGCGTATAGCAAGGAAGCTTAACGAGTGAGTGAAGACGAGATTAGCGACTCAGAGGCGGCGAGCCCGGATACCGTCATTGAGCGTCGTGCTGTTAGTGACCGGCGACGGCTGAGCCTTCGGACCTTTGTTCAGAGCGGCTTGACCCCACGCCGTCGAGGCGGCCGGCGAGACGGCGAGCACGAGCACCTGGTCGACTGGCACGAACCCGATCTTCTGTTTCTAGCTCTCGCGATACTTCTCCTCAGCGTCACGGACGCATTCTTCACGTTGACACTGATGACCAGAGGCGCCGAAGAGGCTAATCCCCTACTGGCATACGTTCTTCAGCGCTATCCCGGAGTCTTCGCGGCTCTGAAGATGGTGCTCACAGGCGGCGGGGTTCTGGTGTTGGTCGCGATGGCGCGCGCCAGGGTGTTCCGGATCGTGCGCGTACGGACCGTTTTGCAATGTTTTCTGGCTGGCTACGTGGTCCTGGTCGGCTACGAAATGTGGATGCTGAAGATAGTTCTCTAAGGCGCGATCGAGGTTGTCCGAACTCGGCTATCGGTGCCGTATTAACTTGGTGACTGATTGGCTAAACTAAGCGGTCATCTCGACAAAGTCCCCTTCTCGGTGGGACACCAGATCATGAGCACACAACTACAACGGCAATACGAGTCGTCGCCGTTCCATGGCGCCAATGCGCCGTACGTGGAGGCCCTGTACGAGTCTTATCTCGAGGATCCCGCGAGCGTGCCGCCTGAGTGGCGCGAGCTGTTTGTCGGTCTGGGGGGCGCGGTCTCTCAGGACGTGGCTCACGGCCCGGTTGTGGAGGCGTTGATCAGGCGGCTTAGTTCAGCGGACTCGCGTGGCTTGAATGGTGGTGTCGAGGCGAGAACCGCCGGCCAGGCCAGCGAGAAGCAAGCTGCCGTTTCGCGGCTTATCCAGGTCTACAGCATGCGCGGGCATCAGATCGCGGACCTGGACCCACTTGGTCTGTGGAAACGCCACACACCGGCGGTCCTGAAGTTCGACTATCTCGGCCTGGTCGAGGCGGATCTGGACACGGAGTTTTTTACCGGCGGACTGGCCGGAATGGGCCACGCCCGTATGAAGCTTCGGGAAATTCTACAGCTTATGAAGACGATCTACTGCGGCAAGATCGGCGCAGAGTTCGCGCATCTGTCCCGGGCCCGGGAGCGTTTGTGGCTCAGAGAGCGATTCGAGTCCGACATGGTCGGTCGCCGCTATGACGAAAGCGAACAACGCCAGATTCTTGCGAGTCTCAATCGGGCCGAAGGTATCGAGCGTTATCTCAACACGAAATATGTTGGGCAAAAACGGTTTTCGCTGGAGGGAGGCGAGGCGCTGATCCCGTTGCTGGATGACCTGATTCAACGTGCGGGCGAGCAGGGGTTGCAAGAGCTTGTCATTGGCATGGCCCATCGCGGCCGGCTGAATGTATTGGTCAACGTGCTCGGGAAGTCCCCTCAGGAGTTGTTCTCTGAATTCGAGGGTGACTACGATACGGCCGCGTTATCGGGCTCCGGTGACGTCAAATACCATATGGGGTTCTCATCGGATATTCGTACCAGTGGAGGGAATGTTCACGTTGTCCTGGCATTCAACCCGTCTCATCTGGAGATAGTTAACCCGGTTGTCGAAGGGTCAGTCAGGGCGCGTCAGGATCGTAGAGGTGACACAGAAGGCGATCAGGTGCTACCCGTGCTGATTCATGGCGATTCGGCAATCGCGGGGCAGGGCGTTGTCGCCGAGACCTTCCAGCTCTCTCAGACCAGGGATTTCCACACGGGCGGCACGATTCACATCGTCATCAACAATCAGATCGGGTTCACGTCGAACGATCTGCGGGACACGCGGTCGACCCCGTATTGCTCGGATATCGCGAAGATGATCGAAGCGCCGGTCCTGCATGTTAACGGGGATGATCCCGAGGCTGTTGTCACGGCGGTACGATTGGCGTTGCGCTACCGGCAAACATTTCACAAGGATGTCGTGATCGACCTGGTCTGCTATCGGCGATTGGGCCACAACGAGGCGGACGAGCCATCGGCGACTCAACCCATCATGTATCAGACGATAAAGAGGCACCTGAGCGTTCGAACTCTGTACGGCGCGACTCTCGTAGAACGCGGCGTCATTCGAGCTGAGGAACTCGCGGCGATGGTGGAGGCGTATCGAGACTGCATTGATGCCGGGCGCAGCCCCAACGAAGAATGTCTCGGCATGATCGGTAATCAGTACACGATAGACTGGAGTCGTTATCGAAACGAACTCGACGCAGTAGTCAAGACGGCGATTCCGAAGACGCGACTCAAACGCTTGAGTCAGCGCGTCAACGCGGTACCAGATCACTTCAAGCTCCATCCCCGTGTGCAACGAATCGTGGACGACAGATTGAAAATGGCCACGGGAACGCTTGCGATCGACTGGGGGTTTGCAGAGACGCTAGCGTATGCGAGCCTGCTTACGGAGGGCTATAATATTCGGCTGATCGGCCAGGACAGCCGGCGCGGAACGTTTTTCCATCGGCATGCCACTTTCTTTAATCAGACCGACGGCGGGGAATACACTCCGCTTGCCCACGTGGGTGATAGTGCGACGTCATTCACGATTGCGGACTCTTTACTATCAGAGGAAGCGGTGCTCGGTTTCGAGTATGGCTACAGCACGACCTCGCCGGACTGCCTCGTGATCTGGGAAGGCCAGTTTGGTGATTTCGTCAACGGCGCACAGGTAGTAATCGACCAGTTCATCAGCTCTGGCGAGGCGAAGTGGGGGAGGCTGTGCGGGCTGACACTCTTTCTTCCTCACGGTTACGAGGGCCAGGGCCCCGAGCATTCCTCGGCGCGCCTGGAGCGATTTCTGCAACTCTGTGCCGAGCACAATATGCAGGTGTGTGTCCCGTCGACGCCCGCGCAGATGTTCCATCTGTTGCGTCGGCAATGCCTGCGACCGGTTCGGAAACCGCTCGTGGTGCTGACGCCCAAGAGCCTGCTACGCCATCGAGCGTCCGTATCGACGCTGAATGATCTGTCCCGAGGGACGTTTCAGCCGATGATCGGCGACACGACGGTGCCGCCGGGAAGTAAAGTGGAGCGCTTGGTGCTGTGCAGCGGGAAGGTCTACTACGATCTGGACCAGATGAGGCGGGAGAAGAAAATCGATCGTGTCGCGATCATTAGATTGGAAGAACTCTATCCTTTTCCGGTCGAGGCTTATGCGGGTACGCTCAGCGCCTATCCGAACGCTACCGATATCGTCTGGTGTCAGGAGGAGCCGCAGAATCAGGGTGCGTGGTATCAGATAAGGCATCGTCTACAGAAGGCGCTGGAGCAGAAGCATCGGCTCCTCTACGCGGGCCGGGCCGGCGCTGCGGCGCCGGCGTCCGGGATTCATGCATTACACGTCCTGCAGCAGCAGGCACTGGTAGCTGCGGCGTTGGGAGCGGATACTTCGGCTGATGACTCGGAACCCAAAGACCAGGTTCGCTTAGGAACGACGGATGAGCATTGAAGTTAAAGTGCCACAGCTACCCGAATCGGTGACCGACGCGACGATCGTCGCGTGGCACAAACGCGCCGGTGATTCCGTTCGCCGCGATGAAAATCTCGTCGATCTCGAGACCGATAAAGTCGTGCTGGAGGTACCGGCGCCCAGCGACGGAATAATAAAGGAGTTGAAATTCAATGATGGCGACATCGTGACAGGTGGGCAGGTGCTCGCGCTGCTCGAGCCCGGTACGGTGGCTGCCGTCACGAGTGATGCGCAGGACGCGCCGACAGAGTCCTCGCGGATTGTTGCGGAGCCGTCGACCGAAGCACCGGCAGAGAGACTGGGTCCGGCCGCTCGCCGGCTCGTCGAAGAGCACGATTTGGACGCTTCGGCCATTGTCGGTTCCGGCCGGGCCGGGCGGGTGACAAAGGCCGATGTCCTGGATTATCTCGAGACCCACGTCGCTACCGCAGCGGAATCGGAGGAAGATGCGCCGATCACGATGCGGCCGACCGGCGGCGGTTCCCGCGCCGAACATCGTATCGCCATGACCCGCTTGCGTAGCCGCATCGCAGAGCGCCTCGTCGAGGCGCAGCAGACCGCCGCGATGTTGACGACGTTTAACGAGATCGATCTGACCGAAGTCATGGGGCTGCGTGCGCGCTATCGAGATGAATTTCAGGAACGCCATAACGTTAAGCTGGGGTTCATGTCGTTCTTCGTCAAGGCGTCGATCGAGGCATTGCGGCGCTACCCGGTACTCAATGCGTCTCTGGACGACGCCGACATCGTTTATCACGAATTCTTCGATATCGGCGTCGCCGTATCGACGGATCGCGGGCTGATCGTGCCGATTATTCGCGACGCGGAGGCACTGGGCTACGCCGATATCGAGAAAGCCATCGCTGACTACGGCGCGCGTGCACGCACTGGCGGCATCACGATGGAGGAGCTGACCGGTGGCACTTTCACGATTACTAACGGCGGAATCTTCGGTTCGCTGATGTCGACGCCGATATTGAATCCACCGCAGAGCGGCATTCTCGGCATGCACAAGATTCAGCAGCGTCCGACGGTCGTCAACGGCGAGATCGAAGTTCGCCCAATGATGTACGTGGCATTGACCTACGATCATCGTCTGGTGGATGGCCGCGAAGCGGTTCAGTTTTTGGTTGCGTTGAAGGAACTATTGGAGGATCCTGCGCGGCTGATTTTGCAGGTGTAACGAGAAATATGAGTGAAAGAGAATTCGATGTCGTCGTGATCGGCGGCGGCCCGGCCGGCTATCCGGCGGCCATCCGTGCGGCGCAAAATGGCTTGAACGCGGCGTGTATCGACGAGTGGCAGAACCATGATGGCAGTCGCGCATTCGGCGGGACTTGCCTGAACGCGGGTTGTATTCCGTCGAAAGCGTTGCTGGAGTCGTCGGAACTTTACCACCGGGCCGCGTCGGAGTTTGGCAGGCACGGCATCAACGTGACTAACCTCGATATGGATATTGCCGTGATGCAGTCGCGCAAGGCCGGCATCGTGAAGCAGCTGACCAACGGCATCGCCGCGCTCTTTAAGGCCAACGGCGTTACGGCTCTGCAAGGTCACGGCCGCTTACTGTCGGATCATCGCGTCGAAGTCACGGCCGCCGACGGCAAGAAAGAAACGATTCGCGCCAAGCACGTGATACTCGCGAGCGGCTCCGTCCCGATCGAATTGCCCATCGCGCCTTTCGACGGACAAGATATCGTCGATTCCTGGAGTGCGCTCGAGTTTACCGAGGTACCGAAGCGCCTGGGCGTTATCGGCGCGGGCGTCGTTGGCCTTGAGCTCGGGAGCGTGTGGCATCGTCTCGGTGCCGAGGTTGTTATTCTCGAGGCTCTCGACGACTTTCTTTTTATGGCGGACGCTCAGATCGCCAAGGAAGCCGCCAAGCACTTCAAGCGTCAGGGATTGGACATTCGCCTCGGCGCGAAGATGACCGGCGCCATCGCCGGCAAGACCGGCGTTAACGTTAGTTACGAGGATAGCGACGGTAAGCAAATGCTCGAAGTCGACAAACTCATCGTCTGTGTTGGGCGACGGCCGTTTACTTCGGAGCTGCTCGCCGACGATGCCGGCGTCGCTCTTGATGAGCGCGGCTTTATCCAGGTCGATGAGGCTTGCCGTTCGACAGCTGCAGACGTCTGGGCGGTCGGCGACGTTGTTCGGGGCCCAATGTTGGCTCACAAGGGCACCGAGGAAGGGGTCATGGTCGCGGATCTGATTGCCGGAAAAGTTAGCGAGGTCAATTACGATGCGATCCCGGCTGTGATCTATACGGCGCCAGAGATCGCCTGGGTAGGCAAGACGGAGGCGGAGGTCCAGGCGAGCGGAGCCGCCTACAAAGTGGGAACATTCCCGTTCGCAGCGAACGGCCGTGCCAAGGGCATGGAACAGACCGATGGACTGGTGAAGCTCATTACGGCAGAAGACGACGATGAGTTGCTGGGCGTGCACATCGTCGGACCCGTCGCGGGCGAGTTAATCGCCGAGGCGGTATTGGCTCTCGAATTCTCGGCTTCCGGCGAGGATCTGCAGCGTACCGTGCACGCCCACCCGACGTTGACCGAGGCCATCCACGAAGCGGCGTTGGCGGCCGATAACCGAGCCATCCACGCGATCAACCGCTGATCGCTGCTTGAGGGCCAAAATCCGGCTATCATAGGCGCTTGGCAGGAGCTAACTGCTTACTGCCATTGGAGTTACGGAGCTTTTCTCACACGGAATAGACTATTGCGGCCGGTGCTGGCCCGTGTCTGAGGAGGCAGGGACAGTACGCGCATGTTGGGAGCACAATGGCTGGCCACAGTAAATGGGCGAATATCCGGTTTCGGAAGGGTGCCCAGGACGCGAAACGCGGCAAGCTCTTCACGAAGCTCATTCGCGAGATCACGGTCTCCTCTCGGGCAGGCGGCGGCGATCCGGCGTCCAATCCACGTCTTCGGAGCGCTATCGAGAAAGCGAAATCCCAGAGCATGCCCAAGGACAATATCGATCGGGCGATTAAGCGGGGCACGGGGGCGGATGACGGGGCGACCTATGAGGAGGTCCGCTACGAGGGTTACGGTCCCGGTGGCGTGGCCGTCATGGTCGTTGGCCTGACCGATAACCGCAACCGCACGGTGGCAGAGATACGGCACGCGTTTTCGAAGTTCGGGGGAAATCTCGGCGCGGACGGCGCGGTCGCTTACCTCTTCACGCATACGGGACTGTTGAGATTTCCTGCCGGGTCCGACGAAGAGCAGATCATGAAACTCGCGATCGAGGCCGGTGCCGCCGATGTCGTGACGAATGACGATAGCTCGGTCGATGTCCTGGTCGATCCGAACGACTTCGGCGGCGTGAAGGATGCCATGACGGCGGCCGGGTTGGTTCCGGAGCAGTCGGAAATTACGATGAGAGCTTCGACGAGCGCGGCGCTAACGGTATCCGAGGCCGAGACGCTGTTCAAATTGCTGGACGCGCTGGACGAACTGGACGACGTCCAGCAGGTCTACTCTAACGCTGAGTTTCCACAGGAACTTCTGGAGGCCGTGTGACGGCTGGCGTGACGCAACAGATCGAGGACAGGTGAGAGAAACTATTCGCATCCTAGGAATCGACCCCGGCTCCCGGATCACGGGCTACGGTTTCATCGACGTCTGCGGTAGCCAGACGGTATTGGTTGACTGCGGGATAATCAGGACAGCGGGCGACCACAGCAGCCGGCTCAGACAGATCTTTATCGAAGTCGGTGCGCTTGTCGTTCGCCATCAGCCCGTCGAGATTGCGGTCGAGCGCGTATTCGTGCACAGAAACGCCGATAGCGCTCTTAAGCTCGGCCAGGCTCGAGCGGCCGCGCTCTGCGCTACATTTCAGTCGGAGTTGCCGATCTTCGAGTATGCGGCCCGGCATATCAAGAAAGCCGTTGTCGGCAGCGGCGGCGCTGACAAAACTCAAGTTCAGCACATGATCAAGCTACTGTTGGCGATGGACGACGACCCGCAAGCCGATGCGGCCGATGCGCTTGCGGCGGCACTCTGTCACTCTCACGAACGCAACAGCTACTCACTGCTTCGCCAGGTGGCAGCTAAGTCATGATCGGATTCTTAAGAGGTACGTTGGTCGTCAAACAGCCGCCGCGGCTGACCTTGGACGTGAACGGTATCGGCTACGAGATCGAAGCGCCCATGTCGACGTTTTACGACTTACCTGATTGTGGTGAGGCGTTGCAGCTCGTTACGCATCTGGTCATTCGCGACGACGCGCATGTCCTCTACGGTTTCGCGTCCGAGTCGGAGCGGGCCTTGTTCAGAAGCTTGTTGAAAGTGTCCGGTGTCGGCGCGCGTATCGGCTTGGGCATTCTGTCGGGAATCAGCGTCGACGGCTTTCGGCGATGTGTTTTGGAAAGAGATCTTGTGGCGCTGACTCGGTTGCCGGGTATTGGGCGTAAGACGGCGGAGCGCTTACTGGTAGAGATGCCGGATCGGCTGCCCGAGATCGATCCGTCAGCCGGTGCCGCGGGTAACGGTGCCGTGAACGCCGAAGGCGAGGCGCACGGCGCGCTCGTCGCATTAGGGTATAAACCGGCCGAGGCGCTACGGATGCTGAAGGGTTTGGACGCGACTACGTTGCGTGCCGAAGACCTGATCCGTGAAGCCCTGAAGCAGGTCCATGATCGCTAGCGCAGGGAAATAATAGGACGATGAACGAAGAGGCACGTTTAGTGGCGGGCGACGGTTCGAAGGAAGATGAAGCCTTCGATCGCGCTGTGCGGCCGAAGTGTCTCGATGAGTACATCGGCCAGACGAGCGTTAAGCGCCAGATGCGGATCTTTATCACCGCTGCGCGCAACCGCGGCGAGGCGTTGGATCACACGCTGATCTTCGGCCCACCGGGATTGGGCAAGACGACGCTGGCTCACATCATTGCGAACGAACTCTCCGTGAATCTTCGCCAGACATCCGGCCCGGTATTGGAGCGGCCGGGCGATCTGGCGGCGCTGTTAACGAATCTCGAACCGAACGATGTGCTCTTCGTCGACGAGATCCATCGTCTGAGCCCAGTTGTAGAGGAGGCGCTCTATCCGGCGATGGAGGACTTTCATCTGGACATCATGATCGGCGAGGGTCCGGGCGCCCGCTCTATAAAACTCGAGTTGCCGCCGTTCACGCTGGTCGGGGCCACGACACGTGCGGGGCTACTGACGTCTCCGTTACGGGATCGCTTCGGTATCGTGCAGCGTTTGGAATTTTACAATTGCGATGAGCTGGCTCAGATCATTGCCCGGACGGCATCGATACTCGATCTAACGGCCGACGAGGCGGGCGTTCTACAGATAGCGAGCCGTTCCCGCGGCACGGCCAGGATCGCCAATCGTCTACTCCGGCGTGTCCGGGACTATGCCGAGGTTGAGGCAGATGGTCGCGTCAGCGAGAAGGTCGCCCGGGCAGCGATGGATATGCTCGCGGTCGATCCGCACGGTTTCGACACGATGGACCGCAAGCTGCTGACTACGATCATCGAGAAATTCGACGGCGGGCCGGTGGGCATCGACAACCTGGCTGCGGCCATCGGTGAGGAGCGCGGCACGTTGGAGGATGTCATCGAACCGTTCTTGATTCAGGAGGGCTTTTTACAGCGGACCGCCCGTGGCCGAATCGCGACCTCGAACGCCTATCAACACTTTGGCGCGGACCTGCCGAAATCTTCAAAAAACCCGGATAGGCCGGGTCTGTTCGATTGACGGCGGTTAGTATGACGAATCAATTTGTTCTGCCGGTTCGCGTGTATCTAGAGGATACCGACGCTCAGGGTGTGGTCTATAACGCAAGTTATTTTCGTTTCCTGGAACGGGCGCGAACTGAGTGGCTGCGGGCCCATGGCATCGATCACAATCGCGTCCGCGAACAGGAAGGAATCCTGCTGGTATTGGTGGGCACTGAAGTAAGATTCAGTCGGCCGGCGAAACTTGACGATATGTTGTATGTCACCGCGGAGTTATCCGAGTTGAAGGGAGCCCGATTTTTTTTCGATCAGAGCGTTCGCCGCGAGTCGCCGGACGGCGAGATCTTGTGTCAGGGCGTCGCCGAGGTCGCATGCATGGATGTCGAGCATCGTAAACCGCGACGTGTACCCGCGGCACTATTAGGCGAGTTAACCGAATGAATATGGATTTTTCAATTGTCTCTATGGTACTGAATGCGAGTCCGATCGTGCAGATGGTGCTCCTGCTGCTGCTGATCGCATCTGTTGGGTCCTGGACGATCATAATCGAGAAGAGCCGGATGCTGAAGCAGTCCGTGGCCGCCGCCGATGAATTCGAGTCGCGGTTCTGGTCCGGCGGCGATCTGGCATCGATGTATCGCGATATCGCTCGTAGTAGCGAAACGCACATGGGTATGGCAGGAATCTTCAAGTCTGGTTTCCGTGAGTTCGGCCGCTTACAGAAGCAGCCGGGGCTGAGCGGCGATCAGATGCTCGAGGGCGCGCGCCGCGCAATGCGTATCTCGCAGATTCGCGAAGTCGACCGCCTGGAGAACAATCTCGTCGTTCTTGCGACCGTCGGTTCGACCAGCCCCTATGTCGGGCTTTTCGGTACGGTGTGGGGCATCATGAATACTTTTCAATCCCTCGCAACAGTTCAGAGTGCGACGTTGGCTCTTGTGGCGCCCGGTATTTCGGAGGCATTGATCGCTACGGCGATGGGCTTGGTCGCCGCCATCCCTGCTGTAATCGCATTTAATCGTTACGCGGACAAGGTCGGGCGCCTGGAGGTTCGATTCGACACCTTCATGGAAGAACTCTCGGCGATCCTGCAACGCCATGCCGCGCAGGCGGAAGGAGCGACGATATGAGCGGCGCACGCCATCGTCGACTCATGGCGGAGATTAACGTCGTGCCCTACATCGACGTGATGCTCGTGCTGTTGATAATTTTCATGGTCACTGCGCCGTTGTTGACACAGGGAATCACGGTCGATTTGCCGAACGCGGCGTCGGATCCGCTGGACCCTGATCTGCTGCGCGACAATGAACCGCTCGTCTTGAGTATCAATCGGGAAGGCCAACTCTTTCTAAATATCGGCGACGACGAAGAATCGCCTATCGACGAGCAGACGGTTGTCACTAGAACGGCAGCGGTGCTCCGAAGGAACGCTGAGACGCCGGTCTTGGTCAAGGCGGATCAGGCGGTCTCTTACGGGCGTGTGGTGACCGGCATGGTCCTACTGCAGCGGGCCGGTGCCCAGAAGGTCGGCTTCATCACCGACCCGGTAGACCCATTTGGCGAGGCGCCATAAGGCGGCGCGACGAGCAGCGGTATGAGTTCGTATATTCGTAAACACACGGGTGCAGTAGGGCTTTCTGCTGGATTGCATATCGCGATCGCAGTGGCTTTGACGTTCGGCATCAGTTTTTCCGATCCGCCGTTGTATCCACCGGCCGGAGAATCGGTCGCTATCGAGGCAACGGTGGTGGACGAGGCGCTGATTCAGCGCGAGATGGAGCGTTTGGAGCAACAGGAGCAGGCCGAGATTCTCCGCCAGCAAGAGCAGGAACGGCTGGCGCGAGAACAAGCCGAAGCGGCGCGTCGGCAGCTCGAGGAAGAGCAGGCGAGAGTCGAAGCCGCACGGCAGGAGCGTGAGCGGACCGTGCGACTCGAAGAACAGCGCCTGGCCGATCTCCAGCAGCAGCGCGAAGAGGCGGAGCGCGTACAGGCCGAAGAGGCTGCGAGACTCGCCCGGGAACGCGAGGCGGAAGCGCAGCGCCAGCGTGAGGAAGCTGAGCGCCAGCGTCTGGCAGAGGAACAACGGCAGCGCGAAGAGCAGGAGCGATTGGCGCGCGAGGCGGAAGCTGCCCGCCAAAGAGCCGAGAGCGAGGCTGAGTTACAGCGGATAATGGCTCAGGAAGATGAGCGCCGACGAGCTGAGGAGTCCGGTCTGCTCGATCAATACATTCGTCTCATCGAAAATCGCATTGAGGAGAATTGGATCCGTCCGGCGAGTGCGCAGCCGGGGCTGGAATGCGAGGTACGGGTGAGACAGATACCGACCGGCGTCATCGTGGACGCTCAAGTCATTCGCACTCGCTGTAATGGCGATGACGCGGTGATACGGTCGATCGAAGCTGCGGTGCTGAAGTCGTCACCGCTTCCGAGGCCGCCGCTTCCTTCGTTATTCGAGCGCACTCTCAACGTAGTATTCACACCGGAGGTATACAAGGAATAATTGACTGTGAGGAAGATTTTGACGATGAATTTGTCGGGCTGGTCGGTTGTGGCGTGCGCGCTCGTTGGAGTGTTCTCGATTTCCGGAGCCAACGCGCAGCTACGGATCGAAATCACGCGTGGTGTCGACCGGCCAGTGCCGATGGCGATCGTGCCTTTCGGCTGGGAAGGGCCCACAGGAAGCGCGGCCCCGTTCGATGTGAGCAGCTTGATTTCTGCCGATCTGGGCCAGAGCGGACGTTTCGATCCTATCGAGCAACGCGACATGGTGTCACGGCCCACACGACCGGCCGACGTTGACTTCGACGACTGGCGAATTCTGGAAGTGGACGTACTCGTTATCGGCGGCGTAGCGGAGTCCGGCCCCGGCCAATATGAGATTGTTTTCCAGCTATTCGATGTGCTGCGCGGAGAGCAGTTGTTGGGGTTCCGGCTTACGTCCGCGGAGAATGAGCTGCGTGCGGCAGGGCACCGGATCGCCGACATGATCTTCGAGACCCTCATGGGTATTCCCGGCGTGTTCAATACGCGGATCGCGTACGTGAGCCAGGAAGGTCACGGGGAGAATAGCCGCTATCGACTGATCGTCGCCGACGCCGACGGCGCTAATCCTAATATAGTCGCGGATTCTCCCGAGCCGCTGATGTCGCCGAGCTGGTCGCCCGATGGCCGCAAGCTTGCCTATGTGTCCTTCGAGGGTCGGCGATCCGCGGTCTATGTGCAGACGCTCAGCAGCGGGACTCGGGAGCGAGTCTCGGATCGCCCGGGCATCAACGGTGCGCCCGTCTTCTCCCCCGATGGCCGGATGCTGGCGCTTACTCTGTCCAGGGATCAGGGTAACCCGGATATCTTCATGTTGGACTTGGCCGGCCAGGTCTTAACGCGGCTAACGCGAGACGTGGCGATCGATACGGAGCCCACCTGGACTCCCGACGGTGAGAGTATTTATTTCCTATCGGATCGCTCGGGAGGCCCGCAGGTATACCGCGTCGAGACTCGGCTTGGTGCGCGGGTAGAACGCGTGACTTACGAGGGCAGTTACAATGCGCGTCCACGCGTTTCTCCCGACGGTACACAGCTTGCGGTCGTCCATCGTGTACAAGACAATTACCGGATTGCCGTCGTCGATCCCGATACGGGGCTCACTCAGGTGTTGAGTAGCGGACGTCTGGACGAGTCACCGAGTTTTGCGCCCAACGGAGCCCAGATCATTTACGCGACCCAGGAGCGGGGTGTCGGCGTGCTGTCTTCGGTCAGTACGGATGGTCGTATCCATCGGCAAATTGCGTCGGTGGCAGGAGATGTACGTGAACCGGCCTGGTCGCCGTTCTCACGAAATTAAACGTAAGTTAGTTCTAGTTAACTGTTGTAGCATACTGCTGTAGATATAGATAAAAGGATTCTGCCATGGTTCGACAAGTCCAAATACTCATGCTCATATTCGCCGGCGCGATCATGGCGGGCTGTGGCGGAAATTCGGCGACCGTTGCGGATAGCACGGCACCGGCTAGTCCAGGGACAACGACGACAAGCTCGGGCGCGGGCGGCGGCGCTAATACGATAGGGCTCGATGGATCGGGCGGCTCCGGTAGTTTCATTGCGGTCCCGGGGCCAGACGCCGAAGGACTTCTGTCCCGGCTCGTCGTGTATTTCTCCTTCGATCAAAGCGATATCGATCCGGAATTCAACGGACTCCTGGCAGCGCATGGCGAGTATCTAGCCGGAAATGCCGGTGCTCAGGTCCGGCTGGAAGGGCATACCGATGAGCGTGGTAGCCGCGAGTACAATATCGGTCTCGGTGAGCGGCGAGCCCAAGCGGTGCGTCGCGTGTTACTGTTACAGGGAACTGCAACGGAGCAGCTCAGTACGGTGAGTTATGGTGAAGAACGTTCGGCGGTCGTTGGCGGTGACGAGGAAGCCTACAGCTTGAACCGCCGTGTCGAACTGGTATATCGGCAATAACCCGACGAGGTAGATATCGATGCAAGCTGTATTGAGGGGAGGTTATTTTCTAGTTCCGGTCGTGGCGCTTGTCACGGCTGGATGCACGAGCACGCCGACGACCGAGGATCCACTGTATCTGAAAATGACGGATCTCGAAGTGCGATTGATCCGTATTGAGCGAGTGATCGATAACCAGAGCCTGATTGAATTGTCGACACAGGTCGATCAACTGAGGGCGCAATCACAGGCGCTGCGGGGCGAAGTCGAAACGTTGCGTTATGAGAGCGACAACGGAGCCGATCGGCAACGTCAACTCTACCTGGATGTTGATGGCCGTCTGCAAACGCTTGAGGTGGCACAAGCCCGAGCCGCTGATCTTGCCATTACCGACTTGTTAGCCGAAGATCCAGTGCCGCTCGCTTCGCGGCTGCCGGTTGTTAGCGGCAGTGACCAGGACAATTACCAGCTGGCGTTCGACCTGCTCAGGAACGGTCGCTATATGGAATCTGCAGAAGCTTTCGGTCAGTTTTTGGTCGTCTTTCCATCTAGCCCGTTAGCTGACAACGCGCAATACTGGCTGGCGGAAACGTATTACGTGCAACGTCAGTTTACGACTGCCTTACTGATGTTCCAGACGGTTGTCGATCGTTATCCCGATTCGACCAAGCTGCCGGACGCATTATTGAAGATCGGCTTCTGCAGCTACGAACTCCAGCAGTGGGATGCCGCGCGCGAGGCATTGACGCGGGTTGCAAGAGAGTTTCCTGAGACGACCGCCGCTCGGCTCGCGAGTCAACGATTAGAGCGGTTGGTGCAGGAGCAGGGCTGAGTGTGGCGGCTACGCTTAGCGACGATCAAGCCGCAGATCGGCTGAAGATTGCCGAGATATTCTTATCGATTCAGGGCGAAGCTCAGTTCAGCGGCCTACCGACCGTCTTCGTTCGCCTGACTGGCTGCCCGCTGCGCTGTCAATACTGTGACACCGCGTACGCGTTCACCGGGGGGCACTGGCAAACGATCGACGAGATCGTTGTTGAAGTAGCCGGTCATCAAACTCCCTATATATGCGTGACCGGCGGAGAGCCACTTGCGCAGCCGCGCTGCCTGTTACTTCTTGCGTCGTTGTGCGATGCTGGATACAACGTCAGTCTCGAAACCAGTGGCGCGCTCGATATACAGAACGTGGATGATCGTGTCAGTCGCGTCATGGACGTCAAGACGCCAGGGTCCGGTGAGTTCAATCGCAATCGTTGGGAGAACTTGGCCTTTCTGACGGACCGAGATGCATTGAAACTCGTCATTTGCGATCGCGCCGATTACGAGTGGGCATCGGCGGCGTTGGCCGATCAGCTGCAGGTGCCATGCCCGGTGTTCTTTTCGCCGAGCTACGGAGAACTCGCCGCCGGAACACTCGCGGATTGGATTCTCGCCGATCGACTGTCTGTGCGCCTCCAGGTCCAGCTGCATAAACATCTCTGGGGCGATGTGTCGGGGCATTAGTTGTGGCTAAGGCGGTCATATTGCTGTCTGGCGGTCTGGATTCGGCGACCGTACTGGCGCTAGCCCGGGCGCAGGGATTGACTTGTTACACGCTGAGTTTCGACTACGGACAGCGCCACCGCGCGGAGCTTGAAGCTGCCGTCCGAGTCTCGCGCCACCTGGGTGCGCTTGAGCATCGCGTAATGGAAATTCCAATCGGTGCGCTCGGAGGGTCGGCGCTGACCGATGCGGACATCGATGTGCCGGAAGATGGCGGAGACGGGATTCCCGTAACCTACGTACCTGCACGCAACACGGTCTTTCTATCGCTTGCTCTGGCTTGGGCAGAAGTGCTGAGCGCGGACTCGATATTTATCGGAGTAAATGCCGTTGACTACTCGGGCTATCCGGATTGCCGCCCGGAGTTCATCGAGGCCTTCCAATCGGTGGCCGCGCTGGCGACAAAGCAGGGCGTCGAAGGTCGGCCCGTGACGATTGAAGCGCCGCTGGTTGCGCTGACGAAGGCGGAGATAATCCGGCAGGGGATGGCGGCGGGGGTGGACTACGCGCAGACCGTTTCGTGCTATCGAGCCGACGAGCAGGGCAGGGCATGTGGTCACTGTGACGCTTGTCGTTTGCGCCGTCAGGGTTTTATCGACGCCGGGGTAGAAGACCCGACACGCTACCGGTCTCTCTAGAAGCGGTCGCCTGGCCGCGGGACGCCGTTGACTGTTACGACAACGTTGTCGCTATCGAGTAATATTCACGGCGAATTCTCGCTGCGGGGGTATAGCTCAGTTGGCAGAGCACTGGCCTTTTAAGCCATTGGTCCTAGGTTCGAATCCTAGTGCCCCCACCATTCTCATGTCCCAGTAAGTCTATAGAGATCCAGATAGGTATGTAACTATCTGTATTATCTAAGTTTTACGTCCAATAATTTCCACCACCATTTGTTGCAATGCACTTGGAAAGTGGGGTAATTTTTGGGGGTAATTTTTGGGGGTAACTTTGTGGCGTTGAGCGATACTTCGATACGTGCCATCAAATCGCGTGAGCGTCCCTATAAGCTCTTCGATGGGCTTGTCCATTCCACAGGCTTAACTTGTCAGTACCGTCTCATGGCATCACGTAGCCCATGTGGCCGGGAAATTCTTCGTCGAGTGCGCGCGACGCGTCAGCGTCCACCAAAAAACACTCTGTTCGGTTGTAGCTCGCGTCGATGGTCCCGCACACCGGCAGCCGTTCCCGTAGCCGGCGCATGACTGGCGTGTCGCCGCGAATGCCGTAGGAAACGAGCAATCGTGCGGCCTCCTGTTCGGTCTTTCCATGGATCAGCACGGCTCGAAGGCGGGCACGGTTCGGGGTGACAGACGGAAAGACCGCGACCGTCACTTCGTCCCCAGCACTGAGCGAATCGTCCGTCCAGCCCTCGCGAGCAAGCTGCGCTGCCGGACTCAGCTCGATCAGCCAACCTTCGGTCTCACCCGCGTCATTGGTGACATTCACGATTAACGCGCCGTGAGGATTAAGTATCTTGAAGACCCTGACAGAGCCGTCGATTACCTGAATGGCCTCTTCTCTATCCGCGGTATAGACAGAAGCGAAGGAATGGTGCGTGAACGCTGGCGACGACCAAGCCGTGAGACCGGCCAACAATACCGAAGTTAGAAATACGCCTGTCGATCGTAGCTTCCTAAGACAGCGCTGAACGCTCATCATGTCTCTCCTCAACTGCTCCGTACGAGTCAGACGCGCCAGTCAGTCGGGCCGCTGCCGCTCATGCCGCGGCGACTCGGAAAACTTTCGGTCGTTAGATTCCCCTGATAAAGGACAGGCCTACTCTGACTGCGCTTAAGTCTGATTCTACCTAGATCGAACGGAAATCGCCCCTCCCGTGAGAGCTAGATATCGGAACATTTTTGCGCCGTTACATAGGTACCACTAGGCTACCTGCATTTCGACTGTTAACCGACGGCTGTTATCGGCTGCTCTCAAGGTAGTCGTAGCACTCGTACTCGAGCAGGCGGCTGTCGGCTTCCTGGCGGCGGTATAACGGCATGCTCATTTGCCAGGGCTCCGTGAAGAGTTCGGGGTCCTCGATCGTGACTTCGTAGAGCATATGATCGGGTCCGGTCGACGTGTAGCGCTCGACGACGTGCAGCGCCTCGCTATGAAAATTTCCAGATCGGTCGAACCAGGTCTCGTCGGTAAAGTGGGCGATATCCACAACGAGTGTGTCGCCTTCCCAGTGGCCACGTGAATCGCCCATCCAGTAGCGGATCGCTATGTCTTCCGGATGCTCGCTGTCTAGAAAAATGCTCCGCGTCGTATGTACGTACTCGTAGAGGATCGATACTTGCGTCGGAGTCTGCACGATCTGGAATGGGTACGGCATGTACGTAATGCGCGGTACGCCGACCATCCTGCACTGCGCTTCGGGGTCGGCCGTCACGCGGTTCGCGTAATTCTCATCGCGCTGAGCAACAGACGAATCGCGATACGGAATCTCGCCGCCGAGCACTACGCTCTGGCCGGCCGGTACGCCGAGACTCGCGGGATGTGCTTCGACGTCCCAGACGGCCGTATTGACCGTCTGCCAGATTCCCGTCAGATCGGGATGATCGAAAGACGTGCGCGGCGCCGAGTAAGCCAGGTCCGCAGCGTCCTGATCAACGTCTGCGCTTTCCTGTGGCGCGTCGGTACAGGCGGCCAACGCCGCGAAGGAGGCAACCGACAAGAACAGCTTAGCCGCTCTCATTGGCTCGCCGCCGCATCGCGGGCCTGCTCCGGGCTGACGCCGGGAAATATCCCGTAGCCCACTTCCCGGTAGATCTCGAGAAGCTCCTCATTGTTCTCATAGCATGCGAGCTCTTCCATCTCGTAGGGATCGTCGGTGATGCGTCGGTACGGTAACGCGATCGTGAACGGCCGGGTAAAGACGTTCGGGTCCTCGACCGTCGCCTCATAATGGAGCGTATCGGGGTCAATGAGCGTGATACGCTCAATCACGCGGGCGTCGACCGTGTAGAACCGCCCCCGCTGATCGAGCCAGGGCCTGGCATTCTGATTCGTCGTCTCGATTACGAGAGTATTGCCCTCCCATCGCCCTCTGGAGTCGCCGTTCCACAAACGTATCTTCTCGTCAAGTTGCGGGCGCCCGTCGAGATGAACGACGCGATATGCGTGAACGTTGTAGGACGTGATCACGAGAGAACCGGGAGACTGAAGAAACTGACGTGCGCCACCGTGGTACATGGTGTTCGGCACACCCGCCAGAAGACAGGCCGCATTGTGGTGGATATATCGAGATGCATTTTCTTCGACTTGCGCGTCGACCCAGAGCCGCATCGGGAGCACCCCATCGGGCGGATCCACGACTGTCGCCGCCCCGCCAATCGCATCGAGTTCACCACCGTGTGCTTCGAGATCCTCGTATGCGCCGCCGAACTGGCCGCCGGGGAGCATCCAGTTTCCGCCGAGATTTGGCCGGCCGTCTGCAGTGCGCGGCGGGTCGAACGAATCTGCCACTTCGAGCGCGCAGCGGTGGAATTCGATCGGGACGTTGTCCGGGCAGGCCGACTCCTCGACCCAGCTCTGAGCCACTGAGGGCGTTGACGATAGCAATGATCCTGCGGCAATCGCGCCATAGATAGCGACGCCGGAAACTCTGTAGATACTCACGAAGACCCCCGTGCTCTTATACTTAGTCAGCTAATATGGAATTTATCATACGCCGTATGTATATCTGTGAATCGTCGACTCTATTATAATTAAGACTAGTCTATGGGCGATGGTCCCGGAGGGTTGAAATGAACTCTAAACTAGTTGCTATTCTTGCCGGAGTTGCAATTGGGGGCCTGTCTCAACCTTCAAGCAGTCATCATGGGTCAAATGTCATCTACGATCTGGCCCAATCAATCACCGTCTCGGGAGCCGTAACGGAGTTTCAGTTCGTCAATCCTCACACCCAGATCCTGTTCGAGGTAACTGGCGAAGACGGTTCGGTCGTGACTTGGCTGGCCGGACTGTCGAGCAGCCTCGGTCTGGGACGAAACGAAGGCTGGACTCGGGAGACGATTAAACCTGGGGACGAGATGATCATTACGGGCTCGCCAGCGAGAAACGACGCGCCGTCCATCTGGGTCGAGCAAATCGAAGTGAACGGCGAACCGATGCTCAAGGGGCGTTACACCGGTTAGCGACCGGGAGCACGCGACGCCCTAATCCCGCCATGGGGGTCTCCCCTATTATTTTTTTTCTTGAATAGGTTGCCGCGCTCCGACTCCCGCAATGTATTCTGCGAACTTGAGCTAGCCCCGTATTTCTGGTGCAGATCTAAAGTGGTAAAAAGCCACATAAGGAGATCTGAACCATGCCAAAGAAACGATACAACACCGAAGATATTATTCACAAGCTTCGCGAGGCTGA
>CAUZMW010000024.1:0-28327 GCA_963581225.1 Gammaproteobacteria bacterium
GCTCCAGGTCAAGGACTTGAGTGAGCCGGAGGTCGCGAAACTCAGAGATGTCATCGCAAAATTTTCGGTCGAAGGCGACCTTCGTAGAGAGACTGCGATGAATATCAAGCGGCTTATGGATCTTGGTTCCTACCGTGGAATCCGGCATCGGCGCGGCCTGCCCTCGAATGGGCAGCGAACGAAGACCAATGCGCGCACGCGTAAGGGTCCACGGCGCCCGATCAGGAAGTAGATCGATGACAGCTACAGCGACGGCAGGCAGTTAGGGAGACAACATGGCCCAACAACCTACTAAACCGAAGAAGAAAGCGAAACGGCAGGTTCTGGACGCCGTTGCGCATATTCATGCTTCGTTTAACAACACGATCATTACCATCACCGACCGTCAGGGAAATACGTTGTCTTGGGCGACTTCCGGCGGTTGCGGGTTTCGCGGCTCACGCAAGAGTACGCCGTTCGCCGCGCAGGTTGCAGCGGAACGTGCTGGCACAGCGGCGAAGGACTACGGCGTGAAGAATGTCGAGGTTCGTGTAAAGGGTCCTGGTCCCGGACGGGAGTCCGCGGTCAGGGCATTGAATGTCGTCGGTTTTAGAGTCACCCAGATCGAGGACGTGACGCCCATACCTCATAACGGATGCCGCCCACCTAAGCGGCGCCGAGTGTAACCGGAAATAGAAATGGCGAGATATCGAGGTCCAACATGCAAGCTTGCCCGAAGAGAGGGCACAGATCTGTTCCTGAAGAGCGGAGTCAAACCGCTGGAGGCGAAGTGCAAGCTTGACGTTCCGCCCGGCGGACATGGTCAGCGGCGCCCACGTATATCGGGTTACGGGCTACAGCTGCGCGAGAAACAGAAGTTACGGCGGATGTATGGAGTACTGGAACGTCAGTTCCTGAATTACTACAAACGAGCCGCAAAAGGCAAAGGCTCGACTGGCGAGAATCTGTTGAAGATGCTTGAGTCGCGGTTAGACAACGTCGTCTATCGTATGGGCTTCGCTTCGACGCGAGCGGAAGGCCGTCAGCTCGTCAGTCACAAGGGCATCATGGTCAATGAGCAGATAGTCAATATTCCGTCGTACCAGTTGGAGGCGGGAGACAAGATCGCGGTCCGCGAGCGAGCGAAAGCGCAGACTCGAATCAAGGCCGCATTGGATATTGCGACTCAAGTCGGATTGCCCGACTGGGTCGAGGTCGATGACAAGAAAATGGAAGGAGTACTGAGGACGCTACCGGAGCGGGAAGAAATTCTTCCCGACATCAACGAGAACCTGGTAGTCGAGCTGTACTCAAAGTAACGCGAGGAACCCTAAATGCAGGAATCAGCTACAGAATTCTTGAGGCCACGGGCCGTCAAGGTTCAGCCAATCAGCGCCAATCATGCGAAGGTCACGGTCGAGCCTTTCGAACACGGTTTCGGTCATACGCTTGGCAACGCTCTACGACGAGTACTGCTGTCGTCTATGCCTGGCGCCGCTATTGTGGAAGCCGAAATCGATGGCGTGTTGCACGAATACACGAGTATCGAGGGTGTTCAAGAGGACGTCGTCGACATCCTTCTGAATCTGAAATTGATCGCTATCAAAATGCATACGCGAGATGAGGCCGAGCTGTCGCTCTCGAAGAAAGGACCCGGTCCCGTAACGGCCGGCGACATTCTTTGTGACCATGACGTCGAGATCGTGAACCCCGATCTCGTGATTGCGAACCTCACAAGTGCCGGGGAGCTGCGAGCATTCTTCAAGGTTGCTCGGGGGCGCGGCTATCAGCCCGCCGTACGGCAGGCGGTCTTCGAGGAAGAGACTCGCCCGATCGGCAGACTTCAGCTCGACGCGTCGTTCAGTCCAGTTCGCCGAGTAACATACACGGTGGAAAGCGCTCGAGTCGAGCAGCGCACCGATCTCGACAAACTGATTGTCGAGATCGAGACAAACGGTACCATCGATCCGGAAGAGGCGATTCGTCGCGCAGGCGGAATTCTCAAGAATCAGCTCGACGTCTTCGTCGACCTGCAGGGAGAGGATGAGATCGGCTTCGGTCGGGCCGAGGCGCAGATCGATCCGATTCTCCTTCGACCGGTCGATGAGCTCGAGCTCACGGTACGGTCAGCGAATTGCCTCAAGGCGGAGAATATCAACTACATCGGCGATCTGGTTCAGCGTACTGAAGTGGAACTCTTACGCACGCCGAATCTGGGCAAGAAATCTCTGACTGAAATCAAAGCGGTCTTGGAGATTCATGGACTGGCTTTGGGCACGCGACTGGAAAGCTGGCCGCCGCCGGGGCTGCATGGTGAAGTAGAACAACCGCCTGTATCGGTAGAGTTCTAGGCGAAGAGGATCGTAGGTCATGCGTCATAGGAAATCCGGCCGCAAGCTCGGCAGAAACTCATCGCATCGCATTGCGATGTATCGCAATATGGCGGCGTCGTTAGTTCAGCACGAGACGATCAAGACGACACTACCGAAAGCGAAGGAACTTCGACGGGTCGTGGAGCCGCTGATTACGTTGGCGAAGCAGGATGGTGTTGCGCAGCGTCGTCTAGCGTTCTCACGACTGCGCGACGATGCGGCTGTCGGCAAGTTGTTCAACGAGTTGGGGCCGCGTTTCAAGGATCGTCCGGGCGGCTATCTGCGAATTCTCAAGATCGGTTATCGAGCCGGAGATTCAGCGCCGATGGCCTTGGTTCAGTTATTGGATCAACCGGATTCTCCGGAGACCGCTACCTCGTAGTAAAAGGTGCCGTATTTGTGAAAATAAATCCGGCACCTTTTACTACGAGCGGTGGCGTCTCCTGAGTCGCCGCAGCGTAATTTTCTGCCAACATACCCTGATGCTGCGGGCGATCCGCTCGAGCTTCATCGGCCTGTAGTACCCAATGTCCTCCGGTGCGATATTGTCCACCCGCCTGAGATACTTATGTTTGATCCAGGCGTTGTAATCGTACTGCTTCACCCACTCGAACAGCATTCTACCCATTCGCCGACCAGGATCCGGTCGAATACGCGCTAGTCCGAAATCGATAACGAACGGGCGTTCATCCGGCCCGACGAGAAAGTTGTCCTTGCGTTTCAGATCCCCGTGAGCGACACCGGCCGCATGCATATCTTTTATCGTCTTGAGGAATCGATCGAAAAATAACACTCGATCGTCGAGCATGTCTTGAAGCTGCCGGTAGGACTCTCCGGGGATGTGTTCCAGAACGAGATGTTTGTTATTCAACAGTCCCAGACAGTACGGGACACCCTGTACATGTCGCAATCGTTCGTAAATTGCATGCTCGCGTCGCAGCGAGATCTCTCCGAGTCGCCGCCAGAAAAACGGTCCGCGAGCCGTCTTGACAACGTAATTTCCAAACGGCGTTTCATACAATTTAACAGTCGCTTGATAGCCTGCGCCCAAACGCGAGCCTGAGACGTCTGTTTCGTCCGAAATATAGGTTTTTAGTTGGTCAAGCCGAACGGGACCTGAGGATCGTTCCTCGTCGTCGGCATTCACGGCAGGCGCCATGTTACATACGCGATACAGAGCAATATAAAGATCACGATGAGCGGCTCTCCATTTTGTCGTGAACTCTTTCTAAAGGACCAGCTGCCTTCTGACACCGCGGCGAGATTGGAAAACGTCGGCACGAGAGCGGGAATTCGAGCGGACCAATTCTCCCAGTCCGAGCCGAACGAGCGTCGTAGTTTTCGGTCTTCGTATTCGATAGCTGTCGGGTAGTAGAACCAGAAGAAAAACAATGCCAGCGGTACGCTCCACCAGAGCCCGCTGGCGATAGAAAAACCAAATATAATCATAATGTTACCTGTATAAAGTGGGTGGCGAACCAACGCGTAGGGGCCGTAGGTCGCGAGCTGTTCGTTCTTTAAAATACAACCACTGGCATACAGCCGTAACGCAGTTCCCGCAAGAATTAATGGTGTTGCGATCGTGAGCAGCGTGACCGTCTGTTCTGCGATGAAAGCAAAGAAAGGAATCAGCACGATCGCGAGAACTTGTCGTGACGCTTCATGATATCTGAGCTCTCGAATGACGTGTCTCAGGCCAGCTAGCGGCGCGAGGTCCTTCGTGCGGTGTGACATGTCGGCAGCCCTCTTAATGGCGTTCTTTGTTGCTCCGCCAGCTACGGTACCAGCGTGAAGATCAAGATTCGGCAGCATTAAGCAGAGCTGGGCGGGTAAGATTTCGTGAGCCAGTATCGGTGACTAGAACGTCGTCTTCTACTCGGATGCCGCCGCAAGGAAGAAGTGTTTCAATATTATCCCAGTTTACGCTGCGTCCCAACGCTGTTTTTTTCAGTTCATCCAGCAGAGACGGAATGAAATAGATGCCCGGTTCTATCGTAACGACGAATCCGGGCTCGAGCATCCTGGTAAGTCGCAGCATCGGATGCTCGCCAGGCGGATCCCGCCGCTCACCTCCGGAACTCGCGAGTCGCCCGCCGACATCGTGGACCTGGAGGCCAAGAAGATGTCCGAGACCGTGGGGAAGAAACGTTCGCGTGATCCCATGTGCGTAGGCCTCATCGTCATCGCAGCGAATGAGCCCGTGCTTTTTCAGGATTCCTGCCAAAAGCCGATGCGCTGTATCGTTCAATTCGACAAAGTCAGTACCGCTCAATGCCTTCCGGCACAGCGTCTGTTGCATGATTTCCATCGAGTCAATCAGCGCTGCGAACGGCGAGTGATCTCGCGCACAGGTTCGAGTGATGTCCGACGCATACCCGTTGCATTGTGCGCCGGCATCGATCAGAAACGATTGCGTCTTCTTCGGCGCCTCTCGCTGGAGTTTCTGATAGTGCAGAGTCGAGGCATGCTCGTTTAATGCGATGATGTTGGGATACGGTAGATCCGCTTCGGTTTGTCCGCTGGCCGCGCAGTAGATGTGATGCAGATCGAATTCGGAGGTGCCGTCGCTGATCGCGCGTTGCGCAGCAATGTGGCCGATGGCCGCGATCTCGTTGGCGGTTTCAATGCATGCGACTTCATACGATGTCTTGTAGGCTCGCGAGTAATCCAGGTGAGACAGAAGCGTTGTATCGTTCACCGACGGGAATTTGTCGGTGTGTCCGGTCGGTTCGCCGATAACTGTCACCCGTGCCCCGAGGGACCCTAACTCCTTCATCACGGCGGCCGGCGATGCCGCCTGGCGGATCTCGAAGTGATCGACCCAAAACCCGCCGGGTTCTGCGGGAGCCTCATGCCAGAAGTCGTCCTCTCTCAGGTCGATGAGCAGCGGCCGCTCGCCTGGCGTGAGTTTCAGCACCGATCCGGGATGGTCGGTCAGCGGTAGCCAGCCCTTGAAGTAGGGTTCGACCACGTAGGGGTAGTTCTGGTCGTCGCGGAATCGTGTCCTCTCGGCGCCGGCAAAGACAACCACACTGTCGAAGTGTGCCGCTGCGAGAGCTACGGACAGACGTTCATCCCACTCTAGCAGATGGTCCGCATAGAGTTCTGCCCAGTCGAACCGCGAAACTTGATTGGTTATGGATGCCACTATTTCGCTGCCATCAAAGTATCTGTTAACAGTGTGGGAAAACTCGTGAATAATAGGGCTCCTGGCAGCAGGTACCAAGCCCGAGAGGCTTGACGGAGCCTTTCGGACCACTGAGGCCGTTCCTCAGTATCAGTGTAGTGGCGGGATCTGAGTTTGACTGATGGATAGGCCTTTCGAACAGCAGTTCGCAACTCGTTCCGTTGTGATGGCTACCCATGGTATCGCTGCGACGAGTCATCCGCTCGCGACGCAAATCGCCGTACAAATTCTACGCCAGGGCGGATCTGCCGTAGACGCGGCAATCAGTGCTAACGCGGCGTTGGGGCTGATGGAGCCTACCGGCGCCGGTGTGGGCGGCGACTTGTTCGCGATCGTCTGGGACGCCGAACATCGACAGTTACGCGGGCTTAATGCGAGCGGCCGTTCACCGCTAAGTCTGACTCTGGAAAACTTGCAGTCATTGGGGCTCGAGCAGATCCCTAGGTATGGGCCGTTGGCAGTCAGCGTTCCCGGAGCCGTTGACGGCTGGAGCGAGCTTCACGCAGCTTTTGGTCGGCTTGAACTAGCTGAGCTACTCGCGCCCGCGATCGAATATGCAGAACAAGGCTTCGGTGTAACGGAAGTCATCGCGGCTGAATGGGCGGCGGATGCGGCCCTTTTCGAGGAGTTCCCCGGTTTCTCCGACGTGTTTATGCTCGGCGGGCGAGCCCCCGTCGCGGGAGAGCTATTCAGAAATCCTCGACTCGCGAAGACCTATCGCGCGATTGCGGATGGTGGGCGCGACGCTTTCTACGAAGGCGATATAGCCTACGAGATAGAGAACTACGTGCGTGCTAACGGCGGCTATCTAGGCGCGGAGGATCTCGCGGCCCATCGTTCCGAGTGGGTGGAGCCGGTCTCCACCAATTATCGTGGCTATGACATTTGGGAACTACCACCGAACGGCCAGGGGATCGCAGCACTACAGATGCTCAATATTCTCGAGGCCTACGACCTGGCCTCGGCCGGCTGGGGCAGTCCGGAATACCTGCATCTTCTAATCGAGGCGAAGAAACTTGCGTTCGAGGATCGCGCTTACTATTACGCTGACCCGACGTTCGCCGACGTCCCAGTGGCCGGGTTGATATCGAAAGAATACGCGCACGAGCGCAGGCGACTCATCGATCGGTCGAAAGCGTCCCGTGAGCTGAGTTACGGCGACCCCGCGGTACTTCAGCAGGGTGATACGGTCTACCTGACAGTCGCCGATCAGGACGGCAACATGGTGTCGCTGATTCAAAGCAATTATTGTGGCATGGGCTCGGGAATGACGCCCGGTGAACTCGGCTTTGTACTGCAGAATCGCGGTGAACTATTCAGTTTGGAGCCGACGCACCCTAATGTCTACGCGCCCGGCAAGCGCCCGTTTCACACGATTATTCCGGCGTTCGTGACGAGAGACGGCGAGCCGTTGATGAGCTTCGGTGTGATGGGCGCCGACATGCAGCCGCAAGGGCATGTGCAGGTACTCGTCAACCACATCGACTTCGGGATGAACATTCAACAGGCGGGCGATGCACCGCGCATTCGGCACGATGGCTCGAGTACGCCGACCGGAGAGAAGATGACCGATGGCGGTTGTGTCTTTCTCGAGTCCGGTTTCGGAGCCGAGACGCTGGCGGCGCTTGGTGCGATGGGGCATGCGACCGGCCGGGAGGTTTTGGGTTACGGTGGCTATCAGGCAATTCTTCGGGACGAAGAGCGGCGCGTCTATCAGGGCGCGTCGGAATCGAGAAAGGACGGCCACGCCGCAGGCTACTGACGAACTGGATCAAGAAGATGGATAGAGTACTGACAGGGATAACGGCGACGGGAACACCGCATATCGGCAACTACGTCGGAGCGATTCGTCCTGCCGTTGCCGCGAGTAAGGTCACGGACCTTGAGTCATTCTTTCTAGTCGCCGACTATCATTCGCTCGTAAAGGGCGAGGACCCGGATCAGGTAGCTCAGTCGACCCTGGAGATTGCCGCGAGCTGGCTTGCGATCGGGTTGGACACAGAGAGCATCTTCTACCGCCAGTCCGACGTGCCGGAGATTATGGAACTCACATGGATCCTGACTTGCATGACAGCAAAGGGGCTCATGAACCGTGCACATGCTTATAAAGCGGCTGTCGCAGAAAACGAGGCGAGCGAGAACAAGGACCCGGATAGAGGAATCACGATGGGGTTGTTTTCTTATCCGATTCTGATGGCCGCCGACATCTTGGTTTTCAAGGCGAACAAGATACCGGTCGGCAAGGATCAGATTCAACACGTCGAGATGGCTCGCGATATCGCCGGACGTTTTAATCATCGCTACGGAGAAATTCTGGTTTTTCCGGAGGCCGTTGTTGGCAAGGGTACGGCTGTCTTGCCCGGACTCGATGGGCGCAAGATGTCGAAGAGCTACGGCAACATTATTCCGTTGTTCGCAGAAGAGAAACGACTACGCAAGCTGATCATGAAGATCAAGACGAACTCGCTGGAACCGGGTGAACCCAAAGATTCGGAGACGAGTTCGTTGTTTACCATCTACAGTGCGTTTGCAAGCCCGGAGGAAACGGCGGCGATGCGGACCCGGTACGAGGAGGGCATTGCCTGGGGAGAAATGAAAGCCGCGTTGTTCGAGTACGTGAATGAGCATCTCAGCTCGGCTCGCGAGGAATACCTGCGCCTGATGGCAGCTCCTGATTACGTGGAGAGCGTGTTGCAACGGGGCGCGGAAAGGGCTCGCGCCATCAGTACGCCAGTGCTTGCAGAGATCCGTGATGCCGTCGGCATCAGGCGACTGGCATAGCCTGCGATGAACCAGCGGAATAAGTACGAACTGGAGCTGGAACAGAACGAAGCCAATCACGTTGCGCTGTCACCTCTCAGCTTCATCAGGAGGACCGCTGAAGTATTTCCTGAACACGTGGCGGTGATCCATGGTGACACGCGCCGCACCTGGGGTGAGACCTATGCCAGATGCCGGCAGCTGGCGAGCGCGCTTGCGGCGCGGGGAGTCGAGCGCGGGGATACTGTTGCTGTCATGGCGCCCAATGTGCCGGCGCTACTGGAGGCTCACTTCGGAGTGCCGCTATGCGGTGCAGTACTCAACGCACTCAACATTCGCTTGGACTCAGGCGCGATCGCCTTCATCCTGAACCACGCTGAGGCAAAAGTGCTGATTGCCGATCGAGAATTCTCGACAGTGATTAGTGCGGCGCTCGAACAGGTCGAGGACAAGCCTCTGGTCGTAGATATCGACGATCCGCTCGCGACTTCTGGCGAGTTGCTTGGGGAACTCACTTTCGAGCAGCTGTTGAGAGAAGGCGACCCGGAGTTCGCTTGGACCCTACCCACCGACGAGTGGGACGCAATCTCTCTCAACTACACATCCGGCACTACCGGAAACCCGAAAGGCGTCGTCTATCACCACCGTGGCGCCTACATGAATGCTATCGGCAACATTCTGGCGTGGGCGATGCCGCATCGGCCGGTGTATCTCTGGACGTTACCCATGTTTCACTGCAACGGCTGGTGCTTCCCTTGGTCCGTCACCGCCATGGCGGGAACGCACGTGTGTCTGAGAGGAGTCGAGCCGAAGGCCGTGTTCGACGCTATTCGGGCTCACGGCGTCACGCATCTCTGCGGCGCGCCCATCGTCATGAATATGCTGCTCAACTCACCCGAGGCCGAGCTGTTCGATATCCCCCGACGGATACAGATGATGACTGCCGGCGCCGCTCCCCCGGCAACCATCCTGGAAGGCATGGAGAAGTTAGGATTCAATATTACTCATACCTACGGTTTGACCGAGGTCTATGGCCCCATCACCATATGCGACTGGCACCCGGAATGGAACGAGCGTTCTGCTGGGGAGAGAGCCGCGCTCAAGGCCAGGCAAGGCGTGAAATATCAGGTACAAGAGGAGTTCTTTGTCGCCGATCCCAAGACGTTAGAGCCTGTCCCCGCGAATGGCAAGACGATGGGTGAGCTCGTGTTTCGCGGTAACGTTGTGATGAAGGGCTATCTCAAGAACGCGGATGCCACTCAAGCGGCTTTCGAGGGTGGCTATTTTCATAGCGGCGACTTAGGCGTCACCCACCCCGATGGGTACATCGAGATACGAGACCGATCCAAAGACATCATTATCTCGGGCGGCGAAAATATCTCCTCCATCGAGGTCGAGGGAGTGCTCTACTGCCATCCTGCAGTGCTGGAAGCGGCCGTAGTAGCGCGACCCGATGAGAAATGGGGCGAGACGCCTTGCGCGTTCGTAACGCTTAAATCAGGTGCGTCCGTCAGCGAAGCTGAGTTAATGGAGTTCTGCCGCGCGAACATGGCCAACTTTAAATGCCCCAGGCACGTATTTTTCTCCGACCTCCCGAAGACTTCTACGGGCAAGATTCAGAAATTCGTCCTACGAGAGCGGGCTCTGTCGCTATAGCGACTTGCCGATCAACTGTATGCCCGTTGAACATCGTAAAGAACGTCCCAGTACGGTTCCTGCCTTTAGCGCATCCTTCTTAATGCCAAAGTACTGGTTGACCTGGGTCGGCCTGTTCTTATTTTATTGTCTCAGTTGGCTGCCAACGAGAGTGCTTGATCTGCTCGCGAACAAACTGGGGGATGTCGCGTTCAGAAGAAATAAAAAGCGATTCGATATTGCCACAACCAATTTGTCTCTGTGTTTCTCGGATAAGTCGGGCGACGAAATCAAGGAGATGGCGTATGAGCACTTCCGGGCGCAGGCGCGCGCCTACATTCAGTACGCGCAACTGTGGTGGCATTCGGCGTCGCGACTTGAGAAGCGTATTGACGTTGTAGGCCTTGAGCAAGTTGAAGCGGTTAAGGCTAAAGGTGAAAATGCCATCATATTGTTGTGTCACAGTGTTGCACTCGATGTGGCAATCGTGGCGCTTTCCATGCGAATAAAGGCGTCCGGTCCATACAAGCCGGTCAGAAGCCCGTTATTCAACTGGCTGCTCGCGAACCGTCGAATACGGTTCGGCGGTATCATATTTACACGTGAAGACGGACTGCGACCACTGATAAAGTCGATTCGCGGCGATCGAGTATTAATCTATCTTGCCGATGAGGATCTCGGTGGTTCTAGCCGATGTGTGTTCGCGCCTTTTTATGGTGTGCAGAAAGCGACCGTGCCCGTATTGGGTCGTCTCGCGAAGGCAACTCACGCTAAAGTATTTGCCTGCATCAGCTATTATGATTCCGATCGATTGAGATACGTAGTTAAAGTATTGCCGTGCATAGAGAGCTTGGACGGTGAGGATGAACTGACCGACACTCAAGCCATGAATACGGCTATCGAACAGGCCGTAGACCACTGCCCGGCTCAATATCTATGGACTTTGAGATTGTTTCAGACTCGGCCTAATAACAAGCCTTCGGTGTATAAATCATGAATATATTCAAAACGGATCTAATCAGGCGGTTGTCGCTGCTGGCCCCGGTATTGTTGCTAGTTATCGCGAATCCGGATACGACACAAGCAGACACGGTCAAAATATTGGCGCGGAATATTACCGGAGCCGCCGTGGCTGAGGACGCCAACAACGTGGAAATCAGCGCAGCCATATTCAGCTAGGAAGACGCTGACATTATCCTGCTCTCCGAGACTCGCAGAGCAGAGAGCGCAATAGCCGGCATTCTGGACGACGGTTATACGTTGGCCGCCACCAGCAGTGATGGACAAGACATCTGGATTCGTAACACCGGACGATTTTCCGTAGACCCGGATTCGACGGGTAGCTGGCGTGTACCTGGGGTCGCGGAACGCAGGACGGCGTCTGGGCGGAACTTGCCGACGCTCAGTCAGATGAGCGTGTATTTCTGTACAACGTTCACTTGCCGATTCCTGACAATTTTCGTAACCGGGAGGCAGATCTCGATGTCAACAACCCGGCCCAGCAACAGGGTATCTGCGACATCATCGTACAGATGGAGGACGATGCCGGGAACGGGCTAGTGATCATCGGCGGTGACTTTAACGATATCGGCCTGGCCGAGAGTGGGAGTGGGAGTGGGAGTGGGAGTGGGAGTGGGAGTGGGAGTGGGAGTGGGAGTGGGAGTGGGAGTGGGAGTGGGAGTGGGAGTGGGAGTGGGAGTATGAAGAGTACGCATCCGGGATGCTAGAACTACAGCAGTTACCTATCGAAGCCTGGAGAGTCATGTATCACCGCGAGAACCCAATTGGGGCCATCGTTCGACAATCGTTGGAGACGCGAACGAGAAACTCTGTCTTTAGTCCAGAATTTGTTGAGTTTATGGAGCAGAATGTTATTAATGAACGTTAGCCAACGTCCGCTTGTGCCGAAAGCAGCCGTTTGCTAGCTCTGATCGCAGAGAATAATAGACGCAAGGAACGTAGATGACTGACTTCGCTACGCCCCAGGGGTTGGAACATGTCGACTACTACAAATCTCCTCGTGATAATCGAGTTTTGGCGATCCATATCCACGCTGACTTCGACGAGTTCGAGAAATTTCCGCCCTTTATGGAGACCGAAGAGGAACGCCAGCATATTCGAAAGGCCTATAATATCGATCCGGAATCCGAGCGCCGCAACAAGGCGCATCTCACGGACGACTCCTGGCCGCTCCAAGTTATCATGTTAAGCCGTGATCCAGGTGGCACGACAGCTGCTCACTACCACGTGCCGGACACGGCGTTGCCTGATCATCCGACGCGCCACCAGATTCTGCTCTGTCAGCGTGGTAGCGCGCGCATCGGCATTTATTCAACTGAAGGTGACTTTATCGGCGACGTCGTCCTCAAACCACAGGATCTAATCCTTATGATCGAAGGTCATGAGGTCGAGTTCCTGGAGAAGGGCACGCGCCTGATCGAGATCAAGCAGGGGCCTTTTCCGGTGACGGACGAAGCCGACAAAGTGGACTTGCAGGACAAGGTAACGGCGCAATGAAGCTCGCTATGTTCCGGGTCGACACACCAGTTGGCCCATTTCACCGCTTTGGCATCGTTACGCTCGAAGGCGGACCTGCCGACACCATTGAAAGCGCGCGAAAGAGCGCGGGACACATCATCGATGTGAACTTCGCCTTTGCTGCGATGGAAGCCCACCGTGGCGAGGTGAACCCAACTGGACGCGCCGCCGCCTTCTGCCCGGCTGACTTGCAAGTCTTTGCCGAGCTATACGGCACCGATTTCACGTTGCTTGAGGAAGTTGCGGGTTGGGTTGCAGAGAATGATGAGATAGTTGGGCCGCGCGGAGAAGCTGTACGTTGGCAACTCTCTGATGTAGCGTTGGCGCCACCGATTTCGCGAGTGCCGGTCCTGCGCGACTTCGCCGCGTTCGAGGATCATCTCGAAAACACCTTTGGCAAAATGGGACTGAAAATTCCACCAGTTTGGTACGAGAGGCCTACAGCCTTCAAGGGCAACTCAACCACGATGTTCGGCCATGGTTCGACAGTGCCGTGGCCGCGCTACACAAAAAAATTGGACTACGAGCTGGAACTCGCTGTGATTATTGGACGACCGACCAAGGATGTCGATGTTGATCATGCCGCCAGCGCTATTCTAGGCTATACGATGCTTAACGATTTCTCGGCACGTGATATCCAGCGTGGCGAAATGAACGTCTCGACCGGTCCGTATAAAGGAAAGGATTTCGCATGGGGTCTGGGACCGTGGATCGTTACGCCGGATGAGTTTGGTGATCCGTCGACCCTACAGATGGCTGTTCGCATCGACGGTGAGGTATGGGCGACTTCGACGCCTGGGCCGATGCATTGGAGCTTCCCCGAGGTGATTTCCTATGCCTCCCAAGACGAGCTACTAAACGTCGGAGACGTCCTCGGCTCAGGCACGGTCAACTCCGGTTGCGGTTTCGAGATTGATCGCTGGATCAAACCGGGAGCGACCGTCGAGCTGGAAGCCGATAGGATCGGAGTACTGAGCCATCACATCGCGCATCCGGAGGGCGAGCCCATTCGATGGCGTCGTGCTGGCTAGACTGTGGGGAGGGCTCGTCGTTGGATATGACCGAACGATGGGGCGTCGGAGTAGAAGACCAACGTCCGCTCTTGGCCGGAGGCAGTCGTCGATTTACAGTTAATATGCACGTTGCTGCATATTTTGAGGGACTCATGAGGCTCACTATTTCGATACTCGCAACGCTCGTTCTCGTCACTGAAGCGTCCGCCCATCACTCACGCCCGGCGCAATACAATATGGACGGCCCGATCGAGCTAACTGGTGTCATAACGGGCATGGACTGGATCAACCCCATAGCTACATTTATCTAGACGTAACGAGCGAGGACGGCGAGGTCGTGACCTGGAATCTAGAGACTCTACCGGTGGCCATGTTCCGCAAAGCTGGTATGACGAAAGCCCTGATCATAGGAGATGGGCAGCCTGTGACGGTTCGGATTCATACAGCACGGGATGAGACGCCAGATCTTGGCTATACGCTGAAGATCACGTATGCCGATGGGCATTATTATCAACTGGGAGAAGATTAATCCGCGTGCGCGGTGTTCATGATGTCTGCTTGTGGCCGTTTCCGGAAATTCGTTAACAATAAACTTTGCGCTGTTGCATATATGGGGAATAAGTGAAGCTAAAAAAATGGGCTTTGATCGTCGGGATAGTCGGTAGCTTCGCTGTGCTTAAGAGTGTCGAGGAAGCCTATTTCCAGTACGCAGAGGGGCGACTTGATAAAGAATATCTGGACACACGGATGGCTGGATTGGTGAACCGTAACTTTCTCGGCAATGAGTTTGGTCGAGCTTTCTTTGAGGACAACAAAAAGAGGGGCGAGATCACAGCAGAGTTTGCCCAGATGATTGATGCTCAGTTTGCGCAGATGACTGACGAATGATCTGCGATCCAATGACCGCGTACCCGGAGAGTAACCAATGAGTGTCGTTACACTGCGCGTCAACGACGCGACCCACGAAGTGGATATCGACGAGTCGACTCCCCTTCTATACGTGCTGCGCAACGATCTCGGACTGCAAGGCCCGCGCTTCGGCTGCGGACTCGCCCAGTGCGGCGCCTGCACCGTGATCGTCAACGGCGTCGCAATGCGCTCGTGCGTCATGCCCGCTTCGCAGGTACGCGGCGAGATCACCACGCTCGAAAGTCTGTCGAGCGACGGCCAGCTCGATCCGCTGCAGCAGGCCTGGATCGATGAGCAGGTGCCGCAGTGTGGCTATTGCCAGAACGGCCAGATCATGACCGCGAAAGCGCTGCTCGACCGGAACCCGAACCCGACCGACGCCGAGATCCGCGAGGGGATGGAAGGCGTGCTGTGCCGCTGCATGACCTATTACCGAATTCAGGCGGCGATCAAGCGCGTGGCGCGCGGAACGACGGCGGCTGTACACGGTGGCGACGCTGACGCTGATGCACCGGCAATGTCCGCCACGGTCGCAGCAATCGCACGGGAGACGACCGAATGAGCACAACACTTCGGTTTCCGAAAGCAGTCGAGGACGCGCTCCGAAGCGTCAATCCGTCCACTTCGCGCCGGAGTTTCCTGAAGTCCTCCGGCGCCCTGGTCCTGACCTGCAGCATCAGCGCTGTCGCCGGCGGCAAAGTGCTTGCACAGGCCGCCGGCGAGGGTCCGTATCCCGACCCGGATTATCTGCAGCTTGACACCTGGATCGTGATCCATCCGGACAACACCGCGACTTTCTTCGTCGGTAAGACGGATGGCGGTCAGGGTACTGGCACAGCGTTCCGGCAAATGATGTGCGACGAGCTCGACATTGCCTACGACAAGACCAGCCTCGTCATGGGCAGCACTGACACAACGCCTGACCAGGGAGGCTCGGGCGGCTCCGACGCCATCGAGCGTGACGGCTGGCCGATCCGGCGGCTGGCCGCCGAAGCGCGGCGGGTCCTGCTGGAGCTCGCCTCCGAGCACCTGGAGACTCCGGTTGCAGAGCTCACGGTCAGTGACGCCACGATCTCGGTCGGGTCCGAGACGGCCAACTCGGTCACCTACGCCGAGCTCGTCGGCGGGCGGCGGTTCGACGTCGCGCTTACCGGCAACAACATCAACGCCACCCGCGGGGTGGCCGACGTCAAGCCCGTCAATGAGCTCCGCGTGGTCGGCCAGTCGATCCAGCGCTACGACATTCCGGCCAAGGTTGACGGATCGCTGACCTGGGCCGCGGACGTGAAGCTGCCCGGCATGGTCCATGCGCGGAACGTCAGGCCGCCGATCGCCGGTGCCACCCTGCGCAGTATCGACGAGTCGTCGGTCGCCGACATGCCGGGTTTCGTCCGAGTCGTCAGTCGCGGCAACTATGTGGCTGTGGTCTGCGAACGCGAAGAGCAGGCCATCAACGCCGCCCGGCAGTTGCAGGTGGACTGGGCGCCGCCGTTGGACGCACCGTTCCCGGCATCGGACGAGCTGTTCGACTACATGCGGAGCGTCACGCCCACGTCGAGCGGTGAGGCGGACAGTCAGGGCGATCCGGATGCAGCCCTCGCTACGGCCTACTTAGTTCTCGAGGCTATCTACGAAGTTCCGTTCCAGGGACACACCGCGATCGGCCCGGCGCACGCGCTGGCCGACCCCTCCGACGGCCAAATGACTATCTACTCGAACGACATGAAGTCTTACGGTTTGCGGAATGGCGTAGCGGAATTCCTCGATATGCCCCGCGAGCAGGTTCGGGTCGTGTACATGGACGGGCCGCAGGTTTACGGGCGCACGGCCGCCGATGATGCTGGCTTCGAGGCTGCGTTTCTCGCCCGCGAGCTCGGCCGGCCGGTCCGCGTGCAGTGGATGCGGGACGAGGAGACGGCCTGGGATACGAAGGGTCCAGCCTACACGTTCAAGCTGCGCGGCGGGCTCGACGCCGACGGCAGAGTCGTCGCGCTCGACTACGACGCTCGCGCGCTCGATTACAATCACGTCGGCTACAACGTGCCAGACACGGTCCTGATCGCTCAACTGATGGGCATACGTCCCGCGAGGCCGACCGAGGGCCGCGCCGCTACGCCATCCAACAAGTACGCCATTCCGAATCGGCGCATGGCGGCGCGAGTTGTCAGCCTTCCGATGATCTGGGAAACACCGCTTCGTACCGGCAACCTGCGTGACCCGAACGGTCCGCAGGTGACGTTCGCGTTCGAGTCGTTCATCGACGAGCTGGCAGCAGCGGCCAACGCCGATCCGGTCGAGTTCCGTGTCGACATGCTGGCCCGCAGTCCCGAGGACGATCTCTTTCGGCGCGCTCGCTCTCTCGCGACCGTCCGCGCAGCGGCCGACGCCTACGGCTGGGACACGCGGCCTTCGCCCAATCCGCGCATCGCTGCCAACGCAGCTCCGATTCTCCCCGGACGCGGCATCGCGTACACCTTCCGCAATGGCACCATCGTCGCTACGATCGCCGAAGTGGAGGTCAATCGTGAGACCGGCCGCGTCTGGGTCAAACGTCTGGTCTGCGCCCACGACTGCGGGCTCGTCATCAACCCCGAGGGCCTGCGCCATACCGTCGAATGCGCGATGCTGCATGGCTTAAGTCGCGCGCTCTGGGAAGAGGTCCAGTTCGATACCGAGAAAGTGACGAGTGTCGACTGGGCGTCCCACCCGAGCCTGCGGCATACCGATGCGCCGGAATCGATCGATGTCATTATTGTCAACGGTGACCCGAGTCCGGATCGTCCCGATCTGCCGCACTACGGGGCCGGCGAGGCGAGTCACAAGCCGATGATCGCGGCGGTCGCGAACGCCGTTCATGATGCAAGCGGGGTGCGGCTGCGTCGGCCGCCTTTCCGCAGGGAACGGGTGCTGGCCGCGCTGAAGGCGAAACAAGTCTCTTAAGGAAATTATCATGAGCAAAACATACTCAACCCTTTCCAGATTCCTCTTGCCGGTGGCCTTAATGGCAGCGTTTTTGTTGGCGATCTCGGATGCTGCCAATCCTCTCGTTCGCGACTACCACACCGACGAGCGCGGTACGTAACAACTGTACTCCCGCGCGGTAGTAACCGAAGGCGGCCGCACCGTATGGTTGGCTGGCCAGACGACGCTGGAGGACGCAGATGGTAATTCCATTAATGGCGCCTTTGATGCACAAGTTCGCGAGAGCTTTCGTCTCATAGCAACACATTTAAATCAGTTTGGCGGCTCTCTCCAAGACATTGTGACGATGACGATCTATGCGGAGGACGTGCGCAACGCTGGCGCATACCGTGTTGCGAAGGAAGAAAATTTCGGGGATGGTCCCTATCCGTCGAGCGCGTTTATCGGCGTTGCCGGTTTCTCGCGCGCGGACGTAGAAGTAGAGGTTAAAGCCATCGCGGTCGTCGGCGATTAAGCCGGCATCTCCCAAGAACCCTAACTATTCGAGTCATAGACTGAAGACTAGGCGTTTACGAAATAAGTGATGAAATTGCACATTCAACCCCCATCGATTCTTCTAGCGTTGATTCTCTTCATCACCGAATCGACAACTGGTGTTGTGGCGCAGGAGGCTAGGGCACGTGACCTCGGCGTTTCTTTTGACGGTCAGCCCGGCACGCTGAACGCAATAACCGATGTATCCGGTGTAGAAGTAGGTCA
This sequence comes from Gammaproteobacteria bacterium, assembly GCA_963581225.1. GTDB lineage: Bacteria > Pseudomonadota > Gammaproteobacteria > Steroidobacterales > Rariloculaceae > SMWC01. The sequence goes on from CAUZMW010000024.1 coordinate 18,075, forward strand.
CGTTACGCTAATTGAGGGCGACGGATTACTCCAGGTTGGAATTGGCCCTGTGCGCACAGGTGTAACCGTTGTCCACCCGCGCGGCAAGAGCTCCACGGACCCCGTCTTCGCTGGCTGGTTTACGTTGAACGCGTCAGGTGAAATGACCGGTACCACCTGGCTGGAGGAACGAGGGCTGGTTGATGGGCCGATCGCGATCACGAATACTCATAGCGTGGGCGTTGTGCGAGACGCGGCAGTCGCTTGGATGGTGGAAAAAGGATGGCCCGCGATCTGGCACGCTCACCGTAGTCGCTGAGACCTATGATGGTGGCCTGAACGATATCAACGGATTTCATGTGACTCGCGATCATGCCCTTGACGCTATGCGCAATGCGAGCGGCGGGTCCGTTGCAGAGGGCGTGGTTGGCGGAGGCACTAGTATGGTTTGCAATGGATTCAAAGGGGGAATCGGTACGGCGTCCCGGCAATTCGCGCTTCTCGAAGAGCAATATATGGTTGGAGTTCTCGTGCAGTGCAACTACAACTGGGGAGGCGACAACCTGCGATTGGGTGGGGTGGACATGAGTGGTTTACTTCCCGTGGGCAGGCATTGTTTCATAGATCGCTCGATAGAGCGCCATCTCGATTGGTACCCTTACTGTGACGAGATCGAGCCATTCGCTCAGTCAGAGCCTGCGCGAGATGGCTCAATTATTATCGTAGTGGCGACTGATGCTCCGCTGTTGCCCCACCAACTGCAGCGATTGGCAAAACGTCCTTCCCTGGCGCTTGGCCGACTAGGAGCTGTTAGCGGTGACGGGTCAGGTGACATATTTATTGCCTTCTCGACGGCGAACGCCGGTCAAATAGACGAAGATCGGCTCTCAGATATCCACATGTACCCGAACAATCGCCTTTCCCTGGTTTTCGAAGCCGCAGTCCAGGCCACGGAAGAGGCCATCGTTAACCGGAAACCAACCATGAATGCTGCCAAAAGCACGACGGCCCGAGAGTGACGCAGGTTCGACTCCCTGCTTTTACATATGAGCAAGCGCAACCAGTTTCCGCGTCAAATCTCGCCCCGGCGTGCGTGAGCGCAAGCCACGGGCGCATGGACCACGACGAATAGCGCAGGCTGAGCACGGTGACTTTGAGGTGTGGTATGGATCGCAGTGTATTCTTCAACTAGGATCGAGGCTAGCCGGGTGCGGCGAAGGTTTGCTTCACTCCCGTCAGTAGCCGTTAGGATATCTTGGACAATTCGCGGTAGGTAGAGCGGAAACTCGATGGAATTCCCGAATCGGAGTTAAACTTAGGCGCGACTGTCAACACGGTGGCCCGATGCGGGCCTCAATCTGGGGAAATACTTATGTTTCAGTTGTCGCCACGTCTTCTAATCGGCATCTTGTTTTTCGTCGGTCTGCCAGGATACGCACAGAGCCCGCTGGGTGGCTTGCCCGATGGGTCGGGTAAGGAGTTGGTCGAAGCTGCCTGTGTGGCGTGTCACGAGACCGACGTAATCTATAGCTCCACCGGATACACGCACGACCAGTGGCGCCGCCTGACCAACACGATGATCGATCTGCCGGATCCGCTGGCCTCGGACATTACGCAGTATCTCGCGTCGAGCTTTCCCGAGAAATACGATCGCCGACCGACTCTGGTGCCCGGCGACGCCAAGATCACTTTCCTCGAATGGACCGTGCCCACTCTTGGGCAGCGGCCGCGGGATCCGGTCATGACGCCGGACGGGATGATCTGGTGGGCGGGGATGTATGGAAACCTGATCGGCCGGCTCGATCCGAACACCGGCGAGATGACGGAGTGGATGCTTGAGCCGACGGCTATGCCGCACAGCATCATCAACGATGCGGCCGGCAACATCTGGTACACGGGTAACGGTAACGGCAGTGTCGGAAAGCTGAATCCGGACACCGGCGAAATTACCGTCTACGAGATGCCCGATCCGGCCGCCCGCGACCCGCACACAGGAATTTTCACGCGCAGCGGCGACTATTGGTTCACGCTCCAGAACAGCAATATGCTCGGCCGCCTGGTCCCCGATACCGGCGACATCCGGCTGACTGATATTCCGACCGCGAACGCTCGACCGTACGGTATCGAGGAAGACTCGACGGGCATGGTCTGGGTCGCCTATCGCGGCGCCCCCAAGGTCGCCCGTATCAATCCGGATTCCTGGGAGATCGAGGAGTTCGAGACTCCGAACCCGAATCCGGACTCCCACCACGGCAACTACTTCGTCCGGCGGCTCTCGATCGACAGCAACGATATCGTCTGGTATGTGGATTCCGGGCGCGGGTACCTCGGTCGTCTCGACCCGAAGACCGGCGAGATCAAGGAATGGATGACGCCCAACGGTGCGGGCTCACACCCTTACGCGATTGAGGTCGTCGACGACATCGTCTGGCTCAACGAATCGGAACAGCGGCCCGACGTGCTCCTGCGGTTCGACCCGGACACCGAGCAGTTCCAGAGCTGGGCTATCCCGTCCGGGGTCGGCATCATCCGCAATATGCGGGCGACGCATGACGGCAACCTGGTGATTCATCAAAGCAGTACGAATACCGTCGGACTCGTACTCATCGACCAGGAGAGCTCATGGGTTCCAGGGCCATACCGGCCCTGACGCGCTGCTCGGCGATAAACAGTTAACGACCAGAACCCAAGGCGCAGATGACCGCTTCGGTAGTCGGGCATTGATGGTTGTTTTGTCACTCGGCGTCTGCTCGCAGACGCGCCGGCCGCTTATAGCGTAACCATGTGCGTCATCTAGTCGGACGTAGTCGCCTGAGGTTCCAGCGTCGAGCGATCTTCCGCGTCGAATAACTCGCCTAGACATCGTCCGGTATGAGTATCTGTGTGCGTGACGATGGTCTCCGGCGTGCCGGTCGCAACGACTTGTCCGCCGCCTACCCCGCCTTCCGGCCCGAGATCGATAATCCAGTCGGCCGTCTTAATGACTTCGAGGTTGTGCTCGATGACGACGATGGTATTTCCCTGATCTCTGAGCTTGTAAAGCACCTCAAGGAGTTGAGCGATGTCGTGGAAATGCAGGCCGGTCGTCGGCTCGTCGAGTATATAGAGCGTCGAGCCCGTACTGCGTTTGGATAATTCCTTCGCGAGCTTTATGCGCTGGGCTTCGCCCCCGGATAGTGTCGTCGCATTCTGTCCAAGCGTGATATAGGTCAGCCCGACAGCCGCCAGCGTCTCAAGCTTGCGCGCAATCTGCGGTACGTTTCTAAAGAACGTCAGCGCGTCTTCCACGGTCAGTTGCAGGATCTCGTGAATATTTTTTCCCTTGTAGCGAATGTCCAGGGTTTCTCGGTTGTAACGCTTACTGGCGCAAATATCGCAGGGGACGTAGACGTCCGGTAAGAAGTGCATCTCGACTTTGATAACACCGTCACCCTGGCAGGATTCGCAACGTCCACCCTTAACGTTGAAGCTGAATCGCCCGGGTTGGTAGCCGCGTGAGCGTGATTCTTGCGTTGCCGCGAAGAGTTCCCGGATTGGCGTGAAGAGCCCGGTGTAGGTCGCTGGGTTTGAGCGCGGTGTCCTGCCTATCGGGCTCTGACTGATGTCGATTACCCGATCGATCCGCTCTAAGCCGTCCACGCGGTCGTACGGTGCCGGATCGTAAGAGGTCTTATTGATTTTCTCGGCGGCCAGCCGGTAGAGCGTGTCGTTGATGAGCGTGCTCTTACCGGAGCCCGACACACCAGTCACACAGGTGAAGAGACCGAGGGGAATGTCGATGTTCACGTTCTTCAGGTTGTTGCCGCGCGCGCCATGAACATGGATGACGGTTTGCGAGTCGAATTCTCGTCGCTCCGACGGCAGCGGAATGCGGCGGTGTCCGGCCAGATACTGGCCGGTCAGCGATGCGGGGTTCGCCTTAATTTCCTCCGGCGTTCCTTCGGCGACGACCTTTCCGCCGTGGACGCCGGCACCCGGCCCCAAGTCCACGACGTAGTCAGCCTCGAGTATCGTCTTCGCGTCATGCTCGACGACGAGCACGGTGTTGCCGAGGTCGCGAAGCTGTTGCAGCGTTTCCAGTAGCCGCCTGTGATCACGTTGATGTAGTCCTATCGACGGTTCGTCGAGAATATACATGACACCCACAAGGCCGGAGCCGATTTGACTCGCCAGCCTGATGCGTTGAGCCTCGCCCCCGGATAGCGTCTCTGCGCTGCGGTCCAAGGTCAGATAATCGAGACCGACATCAGCCAGGAACTTGACTCGATTCTGGATCTCTTTGACGATCTTGTCGGCGACTTCGCCGCGCCAACCGGCGAGTTTGAGGTCGGTAAAGAACCGTAGCGCTTCGCCGACACTCAGTGCCGTAATCTCCGGTAACGCGTTGCCTTGTACGAACACACTTCGCGCTGCCTGATTCAGGCGCGTGCCCTCGCAGCTCTTGCATGAGCGAATGCTCTGAAACTTGCCTAACTCCTCTCTAACCGCACTCGACTCCGTTTCCTGGTAACGGCGTTGCATGTTGGGAATGATGCCCTCGAAATCGTGTCGCCACCGGTTCTCGCTGCCTTTGGCGTTCACATAGTGAAATTGAATACGCTCGCCTTTGCTGCCGTACAGTACGACGTCACGAATACGCTCCGGCAGGGACTCGAACGGCGCTTCTATGTCGAACGAATAGTGTTTGGCCAGCGATTGGATCAGCTGAAAATAATACGGATTATGCCGATCCCAGCCGCGCACCGCGCCGCCGGCGAGCGAAAGGTGCGCGTGCGTCACGACGCGTTGGGGATCGAAGAATCGGCGCACGCCAAGCCCGTCACAATCCGGGCACGCGCCGGACGGACTATTGAAAGAGAATAGTCGCGGCTCTAGCTCGGAGATGCTGTAGCCGCAAGTTGAACACGCGAACTTGTCCGAGAACACCATCGCGGGTTCGGCCGGAGCGTCGAGTAACGTCACCTGTGCGATACCGTCTGCGAGGCCCAACGCCGTCTCGAAGGACTCGGCGAGTCTGAGTCGCACGTCGGGCCTGACTCGCAATCGATCGACGACAGCCTGGATGCTGTGTTTTCGCCTGCGGTCCAGCTTCGGTGGGTCATCGAGCTCGACAACCTCGTCGTCGATTCTCGCCCGGATGAAGCCCTGCGCCCTGAGATCGGCGATGACCTGGGTGTGCTCGCCTTTGCGTTCCTTGACGACCGGAGCAAGTAGCATGACACGCGTGCCTTCGTCGAGCGCAAGTACCTGGTCGACCATTTGCGATACGTTCTGCACGTCCAAAGCCGTGTGGTGCGTCGGGCATGACGGAATACCGGCGCGCGCAAACAATAAGCGCAGGTAATCGTAGATCTCCGTAACGGTGCCGACAGTGGACCGCGGATTGTGCGACGTCGACTTCTGTTCGATCGAGATGGCCGGTGAGAGGCCCTCGATATGATCGACCTCCGGCTTCTCCATGATCGAGAGAAACTGCCGGGCATAGGCAGACAGCGACTCGACATAGCGGCGTTGACCCTCGGCGTAGATCGTGTCGAAGGCGAGCGACGATTTTCCCGAGCCCGACAGTCCCGTGAGCACGATCAGCCGGTCCCGGGGCAGGTCCAGGTCGATGTTCTTCAGATTGTGGGTGCGAGCACCGCGGATCAGTATCTGGCTCGTGGACACCGCTTAAGTCCTTCGCGAAGGCAATCCCCTACTATACGACGCCGCAAAACCGTGGTGCAATTCTCTGCCGTCTGCCGATAAACGCGGGTGCCTTTGCGGGGGCCACGGCGTACAATGACGGGCCCGGACTCGCACGGAGCCGGGATGAAGACTACTGAGGAGATCGAATGGCAAGGGGTATCAACAAAGTAATTCTCGTCGGCAACCTGGGCGCGGATCCGGAATCGCGGACCATGCCAAGCGGCAGCGCCGTAACGAATATTCGTGTAGCGACGAGCGAGTCCTGGAAGGACAAGAACACGGGCGATCAGCAAGAGCGGACCGAGTGGCATAACGTCGCCTTTTTCGGCCGTCTCGCTGAGGTTGCGGGGGAATACCTGCGCAAAGGCTCCCAAGTCTATGTCGAAGGTAAGCTTCGCACCCGCAAGTGGCAGGACCGTGACGGAAACGATCGCTGGACTACGGAAATCATCGCCAATGAAATGCAGATGCTTGGCGGGCGTCCGGGTTCGGGCGCGCCGGCGCAAGCCCAGGCGCAGTCGGCCGCTGTCGCAGACGCTCCCCCGGCCAGTGCGGAATTCAACGACGATATCCCGTTCTGATCCCGGGCGTGGAGGTGGTTCGAGGCGCTCCGGCGACTACCTCGCTGCCGATATCTGCATATTTGTCATTATATAACAATAACTTAACATAATATGCCTGACCGACTCTTCATCAAGACATTCGGCTGTCAAATGAACGAGTACGACTCGGCGAAGATGGTCGACGTGCTTAAGTCTGCGTTGGATGTTGAGCAGATCGAACACGCGGAGGAAGCCGACATTCTTCTGCTGAATACCTGTTCGATTCGTGAGAAAGCGCAGGAAAAAGTGTTCTCGCTGCTTGGCCGCTGGCGGCAACAGAAGGAAGCGAACCCGCATACGATTATCGGTGTCGGTGGCTGTGTCGCCAGTCAGGAGGGCGAAGCGATTCTACGCCGGGCCCCATTCGTCGATGTGGTTTTCGGTCCGCAGACGCTGCACCGGCTACCGGCGATGATCCAGAAGGTTCGCGCCGGCCATCCCGGAGTTGTCGACGTGAGTTTTCCTCAAATCGAGAAGTTCGACCAGATCCCCGCGGCGAAGGAGTCGGCGTGCACGGCTTTCGTCTCGGTCATGGAAGGGTGCAGTAAATATTGTACTTTCTGTGTCGTGCCGTATACGCGCGGCGAGGAAATCAGTCGGCCGCTCGACGATGTCATCGCGGAGATCGCCGGCCTCGCCGATCTGGGGGTTAAAGAAGTCAATCTCCTAGGGCAGAACGTCAATGCTTATCGGGGACTGGCTCACGCTGGCGGTTTTGCCGATCTCGCCACGCTGATTCACTACGTGGCCGCCATCGAGGGGATCGAGCGGATCCGCTTCACGACATCACATCCGGTCGAGTTCACCAAGCCGCTCATCGACGCCTACGGCCAAGTTGAGCAACTCGCTAATCACCTGCACCTGCCGGTACAGAGTGGTTCCGATCGGATACTTGGGCTCATGAAGCGCGGTCACACGATCGAGGAGTACAAAGAAAAGCTTCGCATGCTGCGCGTCCTCAGACCGGGAATCTCGATATCGTCCGACTTTATTGTCGGCTTTCCCGGTGAAGAAGATGCCGACTTCGAGGCCACGCTGGACCTGATACGGGAAGTCGGCTTCGATCAGTCATTCAGCTTTATCTACAGTCCGCGGCCCGGCACGCCCGCGGCGTCCGTCCACGATCCACTGCCGCGCGAGGTCAAGCAACGCCGGCTCGCGGAGCTCCAGGCGCTGATCAACAGCCAGGCCGGTGTCATCAGCCGCAAGATGATTGGGCAGGTAGAGCGAGTGCTGGTGGAGAAGCCGTCCAGAAAATCGCCGCGCGAACTAACAGGGCGAACCGAGAACAACCGGTGGGTTAATTTTCAGGGCGACTCAGAACTGGTTGGTTTCTTCGTCGATGTCATGATCGTTGAGGCATTGCCCAACTCTTTGCGTGGGCGCCTGCTCGACGCAATTCTGGCGCGGTCCGTTGCCTGACGCCAATCAGTCGGTCGATCCAGTCTTTGTCAGCCTGTTGCCGAACGATACACGGCGCATGGTTAATTTGTGCGGCCATCTCGATGAGCACTTGCGTCTGATCGAAGATCGACTCGAGATCCGAGTCAAAAGCCGCGGTAATCATTTTCAGCTGACGGGCGCCGCGCGCGCCACGGATGTCGGTCGCCGCGTCCTTGAAGAGCTTTATGCCCTGAGCGAGTCCGATACGTTGGATCCCGAACGCGTACACATGACTCTGCAGGAACACGCACGACCGGACCGCGACGCGCAGGCGGACAGTTTGACGTTTCACACCAGACGTCGAGATATCCGCGCCAGAGGCCCGAATCAGCTCGCCTATGCTCGCGCGATGCGTGGCGAAGATCTCACCTTCGGTATTGGGCCGGCGGGTACCGGAAAGACCTATCTTGCCGTCGCGGCCAGCGTCGATGCGCTCGAAGCCGATCTCGTGCGTCGTATCGTATTGGTACGGCCTGCCGTCGAGGCCGGCGAGAAGCTAGGGTTTCTACCGGGCGATATATCACAGAAGGTCGACCCCTATCTCCGGCCGATGTATGACGCGCTCTATGAGATGCTGGGATTCGATCGAGTTGGACGTCTCATCGAGAGAAATGTGATCGAGATCGCGCCGCTGGCGTTTATGCGCGGGCGCACGCTGAACGAATCCTTCGTGATTCTCGACGAGGCTCAGAATACGACCACGGAGCAGATGAAGATGTTTCTGACCCGTATCGGCTTCGGATCCCGTGCCGTCGTCACCGGGGACGTGACTCAAACGGACTTGCCGCGTGGACGTGAGTCCGGCCTCAAGCACGTCAGCCGCGTGTTGGCCGGTCTGCCGGGGATCGAGTTCGTCTATTTCAGTGCCGATGATGTCGTACGTCACCCGCTTGTGCAGCGAATCGTCGAGGCCTACGCCCGAGAAGAGGAAGGCGCGCGTCGGGGGCCGGCCGATGGCGGCGAGCGATAAGCGCGACGAGCTGGAGATAGATGTCCAGAACGCCTCTTCCTGCGAGGGGATACCGCGCGCCGAGAGCTTGAGACGCTGGGTTCGGCACGCACTAGGCGGCGATCGAGCTGTCGCACTGACCGTGCGGATCGTCGACGAGTCTGAGGGCGCGGACTTAAACGAGCGCTATCGGCACGGACACGGCGCGACGAACGTGCTGGCTTTTGCGGCGGAGGTACCGGACCTGCCGCCAGCGGACGAACTGCCCCTGCTTGGAGACCTCGTGATCTGCGCGCCGGTACTCGAGCGAGAGGCCGGCGCTCAGGGCAAGTCGCTGGAAGCTCACTGGGCACATATTGCCATCCATGGCGCACTGCACCTGGCGGGCTTTGCGCATGATGTCGCTACAGCCGCCGAGGCGATGGAAGCCCGGGAAATCGAGCTTCTGGCAGCGCTGGGATTCGGTGATCCCTATGCCGACGATGGCTGATCTCTTGCAAGCTGACGGCGGGAATTGCAAGATATGGGTCATCGATGCCTGACGAATTACCTGCCAATAAAAACATCAGTTCAAGGTCCGGTTGGTGGTCTCGGCTGATCCATCGCCGCGACGGTGAAGTCGCGGGAAGAGAGGATATAGCCCAGTTCCTGGCGGAGTGCTGGCGGCGAAACCTTCTGGCGGCTGAGGAGCACGCGATGCTCAAGGGCGTGCTTGAGGTCTCCGAGACCCAGGTCCGAGACATCATGGTGCCTCGTTCTCATATGGTGGTTCTGGATCTCGACGAACCTCTCGACACGCTGCTCGATACGATCCTGACATCCGGCCACTCACGTTTTCCCGTTATAGGAGAGGATCGGGATCAGATTATCGGTATCCTGTTAGCCAAGGATCTTCTGAAGCGTTTCACGGAGAGCCAGGAGACTCATGAATCCGACGTTCGTGAGTTACTTCGTCTGCCGGTTTTCATTCCAGAGAGCAAACGGCTGAATACGCTGCTGTCGCAGTTCAGGGAAAGCCATAATCACATGGCGATCGTAGTCGATGAGTACGGTGGAGTATCGGGGCTCGCAACGATCGAAGACGTGCTCGAGCAGATTGTCGGCGACATAGACGATGAGCATGACCCGGAGGAGGCCGAGAGCATCGAAGTCCAGGACGACGGTCGGGTTGTCGTGCTTGCGCTCACGAGGATCGACGATTTCAACGAGCACTTCGACGTCGCTCTGAGCGACGAAGAGTACGACACGGTCGGCGGTCTGATTATGCATGAGCTCGGTCGATTACCACGCAGAGGGGAGGTTCTCGACTTCGCCGGCTTCCAGTTCAAAGTCTTGCGGGCGGATCGACGGCGAATCCATGCAGTGAAGGTTGCCCCGCTGAGCAGACCCAGCGCCGACTGATACCGTCGCGAAGAAACTCGATGCACTGCAGGAACAACGGCCTCGTCGCGATTCTTCGCTGATGCACCATGCGGGCTAACCTGAATCTACCACTCGTTGTTGTTGCGGGTGGCCTACTAACGTTCGCCTTTGCGCCATTCGACCTGTTCTGGATCGCGCCCCTCAGTTACGCAGCGCTTATCTACGCGTGG
>CAUZMW010000025.1:0-28119 GCA_963581225.1 Gammaproteobacteria bacterium
CGCGATCAGTCGATTTTCGCTCTGCGCGCTGGTCTCAGTCATTTACAATCCTTGCTTCAAGCTCTCTTCGAGAAAGCTATCGATGTCGCCATCGAGAACCGCGCCGGGGTTGCCGCTCTCGATGCCGGTCCTCAGGTCCTTGATCCGAGACTGGTCCAGGACGTAGGAACGGATCTGGCTCCCCCAGCCAATCGCCGCCTTACTGTCCTCAAGCGCATCGGCTTCGTCCAAGCGCTTTTGCTGCTCCCGTTCGTAAAGCTTGGCCTTGAGCTGCCCCATCGCCGTCGCCCGGTTTTTATGTTGAGAGCGGTCGTTCTGGCACTGAACAACGATACCCGATGGGAGATGAGTAATCCGCACAGCCGACTCCGTCTTGTTGACATGCTGGCCGCCGGCTCCGCTGGCTCGATAAACGTCGACCCGAAGGTCACCGGAATCGATCTCGATCTCGATATCGTCCTCGAGTTCCGGCGAAACGAAGACAGCCGCGAACGAAGTGTGCCGACGATGCCCGGCATCGAACGGAGATTTCCGGACCAGGCGGTGTACACCGGTCTCCGTTCGCAACCAACCAAATACATAGTCGCCAGAGAACAGCACCGCAGCGCTCTTGATGCCCGCGATTTCCCCGGGAGATAACTCGAGAATTTCAGCTCCGAAGCCGCGCGATTCAGCCCAGCGCAAATACATTCTCAACAGCATGTCGGCCCAGTCCTGGGCTTCGGTACCGCCCGACCCAGCTTGGATATCGAGATAGGCGTTGTGCTGGTCCATCTCACCGGCAAACATGCGATGAAATTCAAGCTTCTGAACTTCCTTGTTGACCCGGTCAACTTCTTCGGCGACATCCGCGAACGTGCCGGCGTCCTGCTCTTCGTCTGCCAGCGCGAACAGCTCCCGCGCTTCGGCCAGGGTGTTGTCGATCTGATCGATCGTGCGAACGATGTTCTCCAGAGATGCTCGTTCCCTACCGAGCGCTTGGGCGCGATCGGGATCGCCCCAGACGTCGGGGTTCTCTAACTCTCTATCCACTTCCTCAAGGCGATCACGCTTACCATCATAGTCAAAGATACCCCCTTAGAGCGCTACAACGCTCCTGGAGATCCGAGATCGACGCGCTGATTTGATTCGGTTCCATCTTGTTCGTTTGTAAGCCCAGTTAAGTGGCGGCGAATAATAACGCAATCGGCGTGCCCCTCCCACGCAGAGTCAGTGAAACTTCATTCCTGCATCGAATTCTATATGTTCAACGACGAGTTGAATCGGCGGACCGGCGAAATAATCGTTTAGCGTTAGACGATAGACGAGCTGTAGAATGTCGCCTTCGCGCCATTCGCCCGGAAGTCGATTGAAGGCGATTGCTTCCAGACGGGAGGCCGCAGCGGCGAGCTTGACGGTCATCTTGAGGTGCTTTCCGCCCACGACACGTTGGTTCAGCAACTCGAATTTCCCCTCGAAGACGGGCTCGGGAAATCCCTGGCCCCACGGACCTGCATCGCGCAGGCGTGTCGCAACATCTGCGGTCAAATCTGCAACCTGCAATTCGCCATCGGTCAATATCCGCTGCGCAAGATGTTCGGGGCCGAGGCGTTCATCGCCCACGCGCTCCATCGCCGCCTGAAACTCGGCGAGGCCTTCTGAATGCAGCGACAAACCTGCCGCCATCGCGTGCCCACCGAACCGCGTAATGAGACCGGGGCTGGCGGCATTAACGGCCGCCAGCGCATCGCGAAGGTGAAACCCAGGCACTGAACGGCCCGAGCCCTTCAACTGCCCCGTGTCTGTTGGCGCGAAAGCGAACACGGGCCGATGACAGCGATCCTTGATCCGCGACGCGACTAGACCTACAACGCCTTCATGCCAGTCGTCGCGAAACAGACACACTACGGTCGGTAGTGGGCCGATACCGAGCAGTTGATCCGCGTCGACCAACTGCAGCGCGTCATCTTTCATCCGGGCCTCGATCACCCGGCGTTCGCGATTTAACGCGTCGAGTTGCGTCGCGAATGCCAGCGCGTCCTGCTCGGACGTACTGATGAGACAACGCACACCCACAGTCATGTCGTCGAGCCGGCCGGCTGCATTCAATCGCGGAGCTAGTTGATAGGCCAGCGTCGTCCCCGTCGTCGCGTTATGCGCAATCGAGCTGACCTGGCAGAGCGCCCTAAGACCCGGCCGGCAACGCCCAGCTCTAATTCGGCGTAGTCCTTCATCGATTAGGATCCGATTACTATGATCTAAAGGTACGAGGTCGGCCATTGTGCCTAGCGCGACCAGATCCAGGTACTGCGCGGCGCAGCCGGGATCGCCAAGCTCGCGGCCCAGCGCCGCTAATAGGTAGAAAGCGACGCCGACTCCCGCGAGATTCTTTCCCGCGAACGTGTCGCCCGGCAGATTCGGATTGACGATAGCGTTCGCGTCCGGGAGCTCGGCGCCGGGCAGATGATGATCGGTAATCAGTACATCGATACCCGCTGCACGCGCTGCTGCGACGCCTTCGATACTGGTGATACCGTTGTCAACGGTGACTATCAGGGTTGGCGAGTGTTTCTTCACTCTCTCGACGACCTCGGGCGTCAGGCCATAGCCGAGTTCGAACCGGTCGGGGATAAAAAATCCCACCTCCGCGAAACCCAGATCCTTGAGACAGAGGAACACGAGTGAGGTACTCGTCGCGCCGTCGGCATCGAAGTCACCCACGATCATCACGCTGCCACCGCGATGCAGGCATAGCAGTTCAACGGCGGCTTCCAGCGCGTCGAACCCGCCGACTGGACGCAAACGGCTGAGCGTCAGCTGCAACTCGTCCGGCGAAGCCATCGGCCGACAGGACAGCACCTGCCGTAAGACCGGATGCGTGTCTCCGGGCCAACGCCAGTTTTCAGATCCCGGAACTCTCCGTCTACGCTCAATGATGGGCATCTATTTCCAACTTAGCCGCATGCGTGCTGCCGGCCGCCTATAATCAACGACGAAACTCGCGTCAGTAGGACAGTCGTTGAAATTCACGCTCGAGACCTCCGATGTCAATCTCATCAGCGCCTGGGAGCCTGATGCCGTCCGCGTGGGCAAGGAGTGGTACCGCGGCCATTTGATTCTATCTTCACAACGCATTCTCTCGGACTGGACCGTGACTGCTCCGGACAGGCTGCAGGCGAACGACCTCAGCGCCGCGATCGAACTGGACCCGGAGATCATTCTCCTGGGCACCGGAAACCATCAGGCATTGCCGGACATCGATCTGATGGCCGAGCTTGCGGATCAGGGCATCGGCCTTGAGATAATGGATACCCCGGCGGCCTGTCGCACGTATAACGTCCTCATCCACGAAAGTCGAAACGTCGTGGCAGCGCTTTTTATCGGCTGATAGCAACGGTCTACTCTATCTCGGAAGATGTTGGAGTGGGTCGACGGCTGAGCCGTTACGCCTGATCTCGAAATGCAGCTGCGGCTGCCACTCCGGCCCAACCCCCATCTCGGCGATTGTCTGGCCGCGATCCACGGACTCGCCTTGTTCCACGCGCAGCCGATTATTGTAACCGTAAGCGCTGAGATAGGTGTCATTGTGCTTAATGATCAGCAGCTGCCCATAGCCTATCAACCCGCTGCCCGCGTAGACGACGCGGCCCGACGCGGCGGCATGGATTGCCTGGCCTACCGTACCGCCGATGCCGATCCCGTTGCTCAGTCCGGTATCGGCACCGTAAGAGCGCAGCAACTCGCCTACGGCAGGCCATTGCCAGGCGGGCGGCGACAGAGTCGGCGCGGGCGGAAGCGGACGAGACGGCGCCGTACCTGAACTCGCTTGAGTCGGTCGAGACGCACCGAATGGTCGCAAACTGAGCCGCTGACCGACATAGATCAGATCCGGGTTGCTCAGTCCATTGAATTGAGCGAGCTCTTGGTAATCGATACCGTAACGCCAGGCAATCGTGTAGAGCGTTTCGCCGGGCTGCACGACATGCGTTATCGCTTCATAGTTTACCAGCGAGCTCGTACAACCGCTGACGACCAGCACGGCGACGCCGATTGCGCGGGCCATAGCTCCGGGTCGTCGTGAACTATTCCTGTCTCTCCGCATCGCGACACGAACCCACTAGCGCGATCGCAATACCAGAACGGCGATCACCCCCAGAATAACAACGAGCCAACCGAGGGTATCCACGTGCTCGCGCAGCCGCCGCTCCATGCCTTCGCCGCCCCAAATGATCAGGCCGGCCACCAGAAAGAATCTCCCGCCGCGACCGACCAATGACGCAATAACAAAAGCCGGCAGAAGCATATGTAGCGCTCCGGCCGCGATCGTAAATACTTTGTAGGGAATGGGTGAAAATCCAGCGACTAATACGGCTAGAAATCCCCAAGTAACGAACCACCCCGTAGAGCGGGTATAGCTGTCCCAATAGCCTAACGATCGGAGCAGTGGCTCGATCGCGTCGAGCGCCAGCCAGCCGATGGCGTAACCGGCAAGCCCGCCGGCGACCGAAGCAGCCGTCGTCAGGATGGCGAAACGCCAGCCTCGTTTGGGCTGCGCTAGCGTCATCGGCGCGAGCATGACGTCTGGTGGTATAGGAAAGAAGGACGACTCAGAAAAACTCAATCCGACGAGATAGCGCTCTGCATGCGGGTGCGCTGCCCAGCGTAGGGCGCGATCATAAAGGGCGGAGAAGATCTTCAACTTTCGATTCCTTCCACGAGCGGCACGAAACTGACGAGCCCCAGATCCCGCTGCCGATAATCGTCGCCGTCGCGTGTTACACAGACAAGTCCCTGCCCGCCGCGGTTACCCACCGGGATTAATAACCGGCCGCCATCGCCGAGCTGGGACAGTAAATCCTTCGGAATCTCCGGTGGCGACGCCGCGACGATGATGCCGTCGAACGGCGCCTGGCTCTGCCAACCATACCAACCATCCGCACAGCGCAGCGTCACGTTGTTGATACTGAGCGTTCGTAGCCGTCCGCTGGCACGCTGGAATAACGGCCGAATGCGCTCAAGGCTATAGATGTGTTGCACGAATGGGGATAATACCGCCGTCTGATAACCGCAGCCGGTACCGACCTCCAATACTTTACCGAGTTTCTCCCCTGTCGGCAGATCGCGTAGCAGTGCTTCTGTCATTACGGCAACAATATACGGTTGTGAGATAGTTTGACCGAAACCGATCGGTAGCGCGGTGTCCTCGTAGGCGCGACTCGCCAAGGCCTCGTCGACGAATAGATGCCTGGGCGTCACGCGAATTCTCTCCAGCACCGCTTCGCTCGTGACGCCTTCGGCCCTGAGCCGCTCGATCAGGCGATTCCTGGTTCGAGCGGAGGTCATGCCGATGCCGCTGTGCTGCCGTTGATCCATGTTGCCTAGAGGGTCTGCAGCCAAGCGTCGACGGATTCGACCGCACCATGGTCGGTTAGATCGACCTTGATCGGAGTAACCGAGACGCAACCGTTCTCAATCGCGTGAAAATCTGTGCCGTCACCGACTTCCGCCCCTTGTCCCGCCGGACCGACCCAGTAAATTGGCATATTCTTGGGATCCCGCGTCTGAATCACAGGCTCGGATTTATGCCGGAACCCAAGCCGGGTGGACTTGATTCCCTGTAGAGAATGCTCGGGTAAGTCTGGCACATTAATGTTGAGTATCGTGTCGCTGGGCAACGGATCATTTTTCATTCGGCTTACGCACTGTCGAATCAGCGACACTGCGGTCCCGAAGTGTCGCCCGTCGCCGAGCACCAAAGAAACCGCTAGCGCAGGGAAGCCTAAGAATCTGCCTTCCATAGCGGCCGCAACCGTGCCGGAATACAGAACGTCATCGCCGAGATTAGCGCCATGATTGATTCCCGAAACGACCATATCCGGTTCGCTGTCCAGAAGCCCCGTAATCGCTAGATGGACGCAATCTGTTGGCGTGCCGTTGACGTAGTAAACGTTGGGTGCAGCCTGCTCCACCCTGAGCGGCGAATCGAGCGTCAGGGAGTTGCTCGCACCGCTTCGATTCCGGTCTGGCGCCACAATCGTCACCTCTGCCAGGTCCACAAGCCCGTCGGCGAGCATGCGGAGGCCCCGAGCTTGGTAACCGTCGTCATTGGAAAGTAGGATTCGCACGTGCCGGTCCCTGGAATCGCCACGAATCGTGTCACTATACTGGAAGCCTTGGGGCAAGAGGAGTCGAGCGTTGACAGGCGACAAGGAACACGATTTTTTCGCGCGAGCGATGCAGGGAGTAAAGCCCCTTCGTCAGAGCGAACGCGCCGCTAACCCAAAACGCCCGCAAGCCAAGGCTCAGAACAGCCGGGCAGCTCGCGCGGCGCTGCTGGCCGAGAGCCTGAACGGCCCGGACCAAGGGTCCCCGGACGCGGTTGAGCAGCTCGGTGAGGAGATCTCATTTCGCCGTCCCAGCCTGCCCGAGAAGATCTTTCGACAGCTGCGGCGCGGGCGATTCAGTATCGAGGCTGAGGCGGATCTGCATGGCTTGACCGTCGTTCAAGCAAAATCATTATTGCGGGAGTTCATTTGCGAGTCCGTACAGCACCGACTCGGCTGTGTGCGAGTCATTCACGGCAAGGGGCTGGGTTCAGGTCCCGGCGGCCCGGTTCTGAAGGCCAACGTCCAGCGCTGGCTGATGCAGTGGGACGAAGTGCTGGCGTTCGTCACGGCTCGCACACACCACGGCGGCAGCGGCGCGGTCTACGTGCTCCTCAGACGGCGTTAGCGCGCCGGCGACCGCGCCTACGGTTATTCGGTAGCCGCGGGGCGGTAGGAAGTGATGTGGTAGAACGTCTCGCCATCGGCAATCATGCCGAGTTCCGTCCGAGCCCGTTCCTCTGCTGCGGCGAGCCCCTGCTTGAGACTCAGCACCTCCGCTTCGAGTGCCGCATTTCGCGAAGCGAGCGTACTATTCTCCTCCGAGCGTTCGAGCACCTGGGCGTCGAGGCGCCAAATCTCCTGTAGCCCGTCGTTGGACAGCCAAAGCCTCCCTTGCAGGAGCACCAGGACCAGGGCCAGGGCCAACAGCAGAACGCGCATCAAATCCCTATAGGGTTACCGGAAACGCCTCGGCTCCGGCGTAACACGCGCCGGCGCCCAAATCCCTCTCGATACGTAGTAGCTGATTATACTTCGCCATACGGTCCGAGCGGCACAACGAGCCTGTTTTGATCTGCGTCGCGGAAGTCGCAACGGAGATGTCTGCAATCGTCGTATCTTCCGTTTCTCCTGAGCGATGGGAGACCACGGCCGAATAGTCCGCCGAGGTTGCCATGTCGATCGCCCCCAGCGTCTCGGTCAAGGTTCCGATCTGATTCGGTTTGATCAGAATACTGTTGGCAATCTTCCGCTCGATTCCTTTCGAGAAAATGTCGGTATTGGTCACGAACAAATCGTCGCCGACCAGTTGAATCGAGTCACGCAGTCGTTCGCTGTGAATCTGCCAGCCATCCCAGTCGTCTTCCGCCATACCATCCTCGATCGAAATGATCGGGTAGCGAGCGACGAGGTCCTCGAGATAGCCGGAAAACTCCGCCGGCTCGAACCGCCGATCCTCCGACTCGAGACGATAAGCGCCGTCAGAGAAAATCTCGGAACTCGCGACATCCAAGCCCAAATAGATCTCCCGCCCGAGCGTATAACCGGCGTTCTCTACGGCAACGGCAATCGTCTGGAGTGCTGCCTCGTTGGACTCCAGATCGGGAGCAAATCCGCCCTCGTCGCCGACCGCCGTACTGAGGCCGCGCTGACTTAAGACAGCTTTGAGTGCGTGGAAGATCTCAGCGCCGTAACGTAACGCCTCGGAAAAACTCGGCGCGCCGACCGGAATAATCATAAACTCTTGAATATCAACGCTGTTATCTGCATGTGCGCCGCCATTGATGATATTCATCATCGGTACCGGCATGACGTAGGAGTCGAGACTGCGCAAATGCCGGTAGAGCGATAAGCCCCGATCGGCGGCCGCCGCATGCGCGTTGGCCAGAGAGACGGCCAGGATCGCATTTGCGCCGAGCCGTGACTTATTTGGGGTCCCATCGAGCGTGATCAGCCCCTCGTCCAGCAGCTGCTGATCCGCAGTTTCCATACCGATAACGGCAGCCCGAAGCTCACCGTTGACGTTGGCGACCGCCTGCGCGACTCCTCTTCTCAGATAACGTTCATCATCCCCATCGCGTAATTCCACGGCTTCCCTGGCGCCCGTGGAGGCGCCCGACGGAGCCGCCGCACGACCGATCGCTCCGGACTCGAGCGTGACTTCCGCCTCGACCGTCGGGTTACCACGAGAATCGAGAATCTCAATTCCCCGAACGTCCCTGATCTTGCTCATTCCTGCTCCTGCGTGGCTTGTCGACTCACCGCTAGCGTCATGCTCCGGCGACTCGCGGAAGCTTCAGACCCTGGCAGGCACGCGCTGCAGCGACGAAACTCGTGAATAAAGGATGCCCCTTGCGCGGATTCGATGTGAATTCAGGGTGAAACTGGCAAGCAAGGAACCACGGATGCCCCGGTAGTTCGACGACTTCGATTAATCCATCGTCGGAACGGCCGGAGAAACTTAAGCCTGCCTCTTGAAGCTTATCGATGAAACCATTGTTGAACTCGTAGCGGTGACGATGCCGCTCCAGAATCGTGTCGGCCCCATAGGCGGCGTGCGCCAGGCTACCGGGTGTCAGTTGGCAGGCCTGCGCGCCGAGACGCATGCTGCCGCCGAGATCGGACTCCGCCGAACGCTCCTCGGTCGAGCCGCTCCGATCCTGCCACTCGGTAATGAGCGCGATGACGGGGTGTGGTGTTGAACGGTCGAACTCAGTGGAATGTGCGCCCTTCAGGCCGGCGACGTTACGTGCGAACTCGATGACGGCAACCTGGAGTCCCAGGCAGATCCCCAGATAGGGAATACCCTTCTCCCTCGCAAGCTGCACGGCCTGGATCTTCCCCGCGATCCCTCGCTCGCCGAAGCCTCCGGGTACCAGAATCGCGTCGACGTCGTTCAGCTGCGCGAGCCCGTTTTCTTCGAGCCCCTCGGATTCGACATAGCGGATTTTCACCCGGGTTCGAGTCTGTATTCCGGCATGCAGCAAAGCCTCGGTCAACGATATATACGCGTCCTTGAGATCGACGTACTTGCCAACCATCGCGACATTGACTTCGGCCTCCGGATGTTGCCGCGCATCGACCACCGCTTGCCACTCGCTCAGATCGGCCGGGTGACCGCCTAGCTTCAGTTTCTCGACAACGATCTCGTCGAGGCCTTGCTCCTGAAGCATAGAGGGGATCTTGTACAAGTCGTCGACATCCATTGCCGATATGACCGCCCGCTCTTCCACGCTCGTGAAAAGCGCGATCTTCGCTCTCTGTTCGGCGGGCAGCGCTTGTTCGGAGCGACAGACGAGAATGTCCGGCTGGATGCCGATCGACCGTAGTTCCTTCACCGAGTGCTGCGTGGGCTTCGTCTTAATTTCCGACGACGCCGCAATAAAAGGCACCAGTGTCAGATGGATATACAGCGCCCGCTCGCGACCGAGTTCGACCCCCAACTGACGTATGGCTTCGAGAAAAGGCAGCGATTCAATATCACCGACCGTCCCACCTATCTCGACCAGGCAGACATCAGCGTCACCTGCGCCTCGCTGTACGCTCTGTTTGATCTCGTCGGTGATATGGGGGATGACCTGGACGGTCGCCCCGAGATAATCCCCACGGCGCTCCTTGGCGATCACATTGCTGTAGATACGGCCGGTCGTGAAGTTACTGTCGCGGCCGGTCTTTGCCGATACAAATCGCTCATAGTGGCCAAGATCCAGATCGGCCTCGGTACCGTCTTCGGTAACGAACACCTCGCCGTGCTGAAACGGACTCATCGTCCCCGGGTCGACGTTGATGTAGGGATCGAGCTTCATCAGCCGGACCGTCAGGCCGCACTTCTCGAGGATCGCACCCAGAGAGGCCGAAGTAATGCCCTTGCCTAGGGATGAGACAACACCCCCGGTGATAAAAATAAATCGCGTCATTACCCCCGTCCCTATTGGTCGCGAATTGCCTGACAGTCATGGATAGGTCCCTGGCCGGGACTCGTCCACGACGCTTGAGTTCGCTTTGCAGATGCATTGAAGACGGTATTACAAGCTATCAAAACTTTGCGGCCACCGCCACTACCATGTTCCAGCTAGGTGCCCTAGACGGAACACGAAGACTACGGGGACGGTCTACCTAACTCACGAACCGCATTGAATAGTTAGGTAGACCGTCCCCGTATTCTCCGTATTCCGTGCCTGGACATGCGGGTGTGAGGATCAGTCGATGGTCGGGTGGTCGGTCCAATTCACCTGCCAGACCGGCTCGCCGGCCTGGGCTTGCCGAATGTCGTCGCTCAGCCATAGATCGGCGACGGCAACCAGATCGTCGTCGCGATATAGGAGCGGTATGCGGCTGCGCATCCAAGGCACGACACCAGCCAACTGCAACCACTTCTTCAGCTTGCGAGAATGCGCTCGATCAAGCGGCTTGAAACGCTCTCCGCCGACCCTGAACCGAATCGTCAAGCCCCGCCGAACCCAGCTATCCGGCAGACCCGGGCCATCGGTACGGCACAGCTCGAGCCGGCCTTCGGGGCCGTTCCATGAGCTGGCGTGATCCAGCCGCCCCCGATAATCGGGTCCTGAACCAGGCGCCATCGGCCTGAACAGGTAGAGCTCGCCGCGATAGATACGGCATTCGCCGCCCGGCCACTGAACCTGCGTCTGCGCGTCCGGGCGCGTCACATCGAGGGCCTCGAGCAGCTTCTCAAGCTGGCCGGCGCTGGGCACGGCCAGACCGAGTTCGAGAATTCGATAGCGGAGCAGATTCGCGCGCCGCGCAACGGTCAACTCGCGCAACGCGGCCTGGGATGCGCGCCCGGAGACGTTATTACCGGCCGAGTCCGCCAACGCGGCGGAGTCGAGGATCTCCTGCGCGTCGCGCATTTGCCGCGCAGCCCGACCGGCCGTCACTGCCGCGCCAGGCCAGCGCTGCTTCAGGCGCGGGACGACCTCGCGGCGAAGATAATTTCGATCGAAACGCGTATCGGGATTGGTCGGGTCCTCGACCCAGTCGAGACCCCATCGCGTGGCGACACTCTGAATGTCCTGTTTGGCGATCGCCAGCAACGGCCGTCCAAGGTAACCGGGACCGAAACGGGCAAACGGCGCAATGCCGCGCAGACCCTTGACACCACTTCCTCGCAGCAGCCGCAACAGGACCGTCTCCAGCTGATCGTCGCTGTGATGGGCTGTGAGCAACAACTCAGCGGGGCCCATCATTCCGCTCAGCGCCGCGTAACGAACCTCGCGCGCGGATGCCTCCAAGCTAAGGCCGGGCGCCTTTGCTATCGAGACCTGCTGGCTATCGAAGAGGACGCCCAAGTCTGCCGCGATTCGCCGGCAGTGTTGGGCCCACTTTTCCGCGTCGGGATGAAGCCCATGATCGATATGCAAGGCGCGGATCGGTCTGCCAAGTTCCAGTCGAGTCAGCGCGGTCAGCAGCACGCTCGAGTCCAGTCCGCCACTGAACGCCACCGCAACGCCGGGCGAATCGGACATCACCGGAAACTGCTCGAATGCTAGCTCGAGTTTCTTAAGGAACGGTTCCATAAAACGAACGCGGCGATCAAAGAGGCTTGTCGGGCTTACGCTCAGCCTTCGTTATACACCCCATAGGCAGCCAGACGATTGCGGCGCTGCTCGATCAACTGGTCCGACGACAAAGCCTGGACCTCCGATAATGCGTTCAGCAGAGCATTCTTGACCGAGTCCGCTATCGCCTGGATATCTCGATGCGCGCCGCCAAGAGGCTCAGGAATCACCTCATCCACCAGGCCCAATTTCCGCAAGCGCTCCGCCGTTATGCCCAACGCCTCGGCGGCGGCTTCGGCTTTCTCCGGGCTTTTCCACAGGATCGACGCGCAGCCCTCGGGTGAAATCACGGAGTAGATGCCGTATTGAAGCATCAGCAGCCGATCGGCGACGCCGATCGCCAATGCGCCACCGGATCCACCCTCGCCAATTACCGTGGCAATGACGGGCGTCTTCAACTCCGCCATGACGATCAGATTGCGTGCGATTGCCTCGCTCTGCCCACGTTCCTCCGCCCCCATTCCCGGATAAGCGCCGGGCGTATCGATCAGACTAATTACCGGCAGGTGAAATTTTTCGGCCATTTTCATCAAGCGCAAGGCTTTACGATAGCCTTCCGGCCTGGCCATGCCGTAGTTTCGCCTGACCCTCTCCTTGGTATCCCGGCCTTTCTGATGGCCGATGATGACGACGGGTTGCCCTTCAAGACGGCCGATTCCGCCGACCAGCGACTGATCGTCCGCATACATACGATCCCCATGCAGCTCCTGAAAGTCGGTGAAACACAGCCGAACGTAGTCCAGCATATACGGCCGATGCGGATGGCGGGCGAGCTGAGCGATCTGCCATGCGGACAGCTTCGAGAAGATGCTCTTCGTTAGGGCGTCGCTCTTGCGTCGCAGACGCGAAATTTCCTCACTGATATTCAGCTCGGAGTCGTCACCGACGAATTTTAGCTCGTCGATCTTCGCTTCCACCTCCCCGATAGGCTGCTCGAAATCGAGAAACTTCAGATCCATCCGATGACCTTACTATCAACGCGCGAAAGCTGACAAGTCTGCAGTAGATGTGGCGACGACGCTGTCGCGCTACGATAGATGGCGGGGATAGTGAATGGAGTAGCTCTCCTCGCCGACTAGCCGCGTCAAGCGTTCACGGAGTTCGCGCGTCGGCCGGACCGTCCATCCCTCCCCGAGCGTTAGCGAAGCCCTGGCGGCCGAACCCGCGTATTCGACACAGACCTCGCACTGCCCCTGCGTAAACGGTTGCAGCGTTTCGCGCAGGCTATGCACAAATTCCTGGCCGCCGCTGCCGGAAGTCCAGCGGATTGTCAGTCGTCGGGCATTTTCCTCGATGGCCTCATCGACCGAACGCAAGGTCTTGGCTGTCACCTTCCACGCGTTCAGGAAATCATCGAATCTAAGCTGCCCCTCCACCACGAGTACCGCGTCCTTCGTTAGCAGATGTCTGAATTGCGAATAGGCTTCCTCGAACAGCGTCACTTCGACGCGATCGGTGTTGTCGTCGAGGCGGACGGAAACTCGGTTCCCCCGGCGAGAGATCTCCATCACGAGTCCTGCGATGCTGATGTCTTTGCGCGAGCGATACTGCCCACCGTCGCTCGGTAGCGCACCAACGACCTTCGAGATCGAACCGTTCGTAAAGTGCCGGCAATGCTCCGCATACTGATCGAACGGGTGACCGGATAGAAACAGACCGAGACTCTCTCGCTCGGCGGCGAGACGTTCACGCTCGTTCCACTCGCGGACCGGAGTAAGCAACTGCTCAAGGCCGCTGTCATCATCCTGCTCCGCGAACAGCACGGTCTGCCCGGCCGCCATCGCGTGCGCCGATCGCCCCGCGAGCTTGAGCGCATTGGAAACGGCATTAAGCAACGTTGCCCGATTCGCACCGAGGGCATCCAGCGCACCCGAACGCGCCAGCGCCTCGAGAACGCGCCGATTGAGCTTGTGCTGATCTACGCGCCGACAGAGATCGAGCAGACTGCTGTACGGGCCGTTCGCCTCGCGCTCCTGGATGACGCTCTCAACGACGCCCCGTCCAACACCCTTGATGGCGCCGAGACCGTAGGTAATCGAATTGCTGCCGGCCGCCGTGAACTCGTAAGCCGAGACATTGACGTCCGGCCGTTCGAGTACGATTCCCATCTGCGTGCAATCGTCCTTGAGCAACACGAGCTTGTCGGTATTGTCCATGTCCGCCGTCAGCACGGCGGCCATAAAAGCTTCCGGATGACGGGCTTTCAGCCACGCCGTCTGGAGTGCGATCAGCGCATAGGCCGCGGAGTGCGATTTATTGAATCCGTACCCAGAGAATTTCTCCATTAAATCAAATACATAACTAGATATTCTCTCATCCATCCCTTTCCGGATCGCGCCTTCCAGAAAAATAGAGCGCTGCTGAGCCATCTCTTCGGGCTTCTTCTTCCCCATCGCGCGTCGCAACAGATCCGCACCACCGAGCGAATATCCGGCCATGACCTGAGCGATTTGCATGACCTGTTCCTGATACAGAATGACGCCGTAGGTCGCTTTCAGAATCGGCTCGAGCGTGGGATGGAAATAATCGATGGGCTCGTTGTTGCGTCCGTGCTTGCGGTTGATGAAGTCTTCGACCATCCCCGACTGCAAGGGGCCGGGACGAAATAGAGCGAGAATGGCGACGAGATCGTCGAAGTGATCGGGCTGCAAACGCTTGATCAGATCGCGCATCCCGACAGACTCGAGCTGGAACACGGCCGTCGTCTGGCAACTCTTCAGTAGCTCGTAGGCTGCCGGATCGTCGAGCGGCACGTCGGCGATGGAGATCGGCTCGAGATCCTCCGCTTGGCGCTGGCTATTAATAGAACGTACTGCTCGATCGATGATAGTCAGCGTCTTCAAGCCGAGGAAATCGAACTTCACGAGCCCTATCGCCTCCACATCATCCTTGTCGAACTGCGTCAGCGTGTTCCCATCCTGCTCGCAGTAGAGCGGCATGAACTCCGTAAGCGGCGCCGGCGCAATCACAACACCGCCCGCATGAGTACCTGCATTACGCGCGAGGCCCTCGAGGGGGCGCGCGAGATCGATCAGCGTACGGACCTCATCCTCGCTCTCGTACGCCGTTTTGAGTTCGTCGCTGTCACTTAACGCTTTTTCCAGAGTAATACCGATCTCGAACGGAATCAGTTTGGCGATGCGGTCAACATACCCGTAGGGCATGCCCAGTACGCGGCCAACATCCCGAACGACGGCGCGCGCTGCCATCGAGCCGAACGTAATAATCTGCGATACGCGATCCTCGCCGTACCGTTGTGCAACGTAATCGATTACCCGGTCTCGGCCTTCGATACAGAAATCGATATCGAAATCCGGCATGGACACTCGCTCGGGATTGAGGAAACGCTCAAACAGCAACTCGTGCACGATCGGATCGAGGTCCGTGATACCGAGAACATAGGCGGCAAGTGAGCCTGCGCCGGACCCGCGTCCCGGTCCCACCGGGATCTCGTTCGACCTGGCCCAGCCAATGAAGTCCGCAACGATGAGGAAATAACCTTCGAATCCCATCTCGCAGATCACATCGAGCTCTCGATCCAGGCGGTCCGTATATTCAACGGCCTGCTCACGATCGGGAAGCCGCGCGCGCAGCCCTTCATAGGCCTGCGTTCTGAGATGTGCGTCGGCGGTTTGCCCCGGCGGCAGCTGAAATTCGGGCAGGCAGACGTTCCCGAGATCCATCTGGAAATTGCAGCGCTTGGCGATCTCGACGCTATTCGCGAGTGCCTCCGGGATATCCTGGAAGAGTTCCGCCATTTGCGCGGGAGATTTTAGATACTGGTGCTCGGTATACTCTTTGGGCCTGTTCTGCTCGTCGAGGATACGGCCCTGCTGGATGCAGATCCGGGTCTCGTGTGACTCGAAATCCTGCTGAGTCAAAAACCGCACATCGTTCGTGGCAACGACGGGCACCCGTTCGTGAGCGGCCAGATTGACGGCTTTCGGCAAATAGGCGTTCTCCTGCGGCCGGCCCACGCGCTGCAGCTCGATATAAAATCGTCCAGGAAACCGAGTGATCCAGTAGCGAAGCGCTTCTGCCGCCTTCTCCGGTCGCGACCCGAGCAGTATCTGGCCCAGCTCTCCGAACTGCCCTCCCGAGAGCGCGAGCAGCCCATCCAAATTCTCGGGCTCGAGCCATTCCTTGAGCACCAACACGCGGCCTAGATGCTGGCCGTGAGAGTAGCTCAGTGTCAGCAGGCGACTGAGATTGCGGAATCCGTCTGCATCGAGGCACAGCAATGTCAGCCGACTGGGCTCCCGGTCCTCCTTCGTCGCTGCGATCCAGACCGTCGCGCCGACGATGGGCTTAATACCTCGTTTCGTCGCGGCACGGTAAAACTTGACTGCCGCAAAGACATTGCTCTGATCTGAAAGACCCATTGCCGGCATGTTCAGCTTGAGAGTCTGGTCCATCAAGCACGGTATCGAGAGCACGCTATCTACCAGCGAATACTCGCTGTGTACGCCGAGGTGAACGAACTGGGCCTTCGGATCCGTCATGCCCGGCGCATCTCCCGGGCCCGAGAAACGGGCGCGAAGGTCCGACGGTGAATAGGCGACGGGCCGTACCGCTGCAATGCGCTCAGGTGCTCGGGTGTCGCATAACCCTTGTTTCTGTCGAAGCCGTAGCACGGATAAAGACGATGCCAGCGACGCATCAACCGGTCCCGGCAAACTTTCGCCAGGATCGATGCCGCGCTGATCGCATTGACCGACTGGTCCCCTCTGACGACATGCTCGATCGTGAACTGACGATCCTGCCCGTGGAATTTCGGAAGTTGGTTACCGTCCACCCGGACGTGATCAGGCGCGATCCGCAACTGCAGGACGGCGCGCTCCATCGCGACGAGCGATGCCTGCAGAATATTGATCTCGTCGATCTCCTCCGGTCCTGCAAACGCAAGCGAGAAGGCGTGAGCACGTTGGCGTACCGCACGCGCAAGTCTCGCGCGCTGACCGGCCGTTAAGCGCTTGGAATCTCTCAGTCCCGCCACGGGATTCGAGTCGTCGAGTATGACCGCTGCAGCGACCACAGGCCCTGCTAACGGCCCACGGCCAGCTTCATCCACACCGGCGACACAGGCGCGATGACCGGCAAATCCGAGGCACTGCTGGTCTGTCACTAGCGCCTGCCTGCCCCCTCACGAAGCTGACCCAGTACCGCGTCGGCGGCGCCGTCGCTGGCATTCCGCCGCAGTTGTCGATGGATCGCCTCGAAAGTGTCATACCAGTCTTTGTGCTCGTCAGGATGATCCAGGTACTTCTCAAGCGCCGGTCCCAGCACGGCGGGACGAACCTGTGCTTGAAGAAATTCCGGCACGACCTCTCGGCCTGCCAATAGATTAGGTAAAGAAAAATGTTCGAGCTTGTTCAATCCGAGGACCCTGAGTAACCGATGAGTTAGTCCGGAGATAGTATACGCAACGACCATCGGGCGCTTGAGCAGAGCTGCCTCTAGACTCGCCGTACCTGAGGCCGTGAGGACAACGTCGGCAGCGGTCATTACTTCGCGGGCCCGGGCGACTATGAGCCGCGGCGCCGGATCCAGCTCGATACCGCGGGTCTCCTGCAGATACCGCTCCCGCGTCGCTTCGTTGGCGAGCGCGATGACGACTTGCAGTCCGGGGTGTCTGTCCTGAAGCCACTTCCCGGTCTGGAGAAACGGCCGGGCCAGCCGCGCCACCTCGGCAGAACGGCTCCCGGGCAACACCGCGAGCGTAGGCGCGGATACCGGCAACTCCAGGCGTTGCCGCGCATCGGGGGCATTCACTTCGAATGGCACCTGATCGGCGAGCGGGTGACCGACGAAGACCGAGTTGACCCCATGCATCGCGTAGAACTCCGTCTCGAACGGCAGTACGCACAGGACGAGATCGGTTGCTTCGCGAATGCCGGCGACGCGCGACTGCCGCCAGGCCCAGACCTGCGGGCTAACGTACTGCACGGTGGGCACACCACCTCTTTTCAAGGCGGCCTCCACGGGCAGATTGAAATCCGGAGAATCGATGCCGATGAAGACATCGGGTGTCGCGGACTGGAGGCGCTTTATCAGGCTCCGGCGCAATCTCAGCAGCCGTGGCAGGTGCCGCAGAACTTCGGCCAGGCCCATGACCGACAGTTCCTCGGTCCGATACCACGGCACGCATCCTGCAGCCGTCATTCCCGGGCCAGCGATACCGAAAAACTCTGCGTCTGGAGCGCGCCTTCTAATCGCCTCGATCAGCCCCGCGCCAAGCAGGTCCCCGGAGGCTTCACCAGCCGCTAGAGCAACTCGCAGCGGACGACCGGCAGTGGTCACCGACTGTGCCCCATAACAAGCTAGCGGACGATTCCGCGCGAACTGCCCTTTAGGGACTCCAGGAGCAATGCCAACTCTTCCTGGGTCTCGGCGCGCTCGATCAACGCCTGCGTCGCGTCCTCAAGCTTCAGTCCCTGTCGATAGAGCACACGGTAGGCTTCTCGGATGTTGCGAATCTGATCGCTCGAATAACCCCGACGCCTAAGTCCTTCTGCGTTGACGCCGCGCGGCGTCGCGGGTCTCCCGGAGACCACGACATAGGCGGGAATGTCTTTGGTGATGTACGTAAACATACTGGTCAACGCATGTGGACCGATGTGGCAGAACTGGTGCGCCGTCGTAAAGCCGCCCAGGATTGCCCAGTCGCCGACTCTGACGTGCCCTGCGATCGAAGCGTTGTTGGCGAAAATCGTTTTGTCTCCGACCGCGCAGTCGTGGGCGATGTGAGCATAAGCCATTATCCAGTTGTCATCACCGATACTCGTGACCCCGGTATCTTGCGCGGTACCACGGTTAATCGTGCAACTCTCGCGAATGGTGTTCCGATTGCCGATGATGAGCTTCGTTAGCTCGCCTGCATATTTCTTGTCCTGCGGATCGTCACCGATCGATGCGAACTGAAAGATGTGATTCTCTTCACCCATTACCGTGGGGCCCTTCACAACGACATGCGCTTCGATACGAGTCCCCGCGCCGATCTCGACACCAGGACCGATGATGGCGTACGGGCCAATCGTTGCCTCCTCGTGAACACGAGCGTCCGCCGATACCACGGCCCGTTCATCGATCACAGAGATTTTCCCGGTGCCTGGAGAAACTCTGCGGAAGCGATCAGATCGCCGTTGACCTCGGCCTTCGCGTTGAACCGCCAGAGGTTCTGCCGACGAGCGACGAGGTCGACCGTCAAGAGAATCTGATCGCCCGGATGCGCAGGCCGCTTGAATCGCGACTTCTCGATACCGATGAGGTAGAGAATAAAATTTCTCTCTCCCGGCGCGATACTCTCCCAGATCAGAACGCCGCCGGCCTGGGCCATCGCCTCAATAATCAGGATCCCCGGCATGATCGGGTGGCCCGGAAAATGCCCGAGAAAATGAGGCTCGGTCGCGCTGACGTTCTTCACCGCGACGATAGACTCCCCCGGCTCACAGCTGACGATCCCATCGATCAACAGAAACGGAAAACGATGAGGTATCCGCTGCATAATGTCCTCTACGGTAAGGCAATAAGCATCAGTCATCCGTCTTCCCTTTCGTCGATTCCTGTAACGCCGTCAGACGCCGCTCGAGCGCAGTCTGGCGCCGCGCAAGTTCGTCCAGGCTCCTGAATCGCGCCGCGTTCCTGCGCCAGCGCGACGCCTCATCGGCCGGCAACCCGCCGGAGTATGTTCCAGGCGTGGTTATCGACCGAGTGACGGTACTATGAAATGTCACCATGACATCGTCGCACAATGTGAGATGACCGACGATGACCGTCGCGGCACCGATCATGCAACGCTCGCCGATCTGCGTGCTGCCCGCGGCTCCGGAGAAAGCCGCCATCGCCGTGTGGGCACCGATGCGAACGTTGTGAGCGATTTGGACCTGATTGTCGATGATGACGCCGTCTTCGAGAGTGGTGTCTTCAATGGTCCCTCGGTCGATCGTCGTGTTGGCGCCGATACTCACGTCGCTACCAATCATCACGGTACCCAGCTGCGGGACGCTGAGCCAGGCGCCGTCATCTTGAGCGAAACCAAAGCCGTCGCTGCCGACTACTACCCCCGGATGCAATACACAGCGCTCCCCTATCGTGACTCGATCCAGTACAGTGACGCGCGCGTGAATCCGCGTGTCCGCGCCGATCCGAACCTTCGCGCCGATGACGCAACCGGGCCCGACGACGACTGACTCGCCGAGTTCGGACTCCGCCCCGATCACGGCCTGGGCGCACACCTGCACCGACGCAGCCACCACAGCGTCAGCCGCGACAATCGCCGACGGATGTACGCCGGGCTCGGGTGCGGCCGGCGGATGTAAAAAGCGAGCAACACGAGCGTACGTCGCGTACGGGTTCGGCGTGAGTAGCGCCGCGACCGGGCAGTCCGCTTCGAATTTTTCTTCGAGTATGATCGCTGCCGCGCGCGTGCCAGCTAATTGCTCGCGATAGAGCGGGTTCGCGAGAAACGTGATGGCGTTGTCGCCCGCGCCGGAAAGCGTCCCCACCGTTTCCACGACCAGGTCGGCATCTCCGCGCAGCTCGCAGTCGAAGCGAGCCGCGAGTTCAGCCAGATTCGCGGGCATGCCTTCGAACTTGGGAGCGTGTCAGGTGGAGACAGCTGTCGGGGCGGATTGTCTCACGGAGCCTCATTCTCACGGCTGTAGGATAATTCCAATGCCTCGAGGACATCGTCGGTAATATCGATCGCGCTACTGAAATACAGTGCGTCAGCGACAACAAGATCGTAACCCGCGGTTCTGGAAAAGTTCTGAACCTCTTGGAGCAGAGAGCGTTGCAGGCTGCTTAGCTCCTCGTTCTGGCGAATATTCGCGTCCTCGTTCATGTCCCCTTGTTCCCGAGCGAAATCGCGCTGTCCATCTCTAATTTCTCGCTCCAGATTCAGCCGTTCGGCCTCAGCCATGATGGCGCCGTCACGCTCATAGGTCTCTTGCTTCTCCTGCAGCGACCTCTGTAGCGCAACGAGTTCACGCTGCCGTGGAGCGAACTCTTCCTGAAGAGCCTGCATGGCGGCTCGGAACTGCGGAGCCTGTTCCAGAAGTAGGTTGAAGCTGACTACCCCAACCTTGAGGCCTTCGACCTGAGCGCTCGCGCTAGCCACAAAGACCAACGCGCCTATTAATATTCCGGCGCGTATCGTGGCCAGCACCGTATTGTGCATTCTCATAACTATCTAATCCCTCAATCCCCTAAAACGCATTGCCCATTGAAAATTGGAATGCTTCTGTTTCATCTGCGAAGAATCGGTCTGTTGCTTCGTTCGCGTTCAACGGCAGAGAGTAACTAAACCGTAGTAACCCGAGTGGAGCAAGCCATTCTACCGCAACACCCACCGACTGTTTAAGATTATCAGACCGGTACTTATACTCGTCGGTTTCCTCGTCGAGCCGATCAAAGAAGGTTACCCCACCCGTGGAAAAAACGTTGCCGATATCATAAAACAACGAGACTCGAGTCGACGCGGCGAATTTTTCGGGGGTCGGGAGAGTCAGCTCAAACTGCGTCGCCATCTTCAGGTTACCCCCGTAAGGGTTGTTCCAGGAATCCTTCGGGCCCAAGCGGCTTTCCTTGAACCCACGCACGGTGCCGGGCCCGCCGGCGAAGAAATTACGGTAGGGGGGCAGAGCCGTTGTTTCGCCATAGGCATCGCCGAGCGCGAGCTCCGAGTTAATCTTGAACAGCCATGATCCCCACAGGGGGATATATTTTGTGAAGTCCAGGGAGACCACGAAGTATTCGACTTCGCTCCCGGGTATGGCCACCGTCAAATTCGCTCCGAATCGGGTTCCATTCGTGGGAAACAGCACACGATTGCGCGAGTCGAACATCCAACCGGTGTTGAGTTCAATGCTCTTGGCCGAAGTACCGAACACATTGTCGCCAGGAACATCGAGCGGCGTGCCGTTGTTCGTAACCCACTCAACGGCCTGGTCGGAGCTGAACCTACTCGTGGCCAGTTCGGCCTGCCGTAGTGAGAACCCGAATCGCAGGAACTGAAACTCAGTAATCGGGTAAGACCAGTCCGCACCCAGCGAGAAAGTCTCCGTGGAAAAATCTGAGCTGGCCGAGGTGAACTGCGTGATGTCCTGGAACGACATCGCTAGGGTGCGCGAGAGCCCGTCGATCGTTCGATAGGGGTCCGTGAAGTTGAGATTCGCGCTGCTCGCAAATTCGCCGCCCATGAGATTCAAACTTACTCTGTTACCTGTGCCCATGAAATTCGAATGCACGAAATTTCCGTTGAGCTGTGCGCCCCAGGTCTCCGAGTAACCGATACCGCCGCCGAACGTCCCGGGTAAACCTTCCTCTATTTCAAAATCGATATCGACGAGATCAGGGCTGCCCAGAACGGGTGTTGTGTCATAGTCTACCGACTGCACATAAGCCAATCGCTGCAGGCGTATCTGAGATCGCTCGACGAGTAGATTGGAGAGATACGACCCTTCGAGCTGCCGCATCTCGCGACGAAATACCTCGTCTTTGACGCTATCCGAGCCGTTAAAATTGATCCTGCGCACATAGACTCGATTCTGTGGTTCGATGAAGAAAGTCACGGAAGCTTCCTTCGTATCGCGATCCAACCCCGGAACGGCCTGGACCTGTGCGAACGCGTAGCCATCCTCGCCCAGACGCAACCGCATCTGCTCCTCGCTGAACGTTAGCAAGCCCTGCGAATAGATCTGCCCCGGTGCCGTATAAATCAGTTCCCGGAGTTCCTCTTCCGGAACAACCATCTGTCCGGCGAGTTTGACGTCGGAGATCGTGTAGCGATCGCCCTCGACTATATTGACGGTGATGAAGATGTCCCGTTTGTCCGGCGAGATAGCGACCTGCACGCTTTCCCAGCGAAAATCCGCGAAGCCACTATCCATATAGAAGGACCGGAGCGTCTCGAGATCGCCCTCCAACGCTTCCTTCGAGTAGCGGTCGTCATTTCTGATGAATGACAGTAAGGTTCCAGTCTTCAGTTCGAAAATATCCAGAATCTCGTCGTCATCGAAACTCGTGTTGCCGACAACGTTGACTTGTCGAATCTTGGCGCGGTCACCTTCGACAATATTGATCGCAACCCTGACACGGTTACCGGGCAGGGGCTCGATCGGCGTCTCGATCTTCACGCCATACTTACCCTGGCTGTAATACTGCTCCGTGAGTGCTTGCTTCACCTCTTCGAGCACGGACTGATCGAAGACCCTGCCGCGAGAGAGGCCGACGGCTCGTAACGAGCTTTCCAGTATCTCCGTCTCAATGTCTTTGTTTCCGGAGATCGTAAAATCTTCGATCGACGGCCGCTCGAGCACAGCGATGATCAAAACGTCGCCGTCCCTGCGAAACTCGACGTCCCTGAAGAAGCCCGTAGAATAGATGGCCCTGATCGCTTCCTGAACCCGTTGATCCGTCAGCATGTCGCCAATGTTGATGGGCAGATAGTTATAGATTGTGCCCTCTGAGATTCGTTGGGCACCTTCGACGCGGAAATTCCGCACCGTCCACGGGTCGAAGGCCTGCGCCAGCCCTGCGCTAAGGGCGCACGCAAGAAACAGCCAGAACCATAGACACCTAGTTGCCAACTTCATCATCCGTATCAGCCGAATAGCCGCGAGAGATCATTATAAAACGCAAAGCTCATTAGAACGACAAGCAGTAACAGCCCGAACTGCTGGCCGAAGATCATCGCGCGCTCGGACAGGGGTGATCCTTTGATCACTTCGGCAAGCTGATAGACGATCTGGCCACCATCCAGTAGCGGCACGGGTAGCAGATTCAGGATTCCGAGGCTGATACTAACGATGCTTAGAAAACTTAGAAAGGAGCCTAGTCCAGCCCGCGCGCTATCCCCGGCGTAGCTCGCGATGTTAATCGGCCCGCTGATATTGCGAACGGAGACGTCTCCAATAACCATCTTTCCAAGCATTCGTACCGTCAGTGCGCTCATCTCCCAGGTCTTCTGTATCCCCTTTGGAAATGCCGCAAGGAACCCGTATCGTTCTGTCGTCAACGCGTACGCCGCGATCGCCTGGACGACTTCGACGTTCTCGGCAGCACCGATGAGACCGCGACGTTCGTCCTGTCCTTCGCCCTGGTTGGCCACCTCGCCGATCTCTATCTCGACTTCCAGCTCGCGGCCCGATCGTTCCACGAGTGCGATGACGGTCTGTCCGGGACGGACGCGAACGGCTTCGACGAGTTCGGTGAAGCGGTTAATGGTCTCCCCATCCAGATTCAATATCCGATCGCCGGGCAGTAAGCCCGCACGCTCGGCGGCCAGCCCAGGGGTCAGATCGCCGAGTATCGCCGGTCGTATCGGTCCGGGTTCGAACCCCAGGCCGACAAACAGCGCTTCAGGCTCCGTCAATTCGGCTTCCCTGCCGCGAACGTCCAGCTCGACTGCCCGCGTCGCGCCATCGGGACTCTGTACCGTCAGGTCGATTACGCCGTCGGCCAGAAGCTCATCGAGAATCCCGAGCACAGCCGCCTCCCATGTCGGCGTCGCGCGGCCACCGATCGCGATAATCTCCTGCTCCGGCAGCAACCCCGCCGCCGCCGCAATCGATCCTTCAGCGACAGGGCCGACGATGGCTTTGATACCGGGTACGCCGTTGACGAACATCAGCCAGTAAGCGGCGATGGCGAATAAGAAGTTGAACGCCGGCCCAGCCAACAATACAGCGACACGATGAGGTACCGGCCGGCGGTTAAACGCTCGATGAGCATCCTCAGTGGGAACCGGCCCCTCGCGCTCGTCGAGCAGCTTGACGTAGCCGCCCAACGGGATGCTGGAGAGCCAAAATTCGGTGGCCGGCGAGTTCGGTATTTCGGCAGTCGAATCTTCTGCTGCGAGCGGCTCGGAAGAGGGAATGCGCACGAACAGCCTCGAAGCCTCCCCCGGTGCGCGCTCCCGCCAGCGGAGCAACGGCCGGCCGAAGCCGATCGAGAATCTCAGAACCTTGAAGCCAAGTCGCCGCGCTACCCAGAAATGGCCGAATTCGTGTACGGCCACGAGGACGCCGATGGCGACGATAAATGCGACGATAGCGATAATGACATCAAGCATGGCGACTATACCTTAGCGATATCCTCCAGAGTTCCTAGTCGTAAACCATTGAATAGTATACGCGTTTTCCATACCTGTTGGGTAAGCGCCTGCAGGATCCTTACCTATGACAGACCTTACCAGGGGCGGCAGGTTCCGGAGAATACTAGATCCCGGCAATCTCGAGGCCAATGAAGAAAATCGGTACGGCGGCAGCGAGACTGTCGATACGATCCAGCACGCCGCCGTGGCCAGGCAGAAGTCTCCCGCTATCCTTCAGGCCCACGTTGCGTTTGAGCATACTAAACGTCAGATCGCCGATGATCGAGACCAGCGATGCCGCCATCGCGACCGAGACAAAAGCGCCCAACGGGACGCCGAGAACGATGCCGGCAACCGAGGCCACTAACGCTGCCAATCCGAGTCCGCCGATTACACCCTCCCAGGTCTTGCCGGGACTGATCTGGGGCGCCAGCTTGACGCGCCCGAGACGCCGGCCGAAGAAATAAGCCCCAATATCGGCCGCCCAGATAATGAATAGCAAACTCAGCGTCAATTCCCGCCCTCCCGGCACCCTGCCGTGAATGGCCGCCAACAGGAGCCAGCCCGGAAGCAGCGCGAACGGCCCGGAAATCGCCACGACGATCGCTGGAATTCGCCACGGATACGCCCACAGCGCTACTGCCGCCAGCACCCACCACGCTACAGCGACAGCCGCTACCGTCTGCGCACCGGGCGCATCGAACAACGGCCCCATCAACAACATGAGCCCAACGAAGATCGCCGTATAAACAACCGACGAGACATGGCGTCCGCCGGCGAATTGCGTCCACTCCCAGGCACCGACGGTCCATAGCACGCCGATGGCGGCAGCCACGGCCCAGCTTGGTAACAGCAACACAACCGCAGTCGTCGCGCTGCCCAAGACCAACGCCGTGATAATTCTGGTTCTCAGCAACTCGCGGCCTCGACCTGATCTCCGGTACGGCCGAACCGCCTCTGCCGGCTGAAGTAGAACTCGAACGCTCGCTCGAGATCCGCAAGCGAAAACTCCGGCCACAACACGTCCGAGAAATACAGTTCGCTGTAGGCGAGACTCCAGAGCAGAAAGTTGCTGATGCGCCGCTCTCCGCCGGTCCGAATAAGTAAATCCACCCCTGGAAACTCCGCCATCGCCAGCGACGCAGCGACGCGTATTTCGTCAATATCGCTCGGATCGAGGTCTCCCGCCGCGACTTCCTGAGCGAGCTTCTGCGCCGCACGAGCGATGTCCCACCGCCCGCCGTACGCCACCGCCAGCACGAGATCCATGCGTTCATTGTCCCGCGTCCGCGTCTCGGCGGCCTTGATCGCCTCCTGAAGGACCGGACTGAGTGCGCCCAACTCGCCGACAAATCGCAGTCGTATGCCGTTGTCGTGGAGTTCCGCGACCTCCCTGCTCAGCACATCGACGAATAACGACATCAGGCCGCGTACTTCGTCACGCGGCCGGTTCCAGTTTTCGCTAGAAAACGCGAATAGAGTCAGCACCTCGACGCCCTGTCTGGCGCATTGCTCGACGATGCTGCGAACCGGGCTAATCCCCGCCGTATGACCCGCCAGACGCGGCAGCGCGCGACACCGCGCCCAACGGCCGTTGCCGTCCATGATGACGGCTACATGGCGGGGCGGGGAAAATTCACCCTTCTTCTTGTTAATAGACGCAACCATCAATCTAGAACTCCATGATCTCCGTTTCCTTGTCCTTCAAGAGCTGGTCCATCTGCGCGACGGCGCCATCGGTGAGCTTCTGGATCTCATCGTGAGCTTGATGATCTTCGTCCTCGGTAACAAGCTTTTCCTTGAGCAAATCCTTTACGTCGCCAAGGGCGTCGCGCCGGATATTGCGTACAGCCACCCGTCCCCCTTCCGTTTCGTGTCGGACCACCTTAACGAGTTCTTTGCGGCGCTCCTCAGTCATCGGCGGCAGAGGCACGCGGATCACGGCACCAGCCGATACGGGGGTCAGGCCCAGATCCGAGGTGAGGATCGCCTTCTCAACCGCCGCGGCCATTTGTTTTTCCCACGGCGCCACCGTTAGCGTGCGGGCATCCTCAACGGCGACTGTCGCCGTCTGGCTGATAGGCACCTGTGAACCGTAGTATTCGACGGTCACGTGCTCCAGAAGCGCGGTATGTGCACGCCCGGTACGCAGCTTTCTAAATTCATCCTTCAGAGCGGCGACGCTCTTGGTCATCCTCCGCGCCGCATCTTTCTTAATGTCTTCAAGCACTGTCTGTCCCCGTCCTGGAGACGTGATTCGAGACGACAGTGCCGAGCGTTTCCCCCTTCACCAAACGAACCAAATCACCGGCGTTATTAAGATTGAAAACGATCAGCGGCAGATCGTTCTCTCGACACATGACAATCGCGGTCGCATCCATGACCTTCAGGTTATCAGCCAGAATTTGATCGAACGACAGGCCGTCGTAGCGGATCGCATCCGGTTTTTTAAGCGGATCGGCCGAATACACCCCGTCCACTTTCGTCGCCTTTATCATGACGTCGGCGCTGATCTCGATGGCCCGTAAGCTCGCGGCCGTATCGGTGGTAAAGAAAGGGTTGCCGGTACCGGCCGCGAAGATCACGACCCGGCCTTTCTCCAGGTGGCGCACCGCGCGACGCCGAATATAGTCTTCGCAGACTTCGTTGATCTGCAGTGCCGACATGACTCTTGCTACCGCGCCCTGTCGTTCAAGCGCATCCTGAAGCGCCAGCGCGTTGATGACCGTCGCCAGCATCCCCATTTGGTCGCCAGTAACTCGATCCATTCCACCCTCGGCGAGACCGGCACCGCGAAAGATGTTACCGCCGCCGATGACGAGGCCGATCTGAACGCCTAATTGCAACACCTCGGCGACCTCGGCTGCCACCCGCTGAATCACGGGCGGATCGATACCGTAGTCCTGACTGCCCAGCAGAGCCTCACCGCTGAGCTTCAGTAAAATCCTTCGATAAGCGGGCGAGTCCTGCCCCATGCGTACCTCACTTCCAACCGGCCGATGTTGAACCCCACGCTAGTCGGGATTCGACGGCGTCGTTCGCTGCCGAAGTAGACTAGCGGCTCTGGGAGGCCTGCGCCATGACCTCCTGCACGAAATCGTCCCCTTTCTTCTCTATTCCTTCGCCGACTTCATAGCGTACAAAGCTCAGCGCGCTAGCGCCCACGGCCGCTAGCAGCTTCTCGACCTTCGTGTCCGGATCTTTTACAAACGGTTGGCCCGTCAGCGTGACCTCGTCCAAATGTTTGCGGAGTCTTCCTTCCACCATTTTCTGCACGATGTCCTCCGGCTTCCCCTCCTGGAGCGCCTGCGCCGCGAGGATCTCCCGTTCCTTCGCCAATTCGTCCTCCGGTACCTCCGCGGCACTC
>CAUZMW010000026.1:0-27864 GCA_963581225.1 Gammaproteobacteria bacterium
ATTGAATTGGAACTCATCCATGTATGCGGCCGGGCCATAGTCCAGCGTCTCGCCTGATATCGAAGTGTTGTCTGTGTTCATGACGCCATGAATGAAGCCGACCGCCATCCAGCCAGCTACGAGTTCGGCCTGCCGTTCGGCCACGCGACGGAAAAACGCGACGTATGGCGCCTCATCATTTTTCGCCTCGGGATAATGACGGTCGATCGCGTATTCCGTCAGCGTCTTGACTGCACCCGTATCCCTTCGAGCTGCAAAATACTCAAAGGAACCTACACGCAGATGACTCGACGCAACTCGCGTGAAAACGGCGCCTGGCCGAGCGGTCTCGCGATAGACGGACTCGCCGGTCTCAACGGCCGCCAGTGCGCGCGTCGTTGGAATTCCGAGGTGGTGCATCGCCTCGCTGACGATGTATTCGCGAAGTACCGGCCCGAGCCACGACTTGCCATCACCGCCGCGAGAATACGGCGTGCGGCCAGAGCCCTTAAGTTGAATGTCGTAACGTTTACCTGCGTCAGTGACGACCTCGCCCAGCAGGGCCGCGCGCCCGTCACCGAGTTGAGGAACGAAGTGCCCGAACTGATGGCCGGCATAGGCAAGCGCGATTGGCTGAACACCAGCGGGTCGGGAAGCACCGCTGAAGATCCGAGCAAGCTCCTTCTCGTCTTTGGCGAGCGAGTCGAGACCAAGTTCGACAGCCAGATCGTTGTTCCATGCCAGCATCGACGGCGCCGCCGCGGAATCAGGCTCTACAAAGGCGTGGAAGCGTTCGGGTAACCTCGCGTAGCTGTTGTCGAGATTCATAGTTGGTCTTGTGGCCGGTTAGCCAAACGCCTGATCTTACGCCTTGTCCGTCTTCAAGCAAATGGGACAGATGTGTTGTCAGGTTAGGCGAGTGTTTTGCCCATCATTTTCATGTTAGGCGGCGTGTCGTTGATAGTGCAAACGACGTTTCGCGATGGTCTTTCGTTTGATCCTTTCTCTCTTGGCCAGTATTGATTGGCCGCGTCCAAAGTAGACGTCGGCCGGTGTCAGGTTTTTCAAGCTTTCATGGTATCGCTGATGATTGTAGTGATCGACGAACGTCTCGATCTGTTTTTCCAGAGCGCCCGGTAAGAAGTAATTCTCCAACAGGATGCGATTCTTCAGCGTTTGGTGCCAACGCTCGATCTTGCCTTGCGTTTGCGGATGATACGGTGCACCGCGAACATGACTCATCTCGTTGTCTTCGAGCCAGTCGGCCAGCTCGCCAGAGATGTAACTCGATCCATTGTCTGAGAGAAATCAGGGCTTATGAACCACATTGACCTGATCACAACCCGATACCCGCATCGCAAGCGCCAGGGTTTCGGTGACATCGTGGCTTGTCATCCCCGAGCATAGCTTCCACGCAATGACGTAACGCGAGAAGTCATCCAGAATGGTGGACAGATACATCCAACCCCAGCCAATGATCTTCAGATATGTAAAGTCCGTCTGCCACATTTGATTGATGGCCGTGGTCTTACGACAACGACTTCGACGAATTTAAGAGCCCGAAATTCGCCTACCAACGCGTGTTGGCACCACACACACCCTTCACGATCGACCGAACCGGCGCAACGTTGGAATTCGCCATTTTCAAAGACACCGATGAGGGCGATAGGGTCGTACTTGACGATCCGGTCCGCAGAGAAGCGTATGTGGCTGGTTATCTCGAGAAATTACGATTCGTCAACGATCGGGTTGTCTAGCAAGTTCGACGACTGCGTGCGTTTCCTAGCGAGAAAATCATCGTAGTACATGGGGATCACGGCAGCGGCTCGCGATTCTACTCGGATGATCCGGATAGGACCTGCCTGCTGGAGCGCTTTATCAGCTTCCTCGCCGTTTACGCCGACGACCCGGAGCTCCGCGACGAATTCCGCTAGATATCGGAGCCGGGCGCCACGTTGGTCAATCTCTACAGGTCGATTTTTAATGTGCTTCTAGACCTTGATCTTGACATGCTGCCGAGCAGATCGTCCTTCGTAGGATATTCAACACCGAATAGACTTCAGCCGCTCGATTCGGATCGAATCCCGCTCGCCTGCAACTAGGTCAATACCTGTTTGGATTACCGTTGCGTCGGCAACCATCGTGGTTACTCCTCCAGGCCGGTCTCAAGGTAAAAAATTTCGGCAAGAATGTTGCGCCACTCCGCGTATTGCTGCTCAAGCCAGTCCTCAAGTTCGGCGACGCGCAATTCCATCGCCATGACCGTCGGTCCTACTTCGTTGTCGAAGGCCTCTGCCCTACTCTCTCGTAGCTGTTCCTCAGATCTGGCCCATCTGTAATTGTCGTAGAGCGTCTGAATCGCCTCATAGCTGCCGCGCGGCGCGTCCGACCTGGCGGCTTGCCGCCGCGTCGCTTCGTCATTCTGATATTGAGCGACTTGTCGGCGGTACTCGCGCCACAAATCATAGATCGACTCGATTTCAGCGTTAAGTGCCTGAAATCTCTCATCCACAGTATCGATGACCAAATATTCGACTTGGCGAATCCGCTCGATTCGCTCAAACATCGGATCGTCGTCGGCGGGTAGGCGTTGGATAATGAAGGTTCCATCGGGCGCGCTGCCCAGATAACCGCCGAATACGGACGGCGCAAGTTCATATGCGTAGCGCAGCGAGGAAACCTGGACGATGTCCGCTAGCGCCTTGTCATCATGCAGAGCGCGGGCCATATGCAGGTCTTCTGCAATTGAGTCAAAGAGTTCTTGGTAGCCCGACCTACCTGACTCGACGCCACTCTGCCCATTACTCGACGTCACCGCACTGACATAGGCCTGGTCGAGCCACACGCGTCCACTCGCGTCGATAGCACGAACCTGCAATTCCAGCGCCTCCCCGTCAGACCTGACAATCGCGCCGGACACGAGCAACTCGGCGGCAACATCGGGCCCGGGCAATACCCGCACGGCGCCCCATTCGTTCGTTTCGACCAGGATTTCGCGCAACCTGAACGGCAGTAACAGCGCCTCGACCGCGCGAATTCTCGGAAACACTTGCAAGCCGCGGTATAAAAGTGGGTCTGACGGCACACCCGGCTCGAATGCCGTAATAGATATATTAAGCTCCGAAACCCGGCGCTCATTCGCGGTAGATGCCACGCCTGCCTCAAGCTGCAGTTGCCCCGCCGCCTGTTGCAGTGAAAAACACATTACTACGCTAGCAAGCAAAATCACCGAAAGCGTGCGACATATGTTGGTGAATCTAGTTATCGCGAATCCTCGCCCATGGTGCACACGCGGTTCCTGCTGAACGTGTCTATGCAATCGAATTGTGAGGGGTAAGGCTCGAATTTCGTGTAGAAGCGGCTCAAAGTAAACGACAGGCCTGTCGCGCTGGACGAGACGGTCGTTGCAACATGCAGGTTTTCACTATCCGGCGCTATCGTGAAACGGTGGCTGACGAGCAAGCCATCCGGTAGTACCAAACGAGAGACGAACTGATCGCCATCCCAGCCACAGATTTCGGCTCCGTAGTCGGTTGTAGCTCCCTGCGCAACGCCATCGTAGAACTCACAAAGCATGTCGAAATCCTGATCCCTCTCGACGCTGATTTCGTGCTCGCTTTGCGATATTGTGAAAGTTCGCAGGCGCGTGATCACATCCGCCAAGCGCGCCAGCGCCAGGATCAAGGCCACACTTTGCGGCGAGATGAGCGCCCCGGGGTTGTCCAGGCTAGGATAACCTGGAAGTCTCTGGTCCGGCGTTGAGCGGGCCAGCTGCCGAAACCATCTATCGAGCGTTCTGTTGACGTCGTCACCACGCCAATAGTCTCGCTCCCAGGAGCCGCTGAGGTCCGCGGGCATGGCGTTGTCATCGCTGCGTACCGCGTTATCCAGCGTCGGCTGTTGTGAACAGGCCGCAAGCAGCCAACACAGGATGAGTAAGCTCGGCCACCGCAACATTTTTCTCGTACACCTCAGCATTTAGCTTTATATTGCTAAGTATCGCATCAGTTGTAGAGTATTTTCGAGGTCAAATATGCACGGCGAGTGCTCTCTCAATCTGCAGCGTGACCCACCAGGAGCCCGGAGATCGTCGATTCTGGCCTGTATTGCCATTGCAGGATAGTGTCCCTCGCTCGGGAACGCACAGGAGCTGGCAACCCTGGCACCGCTCGATACCGACGGCCAAATTTCCTACTTCATCTCCACGGGCACCCCCGAGTCGGAGTTCCGTGAGGCGGATCGGGACCTCGCATCCTGGGCACTACAGGCCTGGGAGCGAAGCACAAATGGCCTGTTTCGGTTTGAGCCCGGCCCTGAATCGTCCGCGCTGTTGCGGGTGTATTGGGTGCCCTCGACCTTTGGTCTGTACGGCGAGATACGACCGATAGTCGTCGATGGCCGCCGCGGCGCGGCTGTCTATATCCGGCCCGATACCGACGCACTCGGTGAGCAGATCGCACAGCGATCTAGAGAGGATCCGCTTTTTCGCGACACCGTCGTGTATCTGACTTGTCTGCATGAGCTCGGGCACGCACTCGGCCTCGAACATACCGCGGAGTTCTCGGATATCATGTATTTTTTCGGCTTCGGTGGCGACATCTCCGGATTCTTCGGTCGATATCGCGACGAGCTCCGTTCGAGAGACGATATCGTCGCCGTCTCCGGACTCTCGGCCGGCGACCTAACACAGTTGCAGGCGTTATACGGCCTGAAGCGCTAGAGTATTTATTGGAGTGATGATGGAATTGGATGCAGCCAGCCGTTCGAGGATCGAGTCGATCTTGCAGGACAATCACGTCGTGTTGTTCATGAAAGGGACACCGGCACAACCCCAGTGCGGATTCTCCGCCAAGACAACGCAGATCCTCAACATCTTGCTCCCCGACTACGCCACCGTCGATGTCCTCGCCGACCCG
This sequence comes from Gammaproteobacteria bacterium, assembly GCA_963581225.1. Taxonomy (GTDB): domain Bacteria; phylum Pseudomonadota; class Gammaproteobacteria; order Steroidobacterales; family Rariloculaceae; genus SMWC01. Next base: position 4,896 of record CAUZMW010000026.1, read on the forward strand.
GAGATTCGAGCGGGGATAAAGGCCTATGGCGACTGGCCGACCATTCCACAGCTATATGTCGATAGCAAGTTGGTGGGCGGCTGTGACATCATCGACGACATGTATCGGCAAGGCGCACTTCACGAGTTACTGGGGCTCGAGCTTCCGCAAGAGGCAGCACCAACGATCGAGATCACCGCACCCGCAACGGATATCCTGAGGAACGCCTTAGCCGCCCAGCCTGAGAAAAGCTTATGGCTGAGTGTTGATGCCCGGTGGTCCTCGACTCTTACTCTGGAATCCGAAGACGATGGAGCCGTCAAAGTTGAGTCAAACGGCATCGTCCTCTGCTTCGACCGGATGAGCGCGCAACGCGCAGAGGGCCTCAAGATCGATGTGGAGGAGACTCTGCAGGGATCTCGCTTCAGGATCGAGAACCCGAACGCACCACCCGCCGTGAAGCCACTCACTGCGGTCCGCCTCAATGACATGCTCGAGAGCGGTGAGATCGTGAACCTGTTCGACGTCCGACCAGCCCTAGAACGCGCTGTTGCGAGTATCGCGCCGGCGCGTCCGCTCGATGCAGAATCCATGCAGGCTATTGAAAAGTTGGATAGAGACGCGGTGCTTGTTTTCTATTGCCATTCGGGCGTGCGCAGTCGAGCGAGTGCCGAACGCTATCGCCTGCACGGGTTCACGAACGTATACAACCTCGAAGGTGGGATCGAGGCGTGGTCGTTAGAGGTAGATTCTTCCGTACCACGTTATTAGGCGTAATTATGACACCACATAGCCCGTTCCCGGCCACGCCTCCTCGATCTCATCCACCTGTTGTTCCGCAGAGAAAGTCTCCCAAACGATGCCGTTGACATCCGTATCAAAGGAGAACGCTTCCTCGCCCAAGTCTTCCCATCCCAGATGGCGAAGTGATCCTGAAGCGATGGTTGAATCTAATCGAACGGAGAAATTTATCGTGTCAGTCCGCCATAGCGCATACTCGCCAGGAACTACAACACAAGGCTTACACGCAAGCCGCTTAGAGTAGTCTTCGACGGTTTTGGAAACATCAGCGGTAGAAATTTCTAGATGGAGTTTTCGCGCTATTCCCTAACAGCGACTTTGACGCTGACCATCGTGTCGCCCTGCTGAACAGCATCGACGATGTCCTCGCCGCTTGTCACCCTACCGAATACCGTGTGTTTGCCGTCCAGATGCGGCGTTGCAAGATGAGTAATAAAGAACTGACTGCCATTTGTGTTCGGACCAGCGTTCGCCATTGAGATCACGCATCGCTCGTGTTTCAGAGGATTCCCGTCGCACTCATCAACGAATCGATAGCCGGGGCCGCCGCTGCCGGAACCTGTCGGGTCACCACCCTGAATCATAAAGTTCGCGATCACTCGATGAAAAGTGACGCCGTCGTAGAATCCTTGCTCCGCCAAAAACGCGAAGTTATTCACCGTCTGCGGGGCGTGCTGCGGATACAACTCGAGTTCGATCGTGCCACGATTCGTGACAATCGATACTGAATAATTCTTCGACTCGTTGATCTGCATTTCCGGTAGCGAATCCCATTGCTTTTCAGCCATTTAAAGTCTCCTAGAGGTTATCTAAATATTTGACACATACTGTGGGTTCGTGCAGGCGCGACTATATTAGGCCACTTTGAGTCGATAACGCTGCCGTAAATAGCCTGCCTGGCAGCCCCTACCCGTCCGCGCACTCGTACGGCTCTACCGTGACACCGGGCACATAAATCCAATAAAGCTCAAGTTTTGCCGGCATGCGGATTTCGCCAGGTAAACTCGATGATGACACCTTGAAATTCCAGCACCTGTTCCTGATTAAAGTTGCCGCGGGAGTGGTGGCCCCAGGCGCTCGCGGACAGACCGGCGGCAACCGCCAAGGCGACGGATAACAGTCGTAGATCTCACATTGTGTCTCTTCCTGGATTTCGCGCCACAATTCTACCTCAGAGCCGGGTCGTACGGGTCTAGGACCTGTCATAAAGATGTCCCATACTACACTTGGCTGAAGAATCGCCGGAATATCGGAAAAATAGCAATGAGAACACGTGCGGCACTTATCCTCCTGTTACTCTTTTGCGTTGGGCAGGCCGACGCCCAGATGGGTGGAGGTCGAGGCGGCGGTGGAGGTGGCCGCTCGGCCTTATAGTCTGCGTGGAGAGATTTTTATGAGTGGCTCTTACATGAAGCGGTCTCAAGTCTTGGGGCACATCCTGCTGCTCGCACCGATCGTCCTCGTACCGGACACCGGACTGGCCGAGCGATTTCGCATGGGCGTTCCGACCCCTCCCAGCCACGTGTGGACGATAGAAGCGAATGCATTCGCCGCGGATTTCGAAGCGCGAACCGAAGGCGAACACAGTATTGCCGTGTTTCCCGCCGGCCAGCTCGGCAACGACGCGCAGATGCTCCAGCAACTGCAGACGGGTGCTCTGGATATGGTGTTCATGCCGATCGCCGAGATAGCCAACCGGATTCCGGAATTCGGCGCACTGTACGCCCCCTATCTCGCAGACAATGTCGAGGACGCGGCACGATTATTGAACAGCCCCGCCGCCCGCGCCCTGCTGGACGACTTACCGACGAAAATCGGAGTGGTCGGAGTCGGATATGCACTGGCCGGCATGCACCATATCGTGACTCGGAACGCGATTAGCTCCGTCGAAGATCTGCGCGGACTCAAGCTGCGGATCACGCCGCTGGATCCTGTAAAGGACTTCTATATGCTGCTCGGCGCCGCGCCGATTCCGTTGCCCATCGGCTCCGTCTACGATGCGTTGGCAAATGGCCAGATCGACGCCATCGACATGGATATGGAGAACACCTGGAAACAGAAGTATTACGCACTGAGTGAAACAGTACTTCTCTCCAGCCACATGATGTTTCCGATGATAGGACTCGTCTCGGGCGTCAGATGGAGGACGCTGGATCCCACCCTCCGGCAAACGATCTCCGAACTGATGACTCAGCATTTCGACAGTATCGTAGCTACCTACATCGAGGCGGAGATCGAATTCGAGCGCGAGCTCCGGATGGCCGGGATTGAAGTGCGAGTCGTTGGACCGGAGTTCTTTGGAGCTGCGTTGGCGCAATGGGAGGAGGAATGGCTGGAACGGGCTCCGGTACTACAAGATCTTCGAGAGTTAGCTGCCACATTCGACTCGAACCCGGCTGAGACCTCCCCCTAAACCTCGCTCGCCCGCGAGGTCCTGTCATGCGCTGGGTTTCCCGAATCTCGAACGCGATACTGGGCCTGGAGAAGCCGCTCATCATCATTCTTGCGGCGGTGCTCATCCTGCTCATTCTTCTCAATATCGTCACCCGTTCCGCCGGCGCCGCGATCTTCTGGGTCGATGAACTCGCGATCTATACGATGATCTGGATGGCGCTAATTGGCGCCTCGGTCATGGTGCGGATGCGTAGTGGCATTGCCGTCACCCTGGTAACCGACCTCCTCCCGCCCGATTTTCGGCGCGCCGTCGCCCGACTGATAGACGGGCTTGTTCTGGTGTTCGCGCTCACATTACTGGTGCTGTGCTGGCAGTGGTACGACCCGTTGGCGCTCGTCCAAAGTAACTTCGATCTGGATGTGTTCGCCCAAAACACGTTCAAGTTCATCTACGGCGAGCCAACCAATACGGTGGGGATCAAGAAATTCTGGATCTGGTTGGCCGTGCCGTTGATGGCCGTCAATATGTCCGTTCACGCGCTCGCTAATCTGCTCGAGGGACCTCCCGAGGAGCCGGCAACGGGCACGGACGGCGAACACCTGCTGGACGAAGGTTGATCCCATGACCGCCATGATCTTCATGTTGCTGTTGATGCTTGGAGTTCCGATCGCCTTTGTGTTGCTCGGCACCTCACTGGCTTATATCCAGATCTCCGGCAACGCCGTGCTCTATCAGTCGTTTCCTCAGCAGCTCTTCAGCGGAATAGAGAAGTACGGCCTCATGGCCATTCCGCTGTTTATGCTGGCCGGTGAAATTATGAACCGCGGCGGGCTGATCCGGAGATTGATCGGACTCGCGAGCATACTCGTCTCGGGGCTTCGCGGCGGCCTGGCCTATATCAACCTGATCGCCAACATGATGATGGCGTCTATCATCGGCTCAGCCACGGCCCAGATTTCGATCATGACGCAGGCGATGGTACCGGAGATGGAACGTGCCGGTTACAGCCGCGACTTCGCAGCCGCGACAACGGCAGCAGGCGGGCTGCTCTCGCCGATCATCCCCCCGTCCATGTTATTCGTAATCTTCGGCGTACTCGGCCAGATCGCGATCGGCGACCTGTTTATCGCAGGCATAATCCCGGGACTGTTATTGGCACTGGGCTTCATCCTCGTCATCGCCATTCTCGGCATCGTGCACGATTTTCCTAGAGGTCAATGGCTAACTCGTGAGGAAATACTGCGCGCCGCGATTCGCGGAATTCCCTCCACCACAGTGCCGATTATTATCGTCGGCGGGATCGTCTTGGGGATTTTTTCCCCGACCGAATCCGCGGGAGCCGCAGCATTCGCGGCACTCGTGATCGGCAGATTCGTTCATAAGGAACTCAAGCTCCGTGAGTTACCCGACATACTTCTCCGAACAGCCGTCAACTCGACGATCGTATTGTTTCTCATCGCGACAGCAAACGTCTTCGGCTGGGTGATTATCTTCGAGGAAGTGCCACAGCGACTGACTCTCTGGCTGACCGAGCTCTCGAATAGCCCGTTCGTATTCATGCTGCTCGTGAATATCGGGCTCTTGGTGATCGGCGCATTTATCGATTCACTCGCAGCGTTGATCGTCGTCGTACCCCTGCTGCTGCCGATCGCTCAAGGAACCTACGGCATCGATCCGTTTCACTTCGGGGTCGTCGTGTGCATCAATCTCGTATTGGGCATTCTGACGCCACCGGTGGGTGCCGGCCTTTTCATCTCGGCGACCCTGGCTCGAGTCACACCCGGCAGAATCTTCATCGCGCTTGCGCCGTTCTTGCTCGTGACAATCGCTGTTCTCGTGCTGCTGAGCTGGCAACCTCGACTAGTGACGATAGTTTTAGAATAATAACTCTAGCACGCGGCTTGTTCCGCCCGAGCCCGACGCCTATAGTTACCCCGGTTCCCAGGGGTTTTAGGAGCATAACCAATGAAAGAAGAACAAAAAATCGACCGACGGGTCTTCGATCTCTACGACGAGTATTGCCACGGCCAAATAGACCGGCGTGAATTTCTCAGCCGCGCAGCGACAATGACGATCGGCGGGGTCTCCGCTCTGTGGATGGCACAAGCGCTGCTGCCGCAATATGCCGAAGCACAGATGATCTCCTTCACCGATCCTCGGATGATGGGCACGTATGTCGAATACCCATCTCCCGGCGGTACCTCAGGCATGATGCGCGGTTATATGGTGCAGCCTGCAGGGGACGGGCCGTTTCCGTCGGTGTTGATCATTCATGAGAATCGCGGCCTGAATCCGCACATAGAGGACGTCGCCCGGCGTGCAGCGGTCGCGGGCTTCCTGGCGCTGGCGCCGGACGGATTATCCCCGGTCGGCGGTTATCCGGGCAACGACGATGACGGCCGCGAACTGCAGCGAACTCTCACACCAGCCGAACTCGATCAAGACATGATCAACAGCGCGCGCTTTCTACAGTCGCACGAACTATCCGACGGCCGTCTCGGCGCGACCGGATATTGCTGGGGCGGCGGCATGACGAATCGCCTGGCCGTTGCACTGGGTAGCGATCTTCATGCCGGTGTGCCGTTCTACGGTGCGGCGGCTGCAAGCGAAGACGTCTCGAAAATAGAAGCCGCTATGCTGATCGTTTATGCGGGCAGCGATACGCGAATTAACGCGATGTGGCCGGACTACGAGGCCGCGCTTCAGACGAATAACGTCTCGCACGAGATGCAGATGTACGAGGGCACGCTGCACGGCTTCCACAACAATTCGACGCCTCGCTACAACGAAGCAGCGGCGGCGCTCGCATGGAATCGCACCATCGGCTTCTTCCGTGAGCACCTCACCGCATAATCAGACGAGGAGTTAATAGGTGCCGGCGAACACCGGCACCTATGTCTCTACCAGACCCCCGGCCAGGGCTTGCCGACCATGAATTCAGGATTGGCACCGGCGCGGGGGCGGAACTTCTGAATGCGGCCGTTATTTACCGAGGCCGTGTAGAAGTTACCTTCGTTGTCGGTGGACATGCCGTGCACGCCCCACATACCGCCGGGGTATTCGCCCCAGCTGCCCCAGGAATAAAGGAAATTTCCCTCGAGGTCGTAGCCTACGATCTTATGGGTTCCCTGATCGGCGGCCCAGAGTTTCTGATCGCTCGTGACGATGAAGCTGTGAATGTCGTGTGGCTGCCCACGTCGACCAGCCCAGAAATTCCACTCGTCGAGGTAGTTGCCATCCTCGTCAAAGACTTGAACACGGCCGTTATCGCGATCGTTGACGAAAACTCGCCGGGTCGTCGGGTCAACGGCGATACCGTGGACGTTGTTCCAGTAACCGGGGCGCGTCTCCTGGCCCGATCCGAGACCCCTCTCGCCCCACTGCGCGAGGATATTGCCGTCCATGTCATATTTAATGATGCGCGTATTGTCGTAGCCATCGGCCAGATACATCGTGTTCTCGTCCATGAAGACGAGAAACGTCGGGCGACGGAAATGCGTGTCGCCGTCACCCGGCTCGCCCGGCGTGCCGAGCGTGAGAACAAGTTCACTACCGTCGTTCGTAAACTTGGCAACGAAGTGTCCGTCAGCATCGACGATCCAGACGTGCTTCTCGGGATCGTAGGGACTGATCTCTACATCATGCGGCCGATACCAGAGGTGATCCCATTGCGTCCACTCTTCGACGATGTTGCCTTCGCGGTCGATTACGAGCACGCAGTGCTCCCATCGCCAGTCTATGCCGGGTCTGCCGTTACCTGGCTCTTCCAACTGGTTGCCGTTCGGGATCGAGCCGCCTGCTTGCCGCAGCGGCAATCTGAAGTTGGGGTAGTGATAGCCGGGTCCGAGTTGCGGCAACCAGATTGTGTCCACCCGATCTTCGATCAGCGGTAACTCGCCTTTCTGCACGAGGAAAACTCGGTCGGGACTCTCAGCAAACACATCCATCGTGACCGACCAGGTCCAGTCATCATGACCGGGCAGGCTCTCCCCCATGGGCTTCGGCCAATTTTCGACCACTTCGTACGGGCCGAAGGCATCCTGGCCGCCCTTCAGGCCCGGAATCGCCGCAAAGCCAGTACCCGGTAGGGGTTGCTCCTGCGCGGTACTCATAGGGCTATTCAGCATGACGATCGCCGACAGACCTGTGCAGACCACTGCGATTACTCGAATTCGACTATTCATTATTCTCTCCCCGAAATTCTCAAAGGGCGTGCGCCGTATTATACACGACCTCCGCTGAGCTAGCGTCGGCTTAATCCCATTCTATCTCTACACCATCTTCGGTTGTCACATATCCGAGCAAACAGCCGTTGGAACCATCCCGAAGCGGATGACATCTGACGGAGATCGTGTCGCCTGCTTTGACGCCGTCGGGGTCGATGCCGCCCCTGACGAGCGTCGTGGCACCGGCCGCTTCGAGAGCCCAGCTCACCGTCTGTCCTGAGTCCTCCACAACGTCGATATAGACCCACGCGTGAGGATTGATCCAGTAGACATCGGTGACCGTCCCCGCGACCTGCGTGTACTCCGTCATCGCGTAGGCGCCGTGCGAATGGTGCGCCCAGGCGGAGAGCGCCACGGCGTGGGCCACGATAACAGCAAGACCTATAGACTTCAGTTGCATAGCAGGACTCCTAGATTCGAGTACGACTACCGCTCAACGACGCCAGAGACTTTGTAAACGTCACGAAAGTTCTGATAGCGGATTAGCTCACCATCCTCGTCGATGAACTCGAGAGATTGTTGAAACATCCCCGGCGGCACCGTATCCGGTGAGACCGTCGCATCGATGACGTAGAGACGGCTCTCGCGTAGATAGATCGCCGCAAAAGTTCGAGTCTGATCTGGATTCGTCGTCTGCAGCTGGTGGCCGTCGACGCGATTAATATAGTGATAGGCGTCGTATTCTATCGTGCTGGCTCTGTCACGAATCTTCTTCGCCGCATAGGCGACTGAGCCGCGCACGTCCACTTGACCGTAGATCCCGATATAGACACCATCGAGCTCCCGGATGCGCTCATCATGGAGTCTCTGCGAATCGCGGTAATCCACGACGGTCACGGAAAACCGGCCGACGTCGTTCTCGTGACTGTAGATTCTCGCGGGCACGACGATTCCGTACTCCGTTTCGAAGTCGATTTCCTCGATCTCGAATTCGCCGGGCGCCATGAGCCGAAAACCGTCGAGCGTGTTTGAGTATGGTATCCAGCGCTGAGCAACAGCGGATCCACTGAGCAGGATCGAGCTTAGGATAACTAGTCGCAAAAACGGCATTGGTAGCTCCCCGACAGGGTATGTTCTTCTAAATCTTGCCAGAAACGGGGCATCTTGCCCACTACTCGTCCGGGCGCCGGTTGTTCTCTCCGCTCAGATCCACACAATGGAACGGCGGTATTGCTGGGCCGCGATATCCGAAACGTTCACACCACTGTAGGGTTTCTCGAGGTAAAGCGGGTCCGTCACCGTGTAATGACGAATCAGGGCTCGCTCCGCCTCATCGTACTCGAAGCGTTCCAGAATATGCGTCTGACCACTGATCATCACCTCCGCTCTCGGAATTAATGCCCTCGGCAAAAGACCGACCGTATCGACGATCAACACATCTCTGAAGTTGAACTCTTCCGACGCCGCTAATCCCGCAGCGGACGGTTCGGGTAGGCCGTTGTTTACATTGCCGGTGCCACCGCCAGAGCGAGAGACCCAGGCGCCGGACAGATTCGGCTGGCCGTTATCGAGATACTTCGGTCGCGGTGCGGCCCCGGCCGCGCTTACGACGGTCGCGGGGATCACAGCACCTTCAATTCCTAACCCACTCTCGATCAGTTTGCCGTCCGTCAGAACGATAGTGCGCATGGCGCACGCGTTCTCCTCACGCCGAGCCCGCTCGCCCACAATTTTCACGGTCTGTCCCGGTGCCAGCGTCTCCGGTATCCATCCTCGCCGAATCAGTTACGTCGCGCCGGAAAGCTCACAACGCCAGGATTAAGCTACGCCACCGTCATCGACAGCATCGATATGAACCCACGCATCAGGATTAACAAATTGTAATTCGGTGATCATGCCCTCGAGCGTTACGACGTCATCCAGATCGAAATGTGCCGCTGCCCCATGATGCGCATCGGCCTCACCATCAGGAACGAGGACCAACAGTACAACTAAGAGGAACAGCGAGCGACCGAGGAGTTCTGTTCGGGTGTCGCTCATCATCTTGAACATCGTGTGTGTTCTCCGAGTATCGTCATTGGAATGCCATCGTGCAGAACTCGTGGCGCTTCCGCGGCAGTCGTATCATCGACGGCCCTCCCAGATTACAATAAGTTGGATAGCCGGGGAGGATTCATCATGCGCACTGTTTCACTGATGTCGGCGGCACTGACTCTGTTCGTGTCCGCACCGCTCCTCGCCCAGGGATTGACCTGGACCGAATACGAGAGTCGACCGGATTTCTTCAGCGTCAACTTTCCCGGTGAGCCGACGATCGACGAATTCACCTACCCCACCGAATATCGAATTACGTTGCCGGGGCGCGTCTACCGTTTCGATACCGATACGCACAGCTACTCAGCGACCGTTATCGACTACACAGACGCCGTCGAGACCCACCTGGCGCGCAACGACGCGTGCCGGGGGGCCGGGGGCGATGGCGACCTCTGCCAGGACGACGGCCCCGAAGAAATGCGTGGCGCGATCGTCTATGCATCGTGGAATATCATGAATCGGGAAGGGGTCGAGGTAATGCACTATGCGCACTACAACTCAGATCGCGTCGAAGGCCACGCGATCCGCCTGACGAACGCCGACGAATCGCGTACGTCTGCTGTAATTCATATGCACGAGAACCGTCTCTATATTCTTGAATCCACAGTGCCGAAAGGGGCGCCTGCACCGGGACTCTTTCAGATATCGCTGCGGTTTCTCGACAGCGAGTTCAAGCCCGTACGCTATGAGTGGGAGGGTACTCGCCTGTATACCAACGGCTATCCGCCACCGGCCCGGGTCATCAGGTAACCGATTAGAGCATCTGGAAAACTATGGGGATCCGTGACGATGCGAACTAGAATTCTGGGGCTTGTAACACTATGTGCCATAGCGCTCGCCTTGCCGGTATGGTCCCACCATTCTCATAACGCATACGAGATCACGGTATGGACAAACCTGGAGGGCACGGTCAGCGAAGTACATCTGATCAATCCGCATTCCTGGATTTATCTCGATGTGGTCGACGAAAACGGCGAGACGACGATCTGGGCGCTTGAAGCCACCGGTCCCAACGGCATCATGCAAAATGGTGTCACCCCGGAGGATGTACGGCCCGGCGATCCTATCAACGTCAGATGCCATCTACTACGCGACGGCACGAACGGTTGCTTGCTCGGGTTCGTGACACCGATGCACGGCGACCAGGCGCGAGGCCACGGCGTCGAGTTGGAGTGGGATTAAGCTGAAGTCGTCGCTCAGCGAAGCAATTCGTTCAAGAAAAACAGAACCATCGCGTTACGTTCGCTATCGAAAAACGGTTCCCCACCGTGCCCTGCTCCGTGAATGACCTCGAAGTGAACCGGCAGACCGTGTCTCTTGTAAGCGCCGTGGAGTTCGTGTGACTGATTGATCGGCATATCCGGATCCTGATCGCCGTGCAGGATGAGCAGCGGCGGATCCGCCGCGTCGATATGCGACACGGGACTCGCCAATGCCGCCAATTCTCTACGTCCCTCTACCGGACCTCCGAGGAGCAACTCCAGCGCCGGCGCGCGTTCAGATAATCCGAACGGCGTTGATTGATCCAGAATAGAGTTGAGATTCGAGGCGCCGAAGTAGCTCACGATCGCCTGGACGTCGGACGATTGATCGAGATGCTCGCCAACTTCACCTTCGAGCCCCTCGTGCCCGTTGGTCACGCCGACGAGTGCGGTTAGATGCGCGCCAGACGATCTGCCATGGATCCCGATTCGCGTCGCATCGTAGCCATACGTCGCAGCCATCGCGCGCAGGAAACGAATCGCGGCTTTGATGTCATGAACCTGCGCCGGGAACACAGCATCGACGGAGTTGCGGAACTCGATGCTGGCGATGGCGTAGCCGTCCTTCACGAAGTCCGTTGTATAGACCGTTTCCTTCGATCCTCGTTGCCAGGCGCCGCCGTGTACCCACACGAGCAACGGCGGATCCGCCGTGTCCGTCGGCAGGTAGAGATCCAACTTGAGCTCGCGCCCGTCGACGACTGCATACGTGATATCGGACGACTTTAAATAGTGGCTCTGATCCGTAACGCCCTGCGATTGTTGCGCAGACGAGCAAGTCGCGAAAAATATCATCGCGCCCGCACAGCAGCCGGGAATTTCCCGTATCGATCTCATCGTTCCCCCAGAAGCAACAGGCGCTGGCGCTACTCGTCCACCGGCAACGCGTATGCCAGCAGCTCGCCACTATAGTCCGCGCCACTAACGGCGACCACGATGTACTGCCTGCCATCGAGCATGTATGTCATCGGCGCTCCCGTTTGGGGTGCCGGCATATACACCGAACCGAGTTCGTCGCCCGTCGCCTTGTCATACGCACGCAGCATCGCGCCGCGGCCATCGGGCGTCGTGACGAAACCGGATTCGCCGGCGATGAGCAACGTCGAGGTGGCGAGCACGCCGCCGCGACCGGGCCGGCCTGTGCGCGGTATATCCAGATCCGCAAGCAACGGATGGTTTCGAATTTCGTCGGGCGTGTCCCCGTGCGCGATCTGCCAGACGAGTTCGCCGGTGTTCATATCGAATGCCGTGATGCGCCCATAGGGTGGCTTGATGATCGGCAGCCCCTGCACCGTCGGTACGGCACGGCCGTCGTTCGGCGGCTCCCCTAGTGCGGGATCGGTCACCATGCCGCGGATATAAGCCATATCCGACTGGTTCTCGGCAGGAGCGATAAGACCGAGCGGCGACACTTGTGTAGAAGATTGAATGTAGAACAATCCCGTTTCGGGATCGTACGAACCACCTGGCCAGTTGGCTCCGCCGACAGTAGACGGCAGCATCAGCGTAGCGAGCGGCCCGTCCCAGCGACTCACGACAGGCGGCGTAAACAATGGTCCGATCTTGTAGCGCGAGACGATCTCGATCGCTTCCGATCTCAGTTCCGGCGTGAAGTCGATCAGATCGTCGAGTGAGACACCCTGGCGATCGAACGGTGGCGGCCAGGTGACGAACGGCTGTGTGGGGCTCGACACTTCGAGAGGTACGGCCGACTGCTCCACCGGCCGCTCCTCGATCGGCCAGATCGGCTCACCGGTGACGCGGTCGAACACGTAGAGCCAGCTCTGCTTCGTCGGCTGTATCAACGCCTGCACCGGCCGGCCTTCGACAACCAGATCGGCGAGAATCGGTGCGCTCGGGATGTCGAAATCCCAGATGCCGTGATGCACAAGCTGGTAATGCCAACGCCGCTCGCCGGTATGGAGATCGACGGCGACGATGCTCTCACCGAACAGCCCGTCGCCGTGCCGGTGGCCGCCATAGTAATCGCCGGTGGGCTGCTCAACGGGCAGGTAGACAAGCCCGAGGTCCTCATCCACGCTCATTTGCGTCCAAACGCCGGTATTGCCAGTGTAGGCAGCCGTGCCTTCCGCCCACGTGTCCACACCGAACTCGTCAGCGCTCGGTATCGTGTGAAAGATCCACAGCCGTTCCCCGGTCACTGCGTCGTAGCCGCGGATGAAGCCTTTCTCGTTGCGTCGGCTGACGGGAGCCGAGCCGGTTAGGTGCGCGGCACCAACAACGATGACGCCATCTGCCACGATAGGCGTCGCGTGGAGGCCTATTTCACCGGTGATCAGGTCCATCTCCTGGTCGATCTCCAGCTTGAGGTCAACGACACCGTCCGTACCAAAGCCGGGTACCGGAACGCCGGTCGCCGCATCGAGCGCGAGCATCCGATAACCCGGTGTGACGTAGATGATGCGCGCCTCGTCACCCTCGCTCCAATAGGCCAGCCCTCTCCCGGACAACCGTCGCGGTGCCGCCGCGCCGCGCTCGCCCTCGTGCTCGCGATGCATCCACAACATCTCGCCGGTGCCCGCGTCGAGCGCCACGACAGCTCGACGCGTACCGGCCGTCGTGTAGATAACGCCGCCGACCATCAGTGGCGTCGCCTGAAGGTTATATTCCGGCGTGGGGCCGAGCGCATCCGTCTTGAAGCGCCACGCTATCTCGAGGTCATCGAAGTTGTCGGCGTCGATCTGATTCAGCGGCGCATACTTGGTGTTCGCAAGATCGCCACCGTAGGTGGACCACTCCCCATCCGCGGTTCCGTTCTCGACAGCACTTGCAGAAACGAACGCCAGCAGGCTGCTGCCGACCACTGCCCACGTGCATGCCCGGGCGGGCGCGCTCACGGCGGCTAGCTCTCGTTGTCGGCGATCATGACCAGCCCGACGGTATTCGTACTGCTCTGATGAATCACCAGATTGCCGTCAGGCGTCGCCCGCATATTCCGAATGATGCCGATACCGGAAGGAACGGCCCAGCTCTGGAATACCTCAGTCGCAGGATCAAAGCGTACGAGCGCATCAGGACGCTGGTCCGACTCGTTGTACCAGACGATGCCGTCGATGACTTCAATGGCGTACGGGTGAGACCGCGGCCCGCTCGGCGACGGCCATTCCTTGGTTTCGCCGGTGTCCGGGTTGAGCCGGCCGATATAACCGCGGCCGGAATCGACATACCAGATCGTATCGTCGCTCGCGAGCGCGAGTCGGCGAATATAGTAATTGCCGTGATGCGACTCCGGATTCGGGTTGGGCGTCCGATACTCGGTTACTTCCCACGAATCGGGATCGACTTTAGCTATCGCATTACTGCCACGGTAAGCGACCCATATCGTGCCCTTCGAATCCACTTTGATGCCGTACGGCCGTGCGCCCTCAGTCGGCATCGTAATCAGCCGGATATCTCCCGTGTCCGGGACAAGGCGGCCGAGCATGTTGCTGTTCTGTACGGTGAACCAGAGGTCGCCGCTGGGCGTGAACGCCGGCGTGTGCGGGTCGCGCGCCGCGGGATCGGGCATCAGGTAAACGGTGATCTCGCCGGTAACCGGATCGAGCATGCCCATCGAGCTGTTACTGTTACCCGTATACCAGATATTGCCGGCCACATCGTCAATGATGCTATGCGGCCGAGCGGTCGGATCGAGCAAGAATTCCGTCATCTCCCCGGTCTTCGGATCGAGCCGGCCGACAAGGCTGCCGTACATCCCGGCCCACCAGACCATGCCGTCCGGCGTCATCAGCGGGTCGCGGGGCCGTTGCCCGAGTGTGGGTACGGTCCACTCCTGAAAGGTGATTTCGGTGTCGCCGGCGATCAGCGTCGGAAAAAGTGCATCGTTTTCGGGGAAGCTCGTTGCCAGATACTGCGCAATATCGGACGCCAACGACTCCGGCAGATCAATCATCTTGCTCATCAGATGGCGCCATCGTTCATTCGTGTAGCCATTCGAGGCGACGATGAGATCGGTTTCATGACAGGCCACACAGGCGGCCTGGACGAGCTCCTTACCGGCCCCGTCCGGCAACTCGTGCCCGGCTTGTGCCTGGGCCAGCGCCGGGAGACCAAGCGCCATTAAACTGGTAATCAGAAAACGACCTAACGACTCGGACATGATTCTCTCCCGTGGTTCGGCTCTGGCTGCCGTTGTGGTTATGGGGCTCATCTTATCCCCTCGGGCTCACCTTATACCAGCGCGCACCGCGCCAGGTCGGAACCTTAGCCTATACTCACACTCGAAGTACCGAGCGATGAGGCCGAATACGCCTGGTTATTCGTAGGATCGATGACTAGTCGGGTCAATAACAGGAGAGTGTCATGACGAACCAACAACGAATCAGCTACGTCCCACTCGATCTGATGACTCCCGAAATGCGGGAGGAGATGGAGCGCTGTGTACGTGAGGGAACGCCGCGTCCTGAGAGTAGTGCGGTACGCGCCCACGTGCCGGCCTGTTTTTGGTTTTTCGCCGAGTCCTGGAATAATATTTTTCGTAACGGCGTCCTTGCGCACGAAGTAAAAGAGCTTTGCCGTCTCTACGTCTCGCGGTCGGTCATCTGTGAATTTTGCGGCAATCAACGCTCCGTCAAAGGTCAGAATGCAGGCGTTAAAGAAGCGCAGGTGGACGATCTCATGGACTTCGAGAAATCCGAGAGATACGACGACCGCCAGAAAGCGGCACTCTCCTATGCAGAAGCGATCGTCTGGCGACTCGACACGGACGACGCCTTCTGGGATCGGCAGCACAAACACTTCAGCGAGCAGGAACTGGTAGAGCTAGGGTGCGCGATCGGCCTGACGCTGGGGCAGCAGAGTTGGTTGCGGCTGCTGAACATCGATCATCACGAGGTGATGGTCGGACAATCTTCGGCTTCGATGGCACCGGGCTTTGAGACTAGAGAGGGGCTGAAGAAATCCAAAGCCGCTCCGGATTATTGGGTTAACCAGACGCCCGCCGGAAAAGCCGACTCCGCATAACGCCTGTCGGAGAGAAGCCGCGGTCTGTAGCCCCGCTACTGATCGAGACGGCGGAATTTCTGGACGCGCTGCCCGGTGTTCACCTCGGTCGTGAATAGATTGCCTTGCGAATCTATCGCGATGTCATGGACAGCGTGAAACTGCCCTGCCCAGCGGCCCGGCCGACCAACGCGCGCCCGTGTTAAATTAGACGCGCGATCGACAATTCTCATCTCGTTGTTAAAACCGTCGACCATGAAAATGAAACGCTGATCAGCGTCCACAGACAGCACGAGATCGTAGACCGAACCGTTCATTAGAGTGTCTGGCTCAAAGAACGCCTCCGAAACAAAAGTGCCGTCTTTCTGGAAGATCTGATAGCGGTCGTTGGTACGGTCGCAGACATAGACGAGCCCGCCCCTAGAAACCTGGACGCAGTGAACCGGGTTCCCAAACTGGTCGGATGGAGGCACGGCTGGATCGTATGACGGTATGGGATTGTCGTGAGGCCTGTTGCCATAGGCTCCCCAATGCCGTTTGTAGTCGCCGGTTTCGGAATCGAACACGACGATGCGGCGATTGCCGTAACCGTCCGCTACATAGACCTCACCCCCCTCGACATCGACGAACAGGTCCGCCGGACGACCGAGATTCTGAAGATCATTGCTGCCTGTGCCCTGGTCCGGCCGGCCGATCTGCATCACAAACTCGCCGTCCATCGTGAATTTAAGAATCTGACTGTCGCCCTGGCCGTTGCCGGCGAGCCAGACGAATCCGTCCGCGAGATGAATGCCGTGCTCCGAACTCGGCCAGTCATAGCCCTCGCCAGGTCCGCCCCAGGCTCGCAACACATTGCCGCTCTGATCGAACTCCAGCACGGGCGGAGCGGGAAAGCAGCACTTGCTGCCCGGCGGATCCTGGGTGGCTGCGATTTCTCGGTCGCTCAGAGAATTAGGCCGCTGAACGATCCAGACGTGGTCGTCCGAATCAACGTGGACACCAGAGACCTGGCCGACAATCCAGTTATTCGGCAGCGGCTTCGGCCAGAATGGATCCACGATAAACTGCGGGATCTCCGCCACGAGTTCGTCAGCCGCGACTGTTGTGGGCGTATTGGCGGTACGCTGGTCGAACGGCAAGTCGCGCACAGTATTCTGCGCAGCCGCCCAATTCCACGTAAGTGGCAACAAGCCGACAATGGCCCACACACTTCGATACCGGGTTGCTATCCGCATGACGTTAATCCTTCCTGCAGCGATGGCGTGTTTCAAGCCGTCGAATCGGCCGAGCGAAACTTACTGCCCGACAATCTCGTCGTACGCGGCCGTGATCAGTGCTTGAGAGCCTCTCGGTCCTGCCCATCTCTCGTCGCAGTTTGACGAAGGACTGGCAGCGATGACCTGCGCCTGCACGGGCATACTCGCGCTGAGGGCAAGCACCAAGGCACAGCAAATGATGGAAGCTAGGGTAGACATCTTTTCTTGTTCTCTCGTCTTCACGAGATCTTCTCCTTCTTAATCTTACCCCACACTTATCCTACGAAGATAACGCGGAGATCCGGCCGATTTTTCCCGTAGCCCCGCTCGGGGTGCCCACGGCAGCTACGGCGAACTTATCATATTTGTCACCGATAGGTCCCTGCTCGGGCAATAGCGCAGGACGAAATTTCTGCGACCCAGGCAAACATGGAATCTTACTCTAGTCGATGCTGATATTTATATCGTAAGCAATTGTTCCATATGCATTTACTGGTTATTCCCCAACCGCTCTCACCGAGGCCGCGCGCAGTGACGTCAAAGAGATGCTGGAGCGAAAGGATCAAATCATGGGCTTTGGCCATGCAATGTATAGTGTGCGCTTCTTGTTGATTGCCGGCCGGTGTCTGAACGAACCGGTCGCGCGTGGCGGCCCATTCGTCATGAATACCCGCCAGGAAGTGATGCAGGCTTTTAGAGATTTCAAAAATAACCGCTTTCAGGAGTAGCCAATGGGACTTCTCATCGACGGCGTATGGCACGATCAATGGTATGACACGAAGGCATCAAGGGGACGCTTCGTCCGCACCGAGACTCAGTTCCGCAACTGGATAACCGCGGATGGATCGCCCGGGATCAGCGGAGATGGCGGCTTTAACGCAGAATCCGATCGCTATCACCTGTACGTCTCTTATGCGTGCCCCTGGGCCCACCGGACGATGATTTATCGCGTCTTGAAGGGGCTAGAGGACGTGATCTCGCTGTCGGTTGTCGATTGGTTTATGGGCACGGACGGCTGGACATTCAAGGATTCTGAGCTTCCGGATATCGTCAACAACGCCAAGCTATTTCACGAGATCTATACGGCAGCCCAAAAACATTATTCTGGGCGGGTTACCGTACCCGTGCTTTGGGACAAGGAACGCGACACGATCGTGTCGAACGAGTCATCCGAAATAATCAGGATGCTGAACAGCGCATTCGACGAGGTTGGCGCAACTCCAGGCGACTACTATCCCAAACACCTGCGCGCGGAGATCGACGCGCTGAATGAGCGCATCTACACTACCGTCAACAACGGCGTCTACAAATCCGGTTTCGCAACCACGCAGGAAGCCTACGAACAGGCGGTGGCACCGTTGTTCGAGACGTTGGATTGGCTCGATGCGCGACTATCGAGCCAGCGTTACCTGACCGGCGACAGCATTACCGAAGCAGACTGGCGACTGGTGACAACCCTGTTGCGTTTTGATCCCGTCTACGTTGGGCATTTCAAGTGCAACATCCGACGAATCGCTGACTACCAGAATCTATCGGGTTACGTGCGCGATCTCTATCAGCAGCCGGGGATTGCGGGGACGCTCCGACTCGATCACATAAAATCTCACTACTACGGCAGTCATGAGAAAATCAATCCGACTCGCATCGTTTCGATTGGACCCGAGCTGGACTATGCAGCACCACACGACAGAGCCCGCCTCATTTAATGAAAGTCGCGGCACAAATCTCCGTTGATGATGCTGCGAGATTAATTAAGACGGGAGACACCTTGGTCGTTGGCGGCTTTGGCATGACCGGCCATCCGATACATTTACTGCACGCGATCGCGAAAACTGATGCCAAGGAGCTGACCTATATCGGCAACAACGTCGGAGAGCCAGGACTGGGGGGCGGCCGCTTACTGCGCCAGGGGCGGATCGCGAAAGCGATTGGATCTTTTTTCACCGGCAATCCGGAGGTCGTGAAAGCTGCTCAATCCGGCACCTTCAAGGTAGAGCTGTTACCGCAGGGTACGCTGGCCGAGGCGATACGCGCGGGCGGCGCTGGTCTGGGTGGATTCTATACGCCGACCGCTGCGGGTACGCCGCTCGCGGAGGGACGGGAACTCCGAGTCATCAACGGGCAGGAACATGTCTTCCAACCGGCCTTGACAGCCGACGTCGCTCTGGTTCGCGCGTGGCAAGCGGATACGGCGGGAAACCTCGTGTATCGGATGACCGAGAATAATTTCAACCAGGCAGCCGCTACCGCAGCGAAACTCGTCATCGCGGAGGCCGAGCACATCGTGCCGATCGGAGAACTTAACCCAAATCATATTCACACACCGGCGTGCTTCGTCGATTATCTCGTACAAGCTCATACGAGTCTTCACGATTTGGGCTCATCGGCATCGATCGCGGCGAGCGATAAACGCGTCGACGATTCCCGCATGAATATGGCCCGTGCCGCGCTCAACGAATTGCAGCGCGGCGATATCGTAAACCTCGGCATCGGCATTCCTACGCTTGTTGCCGACCTGATTCGTCCCGAGCATGGCATCATCATGCACACGGAGAACGGCATGCTGGGCGTCGGCCCTGAGCCGGAGTCGGGTGGCGCCATGGACTACCCCGTCAACGCCGGCAAGATACCAGTGACGGCGCTACCCGGCAGTAGCTATTTCGACAGCGCGAATTCATTCGCAATGATTCGCGGCGGACACGTCGACGTCGCGGTCATGGGTGGACTGCAAGTCGATCGACAGGCAAATCTTGCGAACTGGGCGGTACCAGGCAAGCCACTGCTCGGCGTTGGCGGCGCGATGGATCTCGCGAGTGGCGCCAGGCGACTGATTGTCACGATGACGCATACGAGCAGAGACGGAAAACCGAAGCTGGTCTCGGAATGCACGCTGCCGCTTACCGCCACACGGGCGGTGAACGTACTCATTACCGATCTGGCGAAATTTCGATTCGTGGCCGGGGAAATTCGCCTAGTAGCACTGCTACCCGGCGCATCCTTGGAAGATGTCGAGAACAACACCGACGCAGACTACGCCGTCGCTATCGAGTCCTCGTAAGCGCACGCGATCAAACCGGTTTTCCTCCGAATCAGGCGTTTCTGTGCCACCGTCTTCACCTCAATCTGTCTGCTCTACCCGCCATTCGACGCCTAGTACACCGCTTGCGCTCTAACCTTTCTTGAGATTTCGTTGTTTGACCCACGTAGACTAGCCAATGACCGAGCTTGTTCGCTTATTGCCTTCGGCGACCGCCACCTGTCTCTGCCTATCGTCGTTGGTTGCGCGCAGCAAGACGACGGCGCGGATGCTCCCCTACGGGCGATAACGAACATAACGGGTAATCTCTACGAAGCACGAGACAACATACACAACACGGTGTTTCTCGTGACGCCCGACGGCGTGATCTTGGGCTATCCGATCGGCATCGCTTTCGCGCGATGGCTCAAGACGAAGCTGGCGGAGCGATTCAACTCCGCCGTGAAGTACGTGATCTACAGCCACCATCATCCGGAACACGCAACAGGCGGAATCGTATTTGCCGACACAGCAACGTTTGTGGCACACGAAAACGTGGTAACCGCATTTAACGCGTCTTTCCCCAGCAATGCTGGGCAGATGGACCGCAACGATAACGGCAGAATCGAGCGGTCCGAAGCGATCGACCCCGACTATCCCGGGAGCTTCGATACCTACGATCGCGACGGGGGCGATAGTATTACCGGCATAGAAATCAATGCCGACACCCCTCGACTAGACATCGTTTATTCGACGCAGATGAGCCTCGAATTGGGAGGCAGCCGCGTCATGTTGATGCACCCGGGTCCGTCGCACTCCGATGACATGACCGTGTTGCTTTTTCCCGAGGAGCGCACAGTGTTCGGCGTAGATCTTCTACACGTGAAACGCTTTCCGGTGAGTTTAAACGGCTATACCGTGAGTGAGTACGTAGACGCCAACGCCTAAGTTCAGGAACTGGATTTTGACATTCTCGTTCCCGGACACGGCAACCTTGTCGGGAACAAAGCCGATTTTACTCTCTATCTAGACTTTTTTCGAGCACTCGAGGCGGCGGTATCGAACGGGATCGCCGATGGGAGAAGTCTGGAGGAGATGCGCGAGAATCTGTCCTTTCCCGGTTACGAAAACTGGCTCCTCTTCAAGACAAGGAAAGTCGGCTTGATCACGGAAGCCTACGGACTTTTGACCGGCGACGTCGCGGAGTAGTGAGGCCTATGAGACTGACTCGTTTCGCCTGAAGAGTCAGCTGCGGTGGGGGCGATGGCTTTAACTCTTTCCTTCGCCGGCCCTCGCCGAGCCGATCCGGGAAACCTGCGTCGAGCTCTCAACGTCAGCGCCGGATTCAGGCTTCGGGACCTCGCTCGCTTCTTCCGCCGTTTCCTCTGCTTCGTGCACGGAATAGAGCTGCGGTGCATTGCGGTTGACATGCAGCTGGAATATGTCGGCACGGTTATAGTGCCCCGCAAAGTCGTGCCGTAGTTTCATCATGATGCCGGCTTCGAGGTCGCAGTCCGCGTAGAGGATCCCCTCCTCCGCGCCCATTGGGCCGGCAATGATACGGCTATTGGGCGCAACGATGACGCTGCCGCCACTACAGTCGGGATCGCGCAAGAACTTCTCGGCCTCCGGGCCGGCCTGGAGCTTGTCGATCATACTCTCGTCAACGGTGCCGCACGAAGAGACGACATAGGCCTTGGTCATTTGCGCGAACGCCTGCGAATCGATCGACACGCGATTTCGCAACGGGTCACCGCTGGTCGGAAAATGATTGGGCCAACTCATTACATGGACTCGGGTACCCTCCGCAGTAAGGCCGAACACGGCGAGGGGATTGGAATTCTCGCCGCAGATCAAACCGCTGGCAGGGCCGAACTCGGTCTCGAAAGCACCGAATGTGTCGCCGAAGCCGCCCATATGTACGAGCCGCTCACCTACCGTGGGCATAAACTTCTGATGCTTACCGATAAACTTGCCCTCTCGGTTTATCCACACCTGTGAGTTGAACATCGTGCCAAGCGTGTTCGGCAGCTTTTCGCACACGCCCATGACGACGTATGCGTTCGCATCCCGTGCCGCGGCACAGAGCGCGTCGATTTCCGGGCCCGGAATCTCGACGGAGTTCTTGAAGAGCTCTACAGACAGTTTATTGACGACCGCACTGGTCGCGGGATGATGGTGATACCAGACCGGGTGCGCGGGGATGAACCCCTCAGGAAAGGCGATGAACTCGGCGCCGTTTCGGCCTGCTTCTCGGATCAGATCGCAGGCTTTAGCGGTCGTTTTTTCGCGATCGAGAAAAACCGATGCCGCCTGCACTGCCGCAACTTTAACTACCGCATACTGGTCACCCATCACGATCTCCTCTGAGGGTCGATTCGCCTTCGGACCCCGCAACAGCCTATCTGGTCGGCTTCCCGTTCTAGGTGCCGACCTCGACCAACGCAACTCGATTCACGGCGCTACAGGCCAATACGAGGTTGCCGTCTGCGGTCGCCATCATGTTGCGGATGACGCCGCCGCCTGACGGAATCACCCAGGATTGAAACACCTCTGTTTCCGTGTCGAAGCGCACGAGCGTATTTGGCCGCGCCGACGATTCGCTGTACCAGATCACGTTACCCACTGTCGCAATGCCGTAGGGCCTCGAGTCGGCTCCGCCCGGGGAAGCCCATTCCTGAACGTCACCGGTCTCGGGATCGAACCGACCCAGATAGCCGCGCGTGTAGTCCGTATACCAGACCGCGTCATCCGGAGTAAGCGCAATACGTCGGGGACGCGAATCGGCATGCGGCAGCTCATATTCGGTAATTTCAGCCGTCACCGGGTCAATACTGCCGACCCGGTTACCGCGAAAGTCGACGTACCAAGGCACGCCCTTAGAATTGACCTGGATACCATAAGGATACGTGCCGGAGGTCGGCGTCGCCGAAATCGTCATCTCTTCGGTCTCGGGCACGAGCCTGCCCACGTGACCGGATTGCAGCGTGAACCACAGCGTACCGTCCTGGTCGAAAATGGGCGTGTGCGGACCACGC
>CAUZMW010000027.1:0-27586 GCA_963581225.1 Gammaproteobacteria bacterium
ACGATTATCTCCGGTATGGGCGAGCTTCATCTCGAAATCATCGTCGATCGGATGAAGCGTGAGTTCGGCGTCGAAGCCAACGTCGGCAAGCCTCAGGTTGCTTATCGGGAGACGATACGAAAGCTCATCGAGGAGGAAGGAAAGTTCGTTCGTCAGACCGGTGGCCGCGGACAGTATGGCCATGTCTATCTGCGTATCGAGCCGGCGGAGCCAGGCACTGGTTACGAGTTCGCCAACGAGATCGTCGGTGGCGCCGTGCCGAGGGAGTACATTAACGCCGTCGATAAGGGTATCCGCGAACAGATGGGCAACGGTGTTATTGCCGGCTATCCTGTCGTGGATTGCAAGGTGGCGCTCTATGACGGCTCGTACCACGACGTCGACTCCAGCGAAGTCGCGTTCAAGATTGCCGGTTCCATGGCATTTAAAGCGGGCGCTGCCAAGGCAAGACCGGTCCTGCTGGAGCCCGTGATGCAGGTGGAAGTGGTCACGCCGGAGGACTATATGGGTGATGTCAACGGCGATCTAAGCCGCCGGCGCGGCGTGCTGCAAGGGCTGGAGGAGTCGCCGGCAGGCAAGATTATTCGTGCCGAGGTGCCGCTGGCGGAGATGTTCGGCTACGCGACGGATCTACGTTCGATGAGCCAGGGCCGCGCGACCTATACGATGAAATTCGGTCAGTATTCCCAAGTGCCCGCCAGTGTTGCAGACTCCATCATTAAGGATCGAACTTAGTATGGGTTCGGCGGTATGTGTCAGCGATTGCTGAGCAGTTTTTGAGAGGTTACTCCTATGTCCAAAGTAAAATTTGAACGAACGAAGCCACACGTGAACGTGGGGACGATAGGTCATGTGGATCATGGGAAGACGACGCTGACGGCGGCGCTGACGAAGGTGATGGCGGCTAAGCACGGTGGTGAGACGATCGCGTTTGATCAGATTGATAATGCGCCGGAGGAGAAGGCTCGTGGCATCACGATAGCGACGGCGCATGTGGAATACGAGAGCGATGAGCGGCACTACGCTCACGTGGATTGTCCGGGACATGCGGACTACGTGAAGAACATGATCACGGGTGCGGCGCAGATGGACGGCGCGATCCTGGTGGTATCGGCGGCTGACGGTCCGATGCCGCAGACGCGAGAGCATATTCTGCTGTCGCGGCAGGTGGGTGTGCCGTATATCGTGGTGTATTTGAACAAAGCGGACATGGTGGACGACGAGGAGCTTCTGGAGCTGGTAGAGCTTGAGGTTCGTGACTTGTTGTCGATGTACGAATTTCCGGGTGACGACACGCCGATTGTGACGGGTAGCGCGTTGAAGGCGCTGGAGGACGATACGTCGGAGATCGGGGTACCGAGTGTCGAGAAGCTGGTCGCTGCGCTGGATTCGTATATACCGCTGCCGGATCGACTGGTGGACGGTGCGTTTTTGATGCCGATTGAGGATGTGTTCTCGATATCGGGCCGCGGCACGGTGGTCACGGGACGAATTGACCGCGGGATCGTTCGGGTTGGTGACGAGATTGAGATTATCGGCATCAAGGAGACGATGAAGACGACGTGTACGGGCGTGGAGATGTTCCGCAAGCTGCTTGACGAGGGTCAGGCGGGCGATAACGTGGGTGTCTTGTTGCGGGGCACGAAGCGAGAAGAGGTGGAGCGTGGCCAGGTTCTGGCGAAGCCGGGATCGATTACGCCGCACACGAAGTTTGAGGCGGAAGTGTACATATTGACGAAGGAAGAGGGTGGTCGACATACACCGTTTTTCAAGGGCTACCGGCCGCAGTTTTACTTCCGGACGACGGATGTCACTGGGGCGGTGGAATTACCTGAGGCGACCGAGATGGTGATGCCTGGGGACAACATACAGATGAAGGTTGAATTAATCGCGCCGATCGCGATGGAGGATGGGTTGAGGTTTGCGATCCGGGAAGGTGGCCGCACGGTCGGCGCCGGCGTAGTCGCGAAAATTATCGAGTAGATCGCGGCTAAGAGTCGCGATTGACGGATGAGAGTGACATAGACGGAGTCGGACAGAGGCCAGTAGCTCAATTGGCAGAGCAGCGGTCTCCAAAACCGCAGGTTGGGGGTTCGAGTCCCTCCTGGCCTGCCATCTCGGTTATCGAGCGTTGGGCCTCGCACTCTGTGTGCAGTCACAGCCGAGTCTGTCCTCGCTAAGTCTCGCCGCTCGTATGCCGTTGCTGGAATCTCGCCGAAGGAACTGATGGACACAAAAGTAGACGCTGGAAACTCTGCGTTAGATACGCTGAAGCTGCTGGTCGCCGGCGGTATTCTCGTGGGCGGGATCTTTGGCTACTACTATTACGCGGACGTGTCGGTGCTTTTCCGCGCAATCGGTGTGCTGTTGGCTTTCGCGGCCGGCGTCGCAGTCGCGCTGCAGTCGACCCGTGGCCAGGAGTTGATGAGATTTGTGCAGGGCTCTCGAGTGGAGCTTCGCAAAGTCGTCTGGCCGACTCGTGAGGAGACGATCCAGACGACCGTGACTGTGTTGGTATTCGCGCTGATTATGGGAGTGTTCTTCTGGTTACTCGATATGTTCCTCCTGTATGCCACACGGCTGTTGACCGGTCAGGGGGGCTAACGCGATGTCGCTACAGTGGTACGTAGTGCACGCTTATTCGAACTACGAGCACAAGGTGAAAACCTCGTTAATCGAGCGCATCAAGCGTTTCGATTTAGAGGCTAAGTTCGGTGAAATTCTCGTTCCGACCGAGGAAGTCGTGGAGATGCGGGACGGCCAGAAACGGCGCAGCGAGAGAAAATTTTTCCCGGGCTACGTGCTCGTGCAGATGGAGATGGACGACGACACCTGGCATCTTGTCAAAGAAGTGCCGAAGGTGCTGGGATTTATCGGCGGCACTACGGATCGGCCGGCCCCGATTACGGAGAAGGAAGCCGACGCGATATTGAGCCGTGTACAGGAAGGTGTCGATAAGCCGAGGCCGAAGGTGCTGTTCGAGCCCGGTGAGGTCGTTCGAGTGAATGACGGGCCGTTCAATGACTTCACTGGTATCGTCGAACACGTGAATTACGATAAGAGCAAAGTCAGGGTGGCGGTTCAGATTCTCGGTCGCTCGACGCCTGTCGAACTGGATTTCGTGCAGGTTGAGAAGGCGTAAGCCTGTAGGTTTTAACGATGGCAAAAAAAATAGATACGTACATCAAGTTGCAGATCCCGGCCGGGCAGGCGAACCCGAGTCCGCCCGTGGGCCCTGCACTCGGCCAGCACGGCGTGAATATCATGGAATTCTGTAAGGCGTTCAATGCGGAAACGCAGACGCTTGAACAAGGCATGCCGACTCCGGTCGTGATCTCCGTCTACACGGATAAGAGTTTCACGTTTATTACTAAGACGCCTCCGGCTGCCGTACTCCTTAAGAAGGCAGCGGGAATCGAGAAGGGCAGCGGCACGCCCAATACGGTCAAGGTCGGCCGCGTGACACGGGCTCAGCTGGAGGACATCGTTAAGGTGAAAGAACCGGATCTGAATGCCGCCGATATGGATGCCGCTGTTCGCATCATTGCCGGAAGCGCCCGTAGCATGGGTTTAGACGTGGAGGGTCTGTAATGGCCAAGCTCAGCAAAGCTCAAAAGACGGCTGCCGAGCGCCTGGAGCTCGGTAAGGCCTATCCCGTTGAAGAGGCCCTGGCATTAGTGAAGGAGCTTGCTCACTCGAAATTTCCCGAGTCCGTGGACGCGGCGGTAAATCTCGGCATCGATCCCAAGAAGTCAGATCAGGTAGTGCGCGGCGCGACCATATTGCCGCGCGGTACCGGGAAGACGGTGCGGGTAGCGGTATTCGCCCAGGGCGCCAACGCGGAAGCCGCAGAAAAAGCCGGTGCGGATCTGGTCGGAATGGACGACCTGGCGGAAACCATCAAGGGTGGTGAGCTGAACTTCGACGTCGTGATCGCCAGCCCGGATGCGATGCGCGTTGTAGGCAAGCTTGGCCAGATACTCGGCCCGCGCGGACTCATGCCGAACCCCAAAGTGGGAACGGTGTCCCCCGACGTGGCAGCGGCTGTCAAGAATGCGAAGGCAGGTCAGGTCCGTTACCGCACGGATAAGGCGGGAATCATTCACTGTTCGATCGGCACGGTCGGTTTCGAGGCTGAAGCGCTGATAGAGAATCTCGCGGCCTTGTTGGCGGACTTGAATAAGTCGAAGCCGGCCTCATCGAAGGGCGTGTACGTAAAGCGCGTCACCATCTCATCGACCATGGGTCCGGGTATTGTTATCGACCAGGCGACTGTAAGCGCATGAGGCACGGGCGTCGTATGGACGCCGATTAGTTTTTCTGCTTGCCCATGGATGGGCAGGCAGTGAGCCAGCGGTTGCTGGCTATCATCGAAGACCGTAGGTCCTCGCGGCGATTCCGAGAGGGTAATGGCGAAAGCCGCCTGCGCAGGTGGTGTTACCTAGATCAGCTTTGCCTGGTGGAGGGCGCACCGTCAAATGTTGCGGACACGCAAGAGGACTGAAGCTCGCAGCGAAAAAGTGGCGGTAATCCGGCTCGTTCGGGTTGCGTTGTTATCTACCAGGAGAAAAGTATGGCGCTAGATCGCAAAGCTAAAGCAGCGCTGGTCGAAGAGGTCAACTCGGTCGCGGCTACTGCCCATTCGGCAGTCGCAGCGGAGTACCGTGGCTTAACGGTCGCCGAGATGACCGAGCTGAGAGCCGAAGCCCGTAATTCGGGCGTGTACCTGAAGGTTATCAAGAACACGCTGGCCCGCCGGGCTGTCGAAGGGACGGACTTTCAATGCTTGCAGGAGTCTCTTCACGGGCCGTTGCTACTGGCCTTTTCAAAGGAAGATCCTGGTGCCGCCGCGCGCGTCATCAAGGACTTCTCGAAGGAGCACGACAAGCTTGTTACGGTTTCGGTCTCGATCGGCGGGGAGCTGTACGCTGCGACCGATCTCAATCGTCTGGCGGCTCTACCGACGCTGGATGAGGCTCGCGCGATGCTGCTAAGGGCGTTTAACGCGCCTCTGACACAGCTCGTCCGGACCCTAACTGAGCCACCGGCGATGTTGGCGCGAACACTACAAGCTCGTGCTGAGCAGGCTTCTTAGTCTGTCGGCGATACGTCATACGAATACTGTTAACTAATTGAATCAAGGAGAAATGAGGATGGCTTTATCGACTGAAGAGCTCATCGAAGAGCTAAGCAATAAGCCGATCATGGAGATCGTAGATCTCGTGAAGGCGCTTGAAGATAAGTGGGGCGTATCCGCCGCCGCACCAGTTGCCATTGCAGCGGCAGCCGGGGCAGGGGACGCGAAGGCTGCCGAAGAGCAGACCGAGTTCGATGTGGTCCTGAAGAGCTTCGGTGAGAAGAAGGTCGCCGTCATTAAGGTCGTCAGAGCCGTCACAGGGCTTGGCCTGAAGGAAGCTAAGGATCTCGTCGAGAGAGCCCCCACTACGGTGAAGGAAGCCACATCGAAGGACGACGCCGAGGATTTGAAGAAACAGTTCGAGGAAGCAGGCGCAAGCGTCGAGATCAAGTGATACGGCGTAGCCGATTGCTCGCCATCGACGCAGCCCACCGTTGTTTGGGGCTGTGGGCGAGCTTCTGTGCAGACAACCCGGCCGTCTTGGGACGGCAGGGTTCTGCGTTTTACAACCACGAACGTGCAGCCGCACGTACTGACCGACCGTAGTCGAGGAAAACCGCGATGGCGTATTCGTTTACAGAGAAAAAACGTATTCGAAAAAACTTCGGGAAACTTCCAAGTGTCTTGGATGTCCCGTACTTACTTTCGATCCAGCTTGCGTCTTATCACAAGTTCCTGCAGCAGGAAGCTCCCGCGGACGAACGCCAGGAAATGGGGCTGAACTCCGCATTTCATAGCGTTTTTCCGATTGTCAGCTATAACGGCAACGCGGCTCTAGAATACGTCAGCTACCGGCTCGGGCAACCAGTCTTCGACGTGAAGGAGTGTCAGCTTCGAGGGCTCACTTATGCTGCCCCTCTGCGGGTCCTGGTTCGGCTTGTCATTTACGACAAAGAAGCCACAGGCAGCAAGAAGAAAGTTAAAGACATACGCGAACAAGAGGTCTACCTCGGCGAAATGCCGTTGATGACTAATCATGGCACGTTCGTGATCAACGGCACGGAACGAGTGGTTGTGTCGCAGCTGCATCGATCGCCCGGCGTTTTCTTCGATCATGACAAGGGCAAGACACACTCTTCCGGAAAGCTCCTGTTCTCCGCTCGGGTAATTCCATATCGAGGCTCGTGGTTGGACTTCGAGTTCGACCCGAAGGACAGCGTGTTCGTGCGAATCGATCGCCGAAGAAAGTTGCCGGTCACTATTATTTTGCGGGCACTCGACTATACGAATGAGGAGATATTGGATCTGTTCTTCGAAAAGAACGAGTTCACGATATCGTCCAAGGGTATCCGGTTGAAGCTCGTCGCAGAGCGACTCAGAGGCGAGACGGCCAGTTTCGACATCAAAGTTGGCCGAAAGATGATCGTAGAGAAGGATCATCGCATCACGGTTCGGCACGTCCGGGAGCTGGAGAAGGCGAAGATCAAGCATCTCGATGTCGAGCCGGACTATCTCGAGGGGCGGATTCTTGCCCACGATATCGTGGACGAGGAGACGGGAGAGGTAATTGCCACCGCGAACGAGGAGCTTGCCGCGGAGTTGATCGAGAAGATCATCGCGAGCGGCGTGAAGAAACTCGAGACCCTGTTCGTCAACGACTTGGATCGCGGCCCCTTTATCTCCAATACGCTGCGGATAGACGCGAGCCAGACTCGCCTCGAGGCACTGGTCGAGGTCTATCGTGTGATGCGTCCGGGAGAGCCGCCGACCAAAGATGCGGCGGAAAACCTCTTTCAGAATCTTTTCTTCAATCCTGAGCGTTACGATCTGTCGGCCGTCGGTCGAATGAAATTCAATCGCAGAGTAGGGCGCGAGGATTCCGAGGGCTCAGGCGTTCTCACCAAGGATGACATCATCGCTGTACTGCAGACACTCGTCGATATCCGTAACGGCAGTGGGGTCGTAGATGACATAGATCACCTTGGTAATCGCCGCATTCGCAGCGTCGGGGAGATGGCCGAGAACGCTTTCCGTATCGGACTCGTACGCGTGGAGCGAGCCGTAAAAGAACGTCTGACACTCGCGGAATCCGAGGGGCTGATGCCGCAGGAGATGATTAACGCCAAACCGGTTGCTGCGGCCGTCAAGGAGTTCTTCGGTTCCAGTCAGCTGTCGCAGTTTATGGACCAGAACAATCCGTTGTCCGAGGTCACTCACAAGCGCCGGGTATCGGCGTTAGGACCTGGGGGGCTGACACGCGAACGCGCCGGTTTCGAGGTGCGTGACGTTCACCCAACACACTACGGACGCGTCTGTCCGATCGAGACTCCTGAAGGCCCGAATATCGGGCTCATCAACTCGTTGGCCGTCTATGCGCGAACGAACGACTACGGCTTCCTTGAGACACCTTATCGTAAGGTCAACAAAGGAAAGGTGACGGACAAGATCGAATACCTTTCGGCGATCGAGGAAGGGCAGTTCGTTATTGCCCAGGCGAACGCCAATCTGTCACCGAAGGGCGAGTTCGCGGACGATCTGGTTTCCTCGCGGTTCCAGAATGAATTCTCGATGTTGCCACCCGATCAGATCGATTACATGGACGTATCGCCGAAGCAGATCGTTTCGGTCGCCGCCTCGCTGATACCATTTCTTGAGCACGACGATGCTAACCGAGCCCTGATGGGTTCGAATATGCAGCGCCAGGCCGTGCCGACGCTGCGGACGGAAACACCTCTGGTCGGGACTGGTATGGAGCGAGCCGTGGCCGTGGATTCCGGTGTGACGGTCATCGCCCAGCGCGGGGGTATCATCGACTCGGTCGACGCGTCCCGTATCGTAGTGCGGGTCCACGATGACGAGACGGATGCCGGTAAGTCGGGCGTCGACATCTACAACCTCACCAAGTACACGCGGTCGAATCAGAATACGTGTATCAATCAGCGTCCCCTGGCGAAAGCTGGTGACAACATTCAGGTCGGCGATGTGCTGGCGGACGGTCCGTCAACGTCCTTGGGTGAATTAGCTCTCGGGCAGAATCTGCTCGTCGCGTTTATGCCCTGGAACGGCTATAACTTCGAAGATTCGATTCTGATCTCCGAGCGAGTTCTACAGGAAGATCGCTTCACGACAATCCATATCGAGGAGCTAACCTGCGTGGCCCGCGACTCGAAGCTCGGGCCTGAAGAGGTGACTTCCGATATACCCAACGTGGGTGATACGGCCCTGACGAAGCTGGACGAATCAGGAATCGCCTTCATCGGCGCAGAAGTTCGTGCCGGAGACATACTGGTCGGCAAGGTGACGCCGAAAGGCGAGACGCAGCTGACTCCGGAAGAGAAGCTGCTGCGCGCCATCTTCGGCGAGAAGGCGTCGGACGTTAAGGACACGTCTCTGCGGGTACCGCCGGGCATGGATGGCTTCGTGATCGACGTGCGCGTGTTTACGCGCGACGGCATCGAAAAGGACACTAGGGCGCTCGCGATCGAGAGACAGGAGCTCGCTGCCGTTCGTAAGGATCTCGACGATCAACAGCGAATTCTCGAGGACGATATCTACCAGCGTGTAGAGACGTTACTGCTCGGCAAAATCGCCGCCGGCGGGCCCGCGGGTTTGAAGGCCGGCGGGAAGATATCGAAGGCCTACTTGGAGGACTTGCCTCGGGAGAAGCGATTCGAGGTCCGTCTCAAGAACGACTCGGCCAACGCTCAGCTTGAGCGAGCGGCCGAACATCTGCGCGCACAGACCGAGGAGTTCGAACGGCGCTTCGAGGAGAAGAAACACAAGATTACCTCAGGGGACGATCTCGCCCCGGGCGTCCTGAAGATGGTCAAGGTATACCTGGCGGTCAAACGGCGAATTCAGCCCGGAGACAAGATGGCCGGCCGCCACGGGAACAAGGGCGTTATCTCGATGATCGTCCCCGTTGAGGATATGCCGCATATGGAAGACGGCACACCGGTAGATATCGTGCTTAATCCGCTCGGCGTCCCGTCGCGAATGAACGTCGGACAGGTTCTGGAAACGCACCTGGGCTGGGCCGCCAAAGGGCTCGGTCTGAAGATCGGTGCAATGCTCGCGGCGGAGGAGTCAACTGCCTCGATTCGTGCATTCTTGACCGAGATCTACAACACCACCGGTGGTCAGACAGAGGACATCAAGAGCCTCAGTGACCAGGAAGTGATCGAACTTGCCGGAAACTTGCGCCATGGCGTACCGATGGCGACACCGGTTTTCGATGGAGCGAGCGAGGCGGAGATCAAAAATCTCCTCGCGATGGCGGGATTACCCGAGTCCGGACAAGCGACCTTGTACAACGGTCGCACAGGTGAGCAGTTCGATCGGCCGGTAACGATCGGTTACATGTACATGCTGAAGCTAAACCACTTGGTAGACGACAAGATGCATGCGCGTTCGACCGGACCGTACAGTCTGGTTACCCAGCAGCCTTTGGGCGGCAAGGCCCAGTTCGGCGGGCAGCGGTTCGGAGAGATGGAGGTGTGGGCGCTGGAAGCTTACGGCGCTGCGTACACGCTCCAGGAGATGTTGACCGTCAAATCCGATGACGTCCAGGGCCGTACCAAGATGTACAAGAACATCGTGGACGGGACGCATGAGATGCAAGCGGGTATGCCAGAATCCTTTAACGTGCTCGTAAAGGAAATTCGCTCTCTTGGCATCAATATCGAGCTTGAGCAGACGAACTAGGTTCGTCGCAACGGTGGCGAATTGGTTAACGGAATAATTTTGCAGTAGGTGGTTCCCCGATGAAGGATTTACTGAAACTTTTCAAACAGCAGACCCCGGTTGAGGATTTCGATGCTATCCGGATCGGCCTGGCTTCTCCGGACATGATCAGATCCTGGTCTTACGGTGAGGTTAAGAAACCGGAGACGATCAACTATCGGACGTTTAAGCCCGAGCGGGACGGACTTTTCTGCGCGAAGATCTTTGGTCCGATTAAAGATTATGAGTGCCTGTGCGGCAAATACAAGCGACTCAAGCACCGCGGCGTTGTTTGCGAGAAGTGCGGCGTTGAAGTTACGCAGACGAAGGTGCGCCGCGAGCGAATGGGTCATGTTGAGTTAGCCAGTCCCGTAGCCCACATTTGGTTTCTGAAGTCATTGCCTTCGCGAATCGGCCTGATGTTGGACATGACGCTGCGTGAGATCGAGCGGATTCTCTACTTCGAGGCGTTTGTCGTCGTAGAGCCCGGCATGACGCCATTGGAGCGAGGCCAGCTGCTGACGGATGAGACTTATCTCGAGGCTATCGAGGAGTACGGTGACGAATTCGACGCTCGCATGGGCGCGGAGGCGGTTCGCGATCTGTTGACGAGCCTCGACCTGAGCACGGAAATCGCTCAGGTTCGCGAGGATATTTCGGCGACTAATTCCGAGACCAAGATCAAACGGCTGTCAAAGCGCTTGAAGCTCTTGGAATCCTTTATGGAGTCGAAGAATCAACCCGGGTGGATGGTCATGACCGTCCTGCCGGTTCTCCCGCCGGATCTGCGGCCGTTAGTGCCGCTGGATGGCGGCCGCTTTGCGACGTCCGACCTGAACGATCTCTATCGACGGGTCATCAACCGAAACAATCGACTCAGGCGACTGCTGGAGCTCAACGCGCCGGATATCATCGTGCGCAACGAGAAGCGCATGTTGCAGGAGTCGGTCGATGCGCTGTTGGATAACGGTCGGCGTGGACGAGCGATAACGGGCACCAACAAACGACCTCTCAAGTCCCTGGCTGACATGATCAAGGGTAAGCAGGGGCGTTTCCGGCAGAACTTGCTCGGCAAGCGCGTCGACTATTCTGGCCGCTCGGTAATCGTGGTCGGTCCAACCCTAAAATTGCACCAATGCGGTCTGCCCAAAAAGCTGGCGTTGGAATTATTCAAGCCGTTTATATTCTCGAAGCTTCAGCTTCGCGGTGAGGCGACAACCATCAAGGCGGCTAAGAGGCTGGTTGAACGCGAAGGCCCCGAGGTCTGGGATATCCTGGAGCAGGTCATTCGCGAGCATCCGGTCATGCTGAACCGGGCGCCGACGCTGCACCGGCTCGGTATTCAGGCGTTCGAGCCGGTATTGATCGAAGGTAAGGCCATTCAGCTTCATCCGCTCGTGTGTACCGCGTTCAACGCCGACTTCGATGGTGATCAGATGGCGGTGCATGTGCCGCTGTCCCTCGAAGCTCAGCTCGAGGCTCGAGCGCTGATGATGTCGAGTAACAATATTTTATCGCCTGCCAACGGCGAGCCCATCATCGTGCCTTCTCAAGACGTGGTTCTCGGCCTGTACTACATGAGTCGTGAGCGGATCAACGCGAAGGGCGAGGGCATGATGTTCTCGGACGTGTCGGAGGTCCACCGCGCCTACGAAAATCACGAGATAGAACTGCACGCGCGGATCAAAGTTCGCGTGGAAACCACGGTCGAAGGCGACGAGTCGGGGCCGCAGATACGACGCGTTGATACCACCGCCGGTCGAGCGTTACTGTCGGAGATCATGCCGACTGGATTGGATTTCGATCTAATCAACCGGCCGATGAATAAACGCGCGATCTCGCGGGTCATCAACGCCAGTTATCGTCAGCTCGGAATCAAGCAGACGGTCGTCTTCGCCGATCAGCTCATGTACATGGGCTTTAACTACGCGACGCGATCCGGAGTCTCTTTCGGTGTCAACGATATGGTCGTTCCGGAGCAGAAGCCGGAGATTCTGCATATCGCCGAGCAGGAGGTTAAGGACATTCAGTATCAGTATGCCTCCGGTCTTGTGACGGACGGTGAGCGCTACAACAAGGTCGTCGACATCTGGTCGAGGACCAACGACCAGGTCGCCAAGGCGATGATGGAC
Source organism: Gammaproteobacteria bacterium (assembly GCA_963581225.1). Taxonomy (GTDB): domain Bacteria; phylum Pseudomonadota; class Gammaproteobacteria; order Steroidobacterales; family Rariloculaceae; genus SMWC01. The sequence continues at coordinate 11,932 of CAUZMW010000027.1, forward strand.
AAGCTGCGCCTTGAGACGGTGAAAGACGCGGCGGGTAAGGAGACGGAACAGGACTCCTTCAACTCCATTTTCATGATGGCCGATTCGGGCGCGAGGGGCTCCGCCGCTCAGATCCGGCAGTTGGCCGGTATGCGTGGCCTGATGGCCAAACCGGATGGATCCATCATCGAAACGCCCATTACGGCGAATTTCCGCGAGGGGCTCGACGTGCTGCAGTACTTCATCTCCACACACGGTGCGCGCAAGGGATTGGCCGATACGGCGTTAAAGACTGCCAACTCGGGTTACCTCACCCGCCGACTCGTGGATGTCGCTCAGGATCTCGTGGTGACCGGGCCGGATTGCGGTACCGATACCGGGTTGATGATGACGCCTCTCGTTGAGGGCGGAGATATCGTCGAACCGTTGCGGGAGCGTGTCTTAGGCCGAGTGGTGGCGGTCGACGTTGTCGCCCCCAGATCCGGCGAGGTCGTTCTGGAAGGCGGTACGCTACTCGACGAATCTGCCGTTGAATTGCTTGAGGCGTCGTCCGTCGACCAGCTTCTCGTGCGTTCTCCCATTACCTGTCAGATGCGCTACGGCGTCTGCGCTCAGTGCTACGGGCGCGACCTCGGCAGAGGGCATGCTGTCGATAAGGGCGAGTCCGTCGGCGTCATCGCCGCGCAGTCGATCGGTGAACCCGGTACGCAGTTGACCATGCGCACGTTTCATATCGGCGGTGCGGCGTCTCGTTCGGCGGCCGTCAACAGTGTCGAAGTGAAAGGTACCGGCACGATCCGTATGCACAATGTGAAGGTTGTTAAGCATGAGGAGAAAGGACATCTGGTCGCGACCTCCCGCTCCTGCGAGCTGGCCGTTATCGATCAATTCGGCCGCGAGCGGGAGCGCTACAAGGTGCCTTATGGCGCGATTCTCAAGGTCGAGGACGGTGACGCCGTAGAGCCGGGCCAGCTTGTGGCGACTTGGGACCCGCATACGCATCCGGTCGTAACGGAAGTCAGTGGCCGGATTGAGTTCGAGGACTTCATCGATGGAGTCACCGTTACCACCCAGGTGGACGACGTTACCGGGCTTACCAGTACCGTGGTGCTGGACCCGGCGCAGCGCGGTGCGGGTACGGACTACCGGCCGACGGCAAAACTCGTCGACGATAACGGTGAGCCGATGCGTTTCCCGAACACGGACATTCCCGCTATTTATGCGCTGCCGTCAGGTGCCGTCCTGAGTATGGCAAGCGGTTCCCGGGTCGTCGTCGGCGACGTCCTGGCGCGTCTGCCGCAGGAGACGACGAAGACCCGCGACATCACCGGTGGCCTGCCGCGCGTAGCGGATCTGTTCGAGGCCCGCAGGCCCAAGGAGCCCGCGATTCTCGCCGAGCATACCGGTACCGTGAGTTTCGGCAAGGAGACCAAGGGTAAGCGCAGGCTTGTCATCATGGATGAGGACGGCGAGCGGCATGAGGAGCTGATACCGAAGTGGCGGCACCTCAATGTCTTCGAGGGCGAGACGGTCATCCGCGGCGAGATAATCGCCGATGGCGAACCCAATCCACACGATATCTTGCGCTTGCAGGGCGTTGAGCGGCTGGCGGACTACCTGGTCCGCGAGATCCAGGACGTCTATCGGCTGCAGGGCGTGAAGATTAACGACAAGCATATCGAGGTCATCATTCGGCAGATGCTCCGCAAGGCGGAGGTCAGGAGTTCGGGCGATACACGCTTTCTGCGCGGTGAGCAGGTCGATCGAGCCAGAGTTCTCGAGGCGAACGAAGAGGTCGAGGCCCGCGGCGGGAAGCCGGCGACGTACGACCCGGTACTGTTGGGGATCACAAAGGCCTCATTGGCAACGGAGTCATTCATCTCGGCCGCGTCCTTCCAGGAGACGACACGAGTTCTGACTGAGGCGGCAGTCCGAGGCATGCGGGACGAACTCCGCGGGCTGAAGGAGAACGTGATCGTCGGTCGGCTGATACCTGCCGGGACCGGGTTCGCCCATCACGAGGAGCGCCGTCGGACTCAGGAGGACATCCTCAGCCAGGAATTGAAGGCTCTGGAAGCTTCGCTGACGGAAGGCATCGAGCGCGCGGCAAGCGCGGAAAGTGTGGAAAACGCGGAGAGCGCCGACAATGCGGAAGCCGCGGAAAGCCTTGCCGAAGCGCCGGAAGGGGAAGCTCCGGAGGCCCAGGCAGACACCGAGGAAGCCGGAGCGACAAGTATTAGTTGACAGTCCCAGAGGCGCGCCTCTAAAATTTCCTGCTGCCCAAGGTCAGCGAGGCGCTGACTCGAAAAACTTGAAGCCCGACAGCAGGTCGCTGGAGGGCAATCGTATGAGGCCCGGATGCCGAAACTAGGCAACGGGCCGCTCTTTATTTATAGGCAAGAGATGGCGACAACAAATCAGCTGGTTCGCAAACCGCGATCGACGAAGAGAGCCAAGAGCAAGGTTCCGGCTCTCGGCGCGTCTCCGCAGAAACGTGGGGTTTGTACGCGGGTCTACACGACCACGCCGAAGAAGCCCAACTCGGCGATGCGTAAGGTCGCCCGAGTCCGGCTGACGAACGGGTTCGAGGTAACAAGCTATATCGGTGGCGAGGGACACAACCTCCAGGAACACTCGGTCGTACTGATCCGTGGTGGTCGTGTAAAGGATCTGCCCGGCGTGCGTTATCATGTCGTGCGCGGAACTCTGGATTGCGCTGGCGTAGGCGATCGGCGTAATGGCCGATCGAAATACGGATCTAAGCGTCCGAAGAACTAAAGAAAGCCCAGGATTTACACATGTCGAGAAGAAGCCGCGCGCCGCGCCGCACTATATTGCCTGACCCGAAATACGGCAATAAGCGGCTCGCTAAATTCATCAACATGGTGATGTTGAGCGGCAAGAAGTCGGTCGCCGAGCATATCGTTTATGGCGCTCTGGCGAGAATTTCCGATCGATCCGGGCAGGACGACGAGAAAGCGCTCGAAATTCTGGGCCAGGCGTTGGACAACATCAAGCCGTCGGTTGAAGTGAAGTCCAGGCGCGTGGGCGGCGCGACATATCAGGTACCTATAGAAGTTCGGGCGACACGAAGAGAAACTCTGGCGATGCGCTGGGCGATCGACGCGGCGCGAAAGCGGTCCGAAAAGACGATGGCGCTCCGTCTAGCACATGAGCTCATGGAAGCAGCCGAAAATCGAGGGTCTGCGGTTAAGAAACGAGAGGATACTCACCGTATGGCGGAGGCCAATAAGGCCTTTGCCCACTACCGGTGGTAGGTAATGGAGTTGAGGCAAGGACGTGGCACGGCAGACCCCTATCGAGCGTTATCGCAATATCGGCATCATGGCTCACATCGATGCTGGCAAAACTACGACGACTGAACGAATCCTTTTCTATACGGGCGTCTCTTACAAGATAGGGGAGGTGCACGACGGCGCAGCCGTTATGGACTGGATGGAGCAGGAGCAGGAGCGTGGAATTACGATTACTTCCGCCGCGACTACCTGTTTCTGGAAGGGCATGGACCAGAGCCTGCCCGAGCATCGCATCAACATTATCGACACGCCCGGACATGTCGACTTTACGATTGAGGTAGAGCGCAGCCTGCGGGTGCTGGACGGTGCGGTCGCGGTGTTCTGCTCGGTCGGCGGCGTGGAGCCGCAGTCGGAAACGGTATGGCGCCAGGCCAACAAGTACGGCGTGCCGCGGATGGCGTTCATCAACAAGATGGACCGGACCGGCGCCGACTACTTTCGCGTTGTGGAACAGATTTCGGAGCGCCTGAAGGGGCTTCCGGTTGTGCTGCAGATTCCTGTCGGTGCCGAAGAAGGCTTCAAAGGGGTCGTAGACCTCGTGAAGATGAAGGTCATTCTCTGGGACGATGCGACTCAAGGTACCCGGTTTGAGGAAGCGGAAGTTCCCGCGGCTCTCGCCGAGTCGGCGGCCGAATGGCGGGAAAAGCTCGTCGAGGCGGCCGCGGAAGGTGACGACAAACTTCTAGAGAAGTATCTCGAGGACGGCGCACTTACCGAGGCAGAAATCAAGCGCGGCCTGCGAGCGCGCTGCGTTGCCGGAGAGATTACGCCCGTTCTCTGCGGCTCGGCGTTCAAGAATAAGGGCGTTCAAGCCATGCTTGACGCGGTCGTTGACTACCTTCCCTCGCCGAAGGACCGTCCGTCGATCAAAGGGACTCTGGACGATGACTCGGAGGGCGAGCGGCCGGCGTCGGACGACGCACCGTTCTCGGCGCTGGCGTTCAAGATCGCGACCGATCCGTTCGTCGGTAACCTGACCTTCTTCCGAGTGTACTCCGGTGTATTGAACTCCGGCGACACGATCTATAACCCAGTCAAGCATAAACGCGAGCGCATCGGGCGTCTGTTGCAGATGCATTCCAACGATCGTGAGGAATTGAAGGAGGTCCGCGCCGGCGACATCGCAGCGGCTGTGGGCCTCAAGGATGTTACGACGGGCGACACGCTGTCAGATCCAAAGGAAATCATTCGGCTCGAATGCATGGAGTTCCCGGAGCCTGTTATCTCGGTTGCAGTTGAGCCGAAGACCAAGGCGGACCAGGAAAAGATGGGTATCGCATTGAGCAAGCTCGCGAAGGAAGATCCGTCATTCCGAGTGCACACGGATGAGGAGTCGGCGCAGACGATTATCTCCGGTATGGGCGAGCTTCATCTCGAAATCATCGTCGATCGGATGAAGCGTGAGTTCGGCGTCGAAGCCAACGTCGGCAAGCCTCAGGTTGCTTATCGGGAGACGATACGAAAGCTCATCGAGGAGGAAGGAAAGTTCGTTCGTCAGACCGGTGGCCGCGGACAGTATGGCCATGTCTATCTGCGTATCGAGCCGGCGGAGCCAGGCACTGGTTACGAGTTCGCCAACGAGATCGTCGGTGGCGCCGTGCCGAGGGAGTACATTAACGCCGTCGATAAGGGTATCCGCGAACAGATGGGCAACGGTGTTATTGCCGGCTATCCTGTCGTGGATTGCAAGGTGGCGCTCTATGACGGCTCGTACCACGACGTCGACTCCAGCGAAGTCGCGTTCAAGATTGCCGGTTCCATGGCATTTAAAGCGGGCGCTGCCAAGGCAAGACCGGTCCTGCTGGAGCCCGTGATGCAGGTGGAAGTGGTCACGCCGGAGGACTATATGGGTGATGTCAACGGCGATCTAAGCCGCCGGCGCGGCGTGCTGCAAGGGCTGGAGGAGTCGCCGGCAGGCAAGATTATTCGTGCCGAGGTGCCGCTGGCGGAGATGTTCGGCTACGCGACGGATCTACGTTCGATGAGCCAGGGCCGCGCGACCTATACGATGAAATTCGGTCAGTATTCCCAAGTGCCCGCCAGTGTTGCAGACTCCATCATTAAGGATCGAACTTAGTATGGGTTCGGCGGTATGTGTCAGCGATTGCTGAGCAGTTTTTGAGAGGTTACTCCTATGTCCAAAGTAAAATTTGAACGAACGAAGCCACACGTGAACGTGGGGACGATAGGTCATGTGGATCATGGGAAGACGACGCTGACGGCGGCGCTGACGAAGGTGATGGCGGCTAAGCACGGTGGTGAGACGATCGCGTTTGATCAGATTGATAATGCGCCGGAGGAGAAGGCTCGTGGCATCACGATAGCGACGGCGCATGTGGAATACGAGAGCGATGAGCGGCACTACGCTCACGTGGATTGTCCGGGACATGCGGACTACGTGAAGAACATGATCACGGGTGCGGCGCAGATGGACGGCGCGATCCTGGTGGTATCGGCGGCTGACGGTCCGATGCCGCAGACGCGAGAGCATATTCTGCTGTCGCGGCAGGTGGGTGTGCCGTATATCGTGGTGTATTTGAACAAAGCGGACATGGTGGACGACGAGGAGCTTCTGGAGCTGGTAGAGCTTGAGGTTCGTGACTTGTTGTCGATGTACGAATTTCCGGGTGACGACACGCCGATTGTGACGGGTAGCGCGTTGAAGGCGCTGGAGGACGATACGTCGGAGATCGGGGTACCGAGTGTCGAGAAGCTGGTCGCTGCGCTGGATTCGTATATACCGCTGCCGGATCGACTGGTGGACGGTGCGTTTTTGATGCCGATTGAGGATGTGTTCTCGATATCGGGCCGCGGCACGGTGGTCACGGGACGAATTGACCGCGGGATCGTTCGGGTTGGTGACGAGATTGAGATTATCGGCATCAAGGAGACGATGAAGACGACGTGTACGGGCGTGGAGATGTTCCGCAAGCTGCTTGACGAGGGTCAGGCGGGCGATAACGTGGGTGTCTTGTTGCGGGGCACGAAGCGAGAAGAGGTGGAGCGTGGCCAGGTTCTGGCGAAGCCGGGATCGATTACGCCGCACACGAAGTTTGAGGCGGAAGTGTACATATTGACGAAGGAAGAGGGTGGTCGACATACACCGTTTTTCAAGGGCTACCGGCCGCAGTTTTACTTCCGGACGACGGATGTCACTGGGGCGGTGGAATTACCTGAGGCGACCGAGATGGTGATGCCTGGGGACAACATACAGATGAAGGTTGAATTAATCGCGCCGATCGCGATGGAGGATGGGTTGAGGTTTGCGATCCGGGAAGGTGGCCGCACGGTCGGCGCCGGCGTAGTCGCGAAAATCATTGAGTAACGAGTACAGCAAATGGCAGCTAATCAGAATATTCGAATCCGACTGAAGGCCTTCGACCACCGGCTTATCGACCGGTCTGCTCGGGAGATTGTGGAGACGGCGAAGCGGACGGGGGCCACCGTGAAGGGTCCTGTGCCCCTGCCGACCAAGATCGAACGATATACGATCCTGATATCCCCGCATGTCAACAAGAACGCTCGCGATCAGTATGAATTGCTGACCCACAAGCGCCTGATGGACATCGTGGATCCGACGGATAAGACCGTCGATGCGCTGATGCGGCTGGAGCTACCTGCTGGGGTCGATGTACAGATCCGCCTGACCTAGAGTAGAGGGCTGAGTCTTTTTCAGGGCTTTCTATACGGGTTGAACGTAAGCTATACTTAACGGCTACGCGTAGGCTCGGCGAGATATCGATCCCGTCGGGCCGCTTTATTGATAGGGAGTTGCCGGACGTCTGGGCCGGCAGCAGTCGACCATCAGCAGATTTTGGGGTCTCGGCGGGCTAGCCTGCTCGGGACTTTTGGGTGCCAGCGCTGCTATAGGCGCGCTGGCTGAAGTGCCGGCCGGACGTAGTCGGCGCGGATATAAGAGGACACAATCAATGCCAATCGGTCTGGTGGGCCGAAAATGCGGTATGACCCGCGTTTTCACGGATGCCGGTGAGTCTATTCCGGTGACCGTCATAGAGGCTCTACCCAATCGCATCTCACAGCTGAAGACAGCCGACCGTGACGGGTATCGCGCTGTGCAGGTCACTGTGGGCGCGCGTAAGCCAGATCGGGTGGCGAAGTCACAGGCCGGCCACTTCGCGAAAGCGGAGGTCGAACCTGGCGATAGCCTCTGGGAATTTCGTCTGGATGATAATGAAGGCGAAGACCTTACGACCGGCGCCGAGTTCAAAGTCGATCTCTTTGAAGACGGTCAGCATGTGGACGTGGCCGGGACAACGAAGGGCAAGGGCTTCGCAGGCGCGGTGAAGCGCCACCATTTTGCTATGCAGGACGCGACACACGGAAACTCCCTGGCGCATAGAGCACCGGGATCAATCGGACAGAATCAGACCCCTGGACGTGTATTTAAGGGTAAGAAAATGGCCGGACAAATGGGCAACGTTCGTCGAACCGTGCCCAATCTCGAGGTCGTCCGTGTCGATGTCGAGAGAAACCTTTTGTTAGTGAAAGGCGGTGTGCCCGGCGCACCCGGCGGTCACGTCATCGTTCGTCCTGCCGTTAAGGCGTAGGGTAATGAAGGTCAAGTTACAAGGTAAGAACAGCAAGGTCGACTTAGCGGACTCCTCGTTCGGCGTCGCCTTTAACGAGCCGTTGGTGCATCAGGTTGTCACCGCTTATCTTGCTGGCGCGCGTGCGGGCACCAAAGCACAGAAAACTCGTTCCCAGGTTCGTGGCGGCGGCGCGAAGCCGTGGCGCCAGAAAGGCACGGGACGAGCCAGGGCCGGTACGATTCGCAGCCCGATTTTTACCGGTGGCGGACGAGCCTTCGCCGCACGGCCGAGAGACTTCTCACAGAAAGTAAATCGCAAGATGTATCGGGGCGCGATGCGTTCCGTGTTATCGGAGCTCATCCGCCAGGAACGACTGCTATTGACCGAAAAGTTCGGTGTCAGCGCGCCGAAGACGAAGGAACTCAAAATCAAACTCGACGAGCTGCAGGTGAAGAATGTGCTAATCGTTGTGGAAGGCTTCGATGAGAATCTCTGTCTGGCAGCAAGAAATCTCGTGCACGTCGATGTGCTCGAGGCCGACACCGTCGATCCGGTGAGTCTGGTCGGCCATGAGAACGTCGTGATGACGGTCGCGGCCGCGAAGCTGTTGGAGGAGCGTCTCAGATGAGCCATCCAGCGCATCAAGAGAGATTGATGGCCGTCATTATCGGTCCGCATGTTTCCGAGAAGACGACTGCCGCCGCCGATACCAATAATCAGGTCGTGCTGAAGGTCCGTCCCGATGCGACGAAGAAGGAAATCAAAGCCGCCGTCGAGCTGCTGTTCGAAGTCACGGTCGGCAAGGTCACCGTAGCGAATGTGCAGGGGAAGGTGAAGCGTCACGGACAGACAAAGGGTCGACTGTCGGCTTGGAAGAAGGCCTACGTTCGGCTGGCTCCTGGCAGCAACATTGATTTCATGGGCGTTGAGTAAAGGGATCGACGAGGAAGCGTTGTGCCATTACGAAAATCTAGACCGATCTCTCCAGGCCGAAGATTCGTCGTCCGTGCCGTTCGCGACGATCTGCATAAGGGCAAGCCACATGCCCCACTGCTTACGCCTAAATCGAATACAGGTGGCCGTAATAACCACGGCCGAATTACGACGCGACACCGGGGTGGCGGACACAAGCGCCACTATCGAATCGTCGATTTCAAGCGAGACAAGGATGGTATTGTCGGTTGCGTGGAGCGCATAGAGTACGATCCGAATCGAAGCGCCCATCTCGCGCTGGTGCTCTACACCGATGGCGAGCGACGTTACATTCTAGCGCCGCGGCGATGCAAAGCGGGCGACCCGATCCAGTCCGGTTCCGACGCGCCGATTAAGTCCGGTAACGCGCTTCCTCTAAAGAACATTCCCGTCGGTACTCTCGTGCATTGTGTGGAAATGAAGCCTGGGAAAGGTGGTCAGCTTGCACGGAGCGCGGGCGGCTCGGTTCAGATCGTTGCTCGTGAAGGCCGCTATGCGACGCTTCGTCTACGCTCCGGAGAGATGCGGCGGATACTCGTCGACTGTCGGGCCACCATCGGCGAGGTCGGCAACTACGAACACAATCTGACCAAGCTGGGTAAAGCAGGCGCGAAGCGTTGGCGAGGAATCCGGCCGACCGTCCGCGGTGTAGCGATGAATCCTGTAGATCATCCTCATGGCGGTGGCGAAGGCCGTAGCTCCGGTGGCCGCCATCCGGTGACTCCATGGGGCGTGCCGACGAAAGGCTATAAGACTCGACGCAACAAACGCACTGGCAGCATGATCGTTCGCCGCAGGAAACAAAAGTAGGTTGGGTCGCGCATACCGCGTAACGACTAAGGATTAGAGAATGCCCCGTTCTATCAAAAAAGGCCCGTTCGTTGATACCCACCTGATGAAGAAGGTCGAGAAGGCGTCTGCCGCGAACGATCGCCGGCCGATCAAGACATGGTCGCGTCGATCGATGGTGGTTCCGGAGATGGTTGGGTTAACTATTGCCGTGCACAACGGTCGGCAGCACATACCGGTGCTCATCTCCGAGAATATGGTCGGTCAAAAACTCGGTGAGTTTGCGGCGACGCGAACGTTTCGCGGTCATGCGGGAGCCCGCAAGACCAAGTAGGTCTGGAGTTAACGATCGATATGGAAACTGCAGCCACACTACGTCATGCGCGCATCTCGCCTCAGAAGTGCAGACTGGTCGCGAACCAAATTCGCGGCAAGTCCGTTGCGCAGGCGTTGAATATTCTTCAGTTCAGCCAGAAGAAAGCTGCCCATCTCGTCCGTAAAGTTCTGGAGTCGGCGATCGCGAATGCCGAGAACAACGATGGCGCAGACATAGATGAGCTCCGGGTATCGGTCATATATATCAGCGACGCACCGACGTTCGCGCGCTTCCGCGCTCGGGCAAAAGGGCGGGGGAATCGAATTATCAAACGTAACAGTCATATCACTGTTCAGGTTGCAGACGAGTAGACGCATATGGGTCAGAAAGTTCATCCAATCGGAATTCGTCTTGGTATCACCAAGGAGTGGACCTCCAAGTGGTATGCCGACTCCCGGACTTATGCGGAGAACGTCTATCAAGATCACCAGGTTCGCGAATTTCTAAGGAAGAAGCTCAAGGATGCGTCCGTCAGCCGTATTCAGATCGACCGTCCGGCGAATCGCGCCAATATCACAATCCATACCGCACGTCCCGGAATCGTGATTGGAAAAAAGGGCGAGGACATCGAGAAGCTTCGCGTGGAAGTCGCCAAGCTATTGGGCATGGTGTTGCCTGATGTCCGACTCAATATTGCGGAGATCAGGAAGCCGGAGCTGGATGCTCAGCTGGTAGCAGAAGGGATCGCGCAACAGCTCGAGCGCCGCGTGCAGTTTCGTCGTGCGATGCGCCGCGCGGTAACGAACTCGATGAGAATCGGCGCCGGCGGGATAAAAGTAAAGGTCGCCGGACGATTGAATGGTGCGGAGATCGCACGCTCGGAATGGTACCGAGAAGGCCGGGTACCGTTGCATACGCTTCGAGCCGACATCGACTATGGGCTGGCTGAGGCGAAAACGACGTACGGCATCATCGGCGTCAAGGTCTGGATATTCCATGGCGAGATCTTCGACTCTGTTGACGCGAAGAAAGACTCCCAAGATGGCCCCGCGCCGCAAAAAGCTGACTAACAATGTTACAACCTAAGCGAACAAAATTTCGCAAACAGCACAAGGGGCGCAACCGCGGGCTCGCGCAGCGCGGTAACAGCGTTAGCTTCGGCGAGTTCGGATTGAAGGCGATGGATCGTGGCCGTCTGACGTCTCGGCAGATCGAATCGGCCCGTCGGGCGATGACGCGCCACGTCAAGCGCGGCGGCAAGATCTGGATTCGGGTGTTTCCAGACAAGCCGATTACGAAAAAGCCACTGGAAGTCCGGCAAGGCAAAGGCAAGGGCAACGTGGAGTACTGGGTCGCGCTGGTGCAGCCCGGGAGCGTGCTCTATGAGATATCCGGCGTCGACGAAGTCGTTGCACGCGAAGCATTTAAACGCGCGGCAGCCAAGCTGCCGGTCCGCACGGCCTTCGTCTCGCGGCAGGTAACGTGATGCAGGCGAAAGATCTTAGAGCGATTACCGACGAAGCGTTGAGCGAGGAGCTCCTTAAGTTGCGCCGCGAACAGTTTAACTTGCGGTTGCAAGCCGCTACCGGCCAGGGTACGAAACCAGATCAGTTCGGCAAGGTCCGCAGGGATATAGCCAGAATCAAGACGGTTTTGCGTGAACGTGTGGGTGTCGAAATTTCAGGACAGAGTGAATGAGCGGGGAAGAGACGGATAAGGTGCAGACGAGCGCCAATGGAAAACCCGGCAGCGAGAAAGGCCGCCGAGTAGTAGTTGGTCGCGTTGTCAGCAACAAAATGAATCAGAGTGTATCGGTCTCTATTGAGCGGCTCATCCGGCATCCCGTGTATGGCAAGTTCATTCGTCGTACGTCGAAGGTGCTTGCTCACGACGAGCAGAATAGCTGCAAGATAGGTGACAAGGTAGCGATCGTAGAGTGTCGGCCGATGTCCAAGCACAAGTCCTGGCGGGTCGAGAAAATTATCGAGACGGTAGAGACCTCTTGAGGAAGCTGAGGGCAACCGGATGATTCAATCAGAGACAGTCCTGACGGCGGCGGACAACAGCGGGGCCCGTCGAGTTATGTGTATCAAGGTCTTGGGCGGATCGAAGCGGCGGTACGCGCGTATCGGCGACATTATTAAGGTGACGGTAAAAGATGCAATACCTCGCGGGCGTGTGAAGAAAGGCGAGATCTATAACGCCGTCGTCGTGCGAACGAGGAAGGGCGTGCGACGACCAGACGGTTCGGTTATTCGTTTCGATGGCAATGCGGCGGTTCTATTGAACGCCCGTTACGAGCCGATCGGGACGCGTATCTTCGGGCCCGTGACGCGAGAGTTACGTACGAGTCGCTTTATGAAGATCATTTCTCTCGCGCCGGAAGTGCTGTAGGACAAGCAATGAAACGAATTCGACAGGGCGATGAGGTTGTCGTCATCGCTGGTAAGGACAAAGGACGCAGGGGCAATGTCATTCGCGTTTATGACGATGACAGAGTGCTTGTCGAGGGCGTAAACGTCGCTCGCAAGCATCAAAAACCGAATCCGAACGCTGGAGTAGCCGGAGGCATTATCGAGAAGGAGATGCCGCTCGATATCTCTAACGTAATGATCTACAACCCGTCCGCGGACAAGGCTGACCGAATAGGTATTCGGCGTTTGGCAGACGGGCGAAAAGTACGTTACTTCAAGTCTAACGACGAAGTATTGGACGGCTGAGATGAGCAGGCTGCAAGAATTTTATAAAAAAGAGGCGATGCCGCAGATTATGAAGCGGCTGAAGCTGACGAATCCGATGGCGGTTCCGAGGATCAGCAAGATTACGCTGAATATGGGCGTCGGGGGGGCTTTGGCGGATCGAAAAGTGCTGGACTTCGCAGTCAAGGATCTGGCGCGAATCTCGGGGCAGCAACCGGTTATCTGTAATGCGAGAGTCAGTGTCGCGACGTTTAAATTACGGGAAGGCGTACCGATCGGTTGCAAGGTCACGTTGAGACGCGAACGGATGTACGAATTTCTTGACCGGTTGGTCAACGTTTCGATTCCGCGTGTTCGCGATTTTAGAGGGTTGAACGCTAAGTCGTTCGACGGCCAAGGGAATTACAGCATCGGCGTCAAGGAACAGATTATTTTTCCGGAAATCGACTTTGATCAAATCGACACGATCCGCGGACTGGATATTACGATAACGACGACTGCACGAAACGATGAGGAAGGCCGGGCGCTCCTGGACGCCTTTCGTTTTCCGATTCGTACCTAACTCGAGGTTACTGATGGCTAAGAAATCTATGATTGCGCGTGAGGTAAAACGAAGCGCCACCGTTAAGCGATACGCGGCAAAGCGTGCGGAGTACCGGCGAGTTATCCGGAGTCCGGCATCTACCGACGATGAGCGGCAGGCCGCTCAGACCAAACTGCAGGGACTGCCACGTGATGCGAGCCCCGTCAGGCAGCGTAATCGTTGCGCGATCACCGGAAGACCACACGGTTATTACCGGAAGTTCGGGCTTGCCCGGAACAAACTGCGTGAGGCCACAATGCGTGGCGAGATTCCCGGTCTCTCGAAGGCTAGTTGGTAAGAGGAGATCATCGATGAGTATGACTGATCCTATCTCCGATATGCTGACGCGAATCAGGAACGGACAAAAAGCGAAGAAACTCACGGTGTCGATGCCGTCCTCGAAACTGAAAGTCTCTGTCGCGAAAGTTTTGGAGGCGGAAGGTTACCTCGGCGGAGTAGCGACCGAGGACGAGGACAACAATAAGCGCACGCTTACCGTGACGTTGAGATACCACGAAGGTCTGCCGGTTATTGAGCGAATCGAGCGCGCCAGCCGGCCGGGCCTGAGAGTCTATACGAGGGCGAGCGAGCTGCCGACCGTTCTGGGTGGTCTCGGTGTCGCGATCGTGTCGACCTCACGCGGTGTCATGACCGACCGGCAGGCGAGAGCCCAGGGCCACGGCGGCGAAGTTCTCTGCCTCGTGTCTTGAGGCAGGATTGAGAGTCTACGATGTCTAGAGTTGCGAAACGTCCAGTTGATGTTCATAAGGGAATCGAGGTTGGCCTCGAGGGTAACGCTCTGACCATTAAGGGTCCGAAGGGCAGCCTTTCTCTTGAGTGTCACTCGGAGGTCGAAGTTGTCAACGACGATTCCGGTCTCGCGGTCAGCCCGCGTTCGGGGAGCCGCTTCTCCAGAGCTATGGCCGGAACGACACGGTCCCTGATCAGCAATATGGTTGTTGGTGTGAGCGCCGGTTTTGAGCGGAAGTTGCAGTTGGTCGGTATCGGTTATCGGGCGAAAGCTCAAGGGCAGACCATCAATCTCACGCTGGGATTTTCTCACCCAGTGTCATACGAGGTGCCAGAAGGCGTCACGGTAGAGACTCCCAGTCAGACGGAGATACTCATTAAGGGCATCGACAAACAGCAGGTCGGGCAGGTAGCAGCAGAGATTCGAAACTTCAGGCCGCCGGAGCCTTACAAGGGGAAAGGTGTGCGTTACTCCGATGAGCGCATTGTCCTGAAAGAAGCTAAGAAGACGTAGGTCGCAGATGGAAAAGAAAGATAGACGGCAGCGCAGGGCAAGACGGACCCGGGCAAAAATCAAAAAGCTCGGTGTCTCACGCCTATGCGTCCATCGCACGCCGCGACACATCTATGCGCAGCTCATTGCACCGGACGGCGCCAGCGTTCTCGCTACCGCGTCCACGGTCACGAAGGAACTTAAGAAGAGCCTCAAGGCAACGGGGAATAAGGACGCCGCAGTTGCGGTCGGCAAGCTGATCGCCGAGCGGGCAAAGGCTGTGGGAGTAGACCGGGTAGCGTTCGATCGCTCCGGATTTCAATATCACGGCCGTATCAAAGCGCTTGCCGATGCCGCGCGAGAGGCGGGCTTGGACTTCTAGTCAGGATCTTACGAATGGCAAAAACAGAAGAACTTCAGGAAAAACTCGTCGCGGTCAACCGTGTGGCGAAAGTGGTCAAAGGTGGCCGGCAATTCGGCTTTACTGCGTTGTCCGTAGTCGGTGACGGCGAGGGGCGTGTCGGCTATGGGTATGGAAAAGCCCGTGAGCTACCGCTCGCTATTCAGAAAGCGATGCAGGTGGCCCGCAAGAATTTGCGCTCGATTCACCTGAAAGATGCGACTCTGCAATACGTTCTTCATGGCCGCCATGGCGCGACACGAGTTTTTATGCAGCCGGCTTCCGATGGTACTGGAATCATTGCAGGGGGCGCGATGCGCGCGGTCTTCGAGTGCGCGGGCGTGCGTAATGTTCTTGCCAAGAGTTATGGGTCGCGCAACCCGATTAATGTCGTACGAGCGACAGTCGATGCGTTGGTGCATATGCACTCTCCGCAGGAAATCGCGGCCAAACGCGGCAAGACTGTTGAAGAGATTATTAGTTGAGATCGATATGGCGCAGGTTAAGAAGACGGTTACTGTAACTCTGCTGAAGCGCAAGTTCGGCCGGGTACCAGGGCATCTGGAGTGCGTGCACGGCCTCGGTCTGCGCCGCCGCCATCAGTCGGTAGTCGTCCTGGATACTCCTGAGAACAGGGGCATGATCAATAAAGTGTCCTATCTGCTTAAGGTAGAGGAGTCTTAGTATGCGCCTGAATACGCTGAAGCCAGCCCGCGGCGCTCGTCAGATGCGCAAGCGTGCCGGTCGAGGTATCGCTGCGGGGCAGGGCAAGACTGCGGGGCGCGGCACGAAAGGTCAGCGATCGCG